>CAZGPT010000026.1:0-7590 GCA_964527015.1 uncultured Mycobacterium sp. | reverse complement strand
CCGACGCGCCGCAGGGTCCCGACGCGCCGCAGGGTCCCGACGCCGCTCCGGAGCATGTGCCGGCCGCCGACCAGGCCTCCGACCAGGCCTCCGACACCGACTTGCCGGCACCCGGGGAGCCGTCACCGGATGCCGAGGTAATTGCGCCGGTCACCGAGCCTGTCACCGAGGCTGTTGTTGCGCCGGACCAGGAGCCGGTTTCCGTGCCCGTTTCGGCGTAGTCGGCCCGGCCACAGGTTCCGGGGGCGGCCCTGCGGGGGACCGTTCCCGGCACCCGGATTCGCTCCCGGCAGCGCTACTCCCCACCCCGCCCGGAATACCCGGAACCGGAGAGGGTTAGATGAACCCTTCAGCGCGAAATCAGCTCGACCAGGCTCGATAAGGAGCAGCCATGTCCAGAATCGAAGAAAACGCACCCGCGACCTTCGAGCACGATGTCACCGCCACCCAGCGGTACTTCGACAGCGCCCGATTCGAGGGCATCACCCGGCTCTACACCGCCCGTCAGGTCGTTGAACAGCGAGGCACGATCCCGGTCGACTACACGGTCGCCCGCGAGGCCTCGACCGCCTTCCACGCGCGGTTGCGCGAACTGTTCAGCGAACGCAAGTCGATCACCACCTTCGGCCCATACTCGCCGGGGCAGGCGGTGACCATGAAACGTTGCGGTATCGAAGGCATCTACCTCGGCGGCTGGGCCACCTCGGCGAAGGGTTCCACCACCGAGGATCCCGGCCCCGACCTGGCCAGCTATCCGCTCAGTCAGGTGCCCGACGAGGCCGCCGGACTGGTACGCGCGCTCCTGACCGCCGACCGCAACCAGCAGTACCTGCGCCTGCAGATGACCGACGAACAGCGCGCCGCCACCCCGGCGGTGGACTACCGACCCTTCATCATCGCCGACGCCGACACCGGACACGGCGGAGACCCGCATGTACGCAACCTGATTCGACGTTTCGTCGAGGCCGGCGTAACCGGCTACCACATCGAGGATCAGCGGCCGGGAACCAAGAAGTGCGGTCATCAGGGCGGCAAGGTGCTGGTGCCGTCCGACGAGCAGATCAAGCGGCTCAACACCGCCCGCTTCCAGTTGGACATCATGGCGGTGCCCGGCATGATCGTGGCGCGCACCGATGCGGAAGCCGCCAATCTGATCGACGGCCGCTCCGACGAGCGTGACCAGCCGTTCCTACTCGGGGCCACCAACCCCGCCGTGCCGCCCTACAAGGCGTGTTTCCTGGCAATGGTGCGCCGCTTCCACGGCCAGGGCGTCACCGAACTGAACGGCCATCTGCTCTACGCACTGCCCGAGGATGAGTACGCGGCCGCCGACGCCTGGCTGCAAAGCCACGGCATCACCGCACTCGTCGACGAGGCCGCCGCGGTGTGGACGGCGGATCGCACCGGTTCGCTGGACGTTCTGTTCGACCGCGTCGAATCGGCCTTCGTCGATGCCTGGCAGGAAGACGCCGGCCTGGACACCTACGGCAATGCCATCGCCGAAGTGCTGCGGTTCAAGGAGGCAGAGGGCGAGGCACTGGCGATGAAGCCCGCCGAGTGGCTCGACTTCGCGGCGACGGCGTCGCTGTATGCGGCCACCGAGAAAGCCCGCGAACTAGGCGTTTCGGCCCCGTGGGACTGCGACCGGGCGAAGACACCGGAGGGGTACTTCCAGGTGCGCGGTGGGATTCCATATGCCATCGCCAAATCCCTTGCCGCAGCGCCCTTCGCGGATCTGCTGTGGATGGAGACCAAGACCGCCGATCTTGCCGACGCCAGGGAGTTCGCCGAGGCCATCCACGCTGTCTACCCGGACAAGATGCTGGCCTACAACCTGTCTCCGTCATTCAACTGGGACACCACCGGGATGAATGACGAGCAGATGCGGGCGTTCCCCGAGGAACTGGGCAAGATGGGCTTCGTCTTCAACTTCATGACCTACGGTGGCCACCAGATCGACGGGGTGGCAGCCGAGGAGTTCGCCACCGCCCTGCGACAGGACGGCATGCTGGCCCTGGCGCGCCTGCAGCGCAAGATGCGTCTGATCGAATCGCCCTACCGCACACCGCAAACGCTGGTCGGCGGGCCGCGTAGCGATGCCGCGCTGGCCGCCTCGTCGGGGCGCACCGCGACAACCAAGTCGATGGGCAAGGGTTCGACCCAGGTTCAGCATCTGGTCCAGACCGAAGTCCCGAAGAAGCTGTTGGAGGACTGGCTGGCTTTGTGGAGCGAGCACTACAAGCTCGGTGAGCGTTTGCGCGCGCAACTACGGCCGAGTCGCGCCGGCTCGGATGTGTTGGAACTGGCCATCTACGGTGACTCCGGGGGCGAGAAGCTCGCCGACGTGATGTTCGATCCGATCAAAGACCGGCACGGCCGCAGCATTCTGACCATCCGCGACCAGAACACCTACTCGGCTAAGTTGCGGCAGAAGCGCCTGATGACACTGATCCACCTGTGGCTGGTGCATCGGTTCAAGGCCGACGCCGTGTACTACGTGACGCCGACTGAGGACAACGTCTATCAGACCGAGAAGATGAAGGCTCAGGGCCTTTTCACCGGAGTCAAACAGGACGTCGGAGAGATCATCGTCGCTGACGTGAACCCGGAGCGCATCGCCGATCTGCTGGCAGCGGATCACACAGCCCTACAGCAGCTGATCCGCAAGGAGGACTGAGGCTGCGC
Source organism: uncultured Mycobacterium sp. (assembly GCA_964527015.1). GTDB lineage: Bacteria > Actinomycetota > Actinomycetes > Mycobacteriales > Mycobacteriaceae > Mycobacterium. The sequence continues at coordinate 4,905 of CAZGPT010000026.1, read as the reverse complement.
GGCGATGCACGCCCGATCGTTTTTCGGGCGCAATACTTCTCCGCCTGACTCAACTTCTCCGCCTGACTCACCTGGAGTGCGGTTGGCTTGCTGTGTGCTGACCGAGATTGTTCTGGCCGTTGAGTTGTCGCAACTCAACGGTGAGCGAGTCGATCCGCTGGTCCATATCCGCCCGGAGCGCACTGATCTCCGCGGTCGTCGCGGCCCGGTTCGCGTTGTCCTCCTCAGCCACCCGCTGAATGATCCACGAAGCCAGACTCGCGGTCACCACACCCACCAGGCTGATCCCGCCGATCATCAGCAGGACGGCGATGACCCGGCCGGCGCCCGTCACCGGAGACAAGTCGCCGTAGCCGACTGTGGTGACCGTGGTGACCGACCACCACACCGCATCGCCGAACGTGCTGATCTTCGAGCCCGGCTCCGAACGCTCGGCTTCCAGGATCGCCAGCGAAGCCACGTAGATCAGCAGCACCACACTGAACGCGGTGTAGATCATGACCCGGCCCCGGACCGCCCAGCCGACCGCCTTCTGCAGGGCGCCGAACAGAACGAGTAATCGCAGCAGTCGCAGTGGCCGCAGAAAGGGAAGGGCGACGACGGCCAGGTCGATGAGATGCCGGACGAACCATCGCCTCCGGTCGGTGGCGAGGTTGAACCGGATCAGATAGTCGATGATGAACACTGCCCAGACGGCACTGGCGCCGATCTCGAGAAGGTCATTGACCCGTCGGTCCGGCTGGGCAATGACCTGGATCGAGTACACGGCCAGAAATACGAGGGCGGCCCCCGCCAGCGGCCACTCGGTACGTTCCTCCCACCGCGCCAGCCTCGGTTCCTCGGATACCGACGAAGTTCGATCCGACTGCGAATCGCCGTTCGGCAGTTGCATGGCGGTCAGAATACGGGAACCGGCTCCGTGGCCACCGGCCCAGGCTGCACCCCGTCGCGGCGCCGATGCGCGCGGATCGCACGTCGGACCCCGCCCGTAGCATCCGGCTCATGATGACGGAGGGCAACGTTGGTTGCTGGCGGCCGCACTCGGTTCGGCGGTCGGGGTGGCGCTGATGCCGTGCGCGTATCTGTTGGGTCCGGTTGCGGCCCTGGTTCTGACGGGGAGCTGTTCCTCGGCGGGCGGGCGCCGTACCCGCGGGTCCGCGGGCAGTTCGACAGCCGGCGCCAGCGCACCGAGGAGGTGCGGGCCAGGGCCGACGAGCAGCACCGCTGGGCGGCGCGGGGCGATATCCGCGGGGTGTACGGCACCGAGGGCGCCGCGCTGATGCGCGCCGTCTCACCCCCCACCCTCAGCCCCGCCGCCGATCGTACCGCCGCAGATCGTGGCGCCGGGCGAGGATCTAGTGGTGGCCGACGTGGTCCACAACCAGGCCGAATTGGGCGCGATGCTGACCGAGAAGCCGCCGGCGTGGCGGTATGCGGCGTTCGTCTCGATTCTCGTCCAGCGCCGCACCGTCCTACTGGATCGGATTCGCGATGCCCGAATGGGATTCGCCCGTTCGACCGGCGAAACCGTCCGGACCGATCTCGACGCGGGTCTGTTCTTCTCCGCGCAGTTCTCAGACCTGGGACAACTTATCGGCCATCTCGACTCCTTCATGCTCGCCCCGGCTTTTCAAGGCGTGTTCGGAGACTGCCAGGAGAATGCCGACGCTGACGGTATCGTGCACGCCGCGCATCGGCTGATGGACTACCACGACCAGCTACTGGCCCTGGCCGAGCGGTGCCGCGGCGTTACGATCCCCTGGCCCTGCGCGGATCTGCAGCGCGATATGTCACAGCTGACCGTGCTCCCGATCGAAGCGTTCGACACCTTCATCACCGACTTCACCGCCCGGGTCGCCGAGGCGGCCGATATGGCCCGCTACGCGACCGGAGACGTTCAACTGGATCCAGTCATGTTCTCGGTCCGGGATGATGGTGATCTGATCAGCCGGGTTTCCGGGCGTCTGCAGCAGATCATCGGTTAGCACCGTGCCAGCACGGCGGTCAGCGCCCGCTTCTCCTTGACCGACAACCAAAGACCGTAGATGGTCTTGACCCGGACCTGCCGGGCGGCGAAGTCGCACCGGAAGCCCAGGTTGGGCGGTAGCCAGGAGGCCGCGTCACGGAACGCCTTGTCGAAGTTAGCCTGTTGACTCACCGCCAGGAGGTTGCGCGGGTCGTTGGCGAAGTCCAGTCGGCGCTGGGTGTCCCAGGATCGTGCGCCCTTGTACCAGGCATCGGCCAACGCGACGACATGGTCGATCTCCACACTCCGGGAGGTGCGCGGCCCGCGAAGGAACTCGATGGTGGCGCCGGTGTACGGATCGAACAGTGTCCCGCTCTGAGCGAAACACGTGGAGGGCCGGACGATGAGGTCATTGAGATCCCGACGCAGGATGTCATCGCGGGTGTTGCACCCGTTATGACCGAACTCGACGTTTACGTCATCGCTCCAGGTCTGACCGAACCGGCGGCGCTGATAGCCCGAGGTGCGATCCCAGCCTCGGACTTCCAGTGCCGCGAGTTGCCGGCGAGCGATATCGAACCGCGGCGCGGGCTCGGCGGCCAGCGAAGGAGTGGCACGTGGCGGCGCGGACTTGCCGGGGACAGCGCGCCAAGTCGGCGACGCCCCGAACCCATGCTCCTCGGCATCGCTGCGCTGCCAGAATAGAACCCCGGCGACGGCGCCCACCACCAGAACCGCCAGCACCGCGGCGAGCAAGGGCCGCCGATGGCGGCCCGTCGTCCCCGACGCACCCGAAACCATCCCGAAGTTGTAGCACCTCAACGCTGCGGCGCAGGCCCCGCGCGCTGCCGCACTCAAGGAACCGAAGCGCGGCCGATCGGCCCACACCGACAGAAACGCTCCCGGCGGACTGCCGACATTGCTACTTTGCCGTGCATCACTTCGCGGAAAGGACCTGCCCTCCAGTGAAACGAACCCCGTTGCTCGGCGAGTGTTCCGCTGAATTCCTCGGCACCATGATTCTCATCCTCTTCGGGTGCGGTGTCGTCGCCCAGGTGGTTACCGGCGGCTTTCCCACCACAACCGGCGCCACCGGTGACTACAACTCGATCGCGTGGGGGTGGGGCCTCGGTGTGGCGATGGCGGTGTATGTCGCCGGCCGACTCAGCGGCGCACACCTGAATCCGGCGGTGACCGTGGCCCTGGCAACATTCAAGGGGTTTCCAGCCCGGAAGGTCGTGCCGTACATCGGCGCGCAGATGGCCGGCGCTTTCGTCGGCGCTCTGCTGGTGCGCTTCACCTATAGCGACGCCATCAACCGGGTCGACCCCACCCACACCAAGGCCACCCAGGGCATCTTCTCGACTTCCCCGGACGTCGGGGTCTCGATTACCACTGCATTCGTCGACCAGGTGATCGGGACGGCGATTCTGGTGGCGGTCATCTTCGCGCTGACCAGCGCAGTGAACAACCCGCCGCTGGCCAACACCGCACCGTTGATCATCGGCCTGCTGGTCGTCGGCATCGGATTGGGCTGGGGAGCCAACGCCGGATATGCCATCAATCCGGCCCGGGACTTCGCGCCGCGACTGGCCTCCTGGATCACCGGCTATGAAACCGCGTGGATCTCGGCCAACGGCCCGGAGGTGTATTTCTGGGTGCCACTGGTCGCGCCACTGATCGGCGGGTTGATCGGCGGGGCGTTGTTCGTCTTCTGCATCGAAAAGTTCCTACCCGAGGCAATCACCAGCCCCGCCGAGATCGGCGTCGTCGAGCCGACACCGCTGCGCTAGTTCCCCGCTGGATTCCCTTGCCTGGGGCTAAGGTTCCACGCGTGCGCCGTCTCGACAGCTTCTTCGAGGTCACCGCCCGCGGGTCGACCTTCGGCGCGGAGATCCGCGGCGGACTGGTCACCTTCATCGCGATGGCTTACATCATCGTGCTGAACCCGATCATTCTGGCCGGCCCCAAGGACGTCGCCGGTAATCAGCTGCAATTCGCCGCGGTATCGGCCGTGACGGCGCTGACGGCCGGGGTCATGACGATTCTGTTCGGTGTCATCGCCCGGCTGCCCTTCGCATTCGCCGCGGGTCTGGGTATTAACTCCTTCCTGGCGACCTCGGTGGTGGGCACGCTGACCTGGCCGGAGGCGATGGGCCTGGTGGTGGTCAACGGTCTGATCATCGTGGCGCTGGCCGCCTCCGGGCTGCGACGGCTGGTGTTCAACGCGGTGCCGATACAACTCAAGATCGCGATCACCGCCGGTATCGGGTTGTTCATCCTGTTCATCGGTCTGGTCGACGCCGGTTTCATCGGCTCGACCGGATTGCCGTCGCCGCCGGTCGGACTCGGCAGCGACGGACGAGGCTCCATCACCAGCATTCCAACGCTGGTCTTCGTGCTGACCCTGCTACTGACCGGGATTCTGGTCGCCCGCCGGGTCCGCGGGGGCATCCTGATCGGTCTGATCGCCGGGACTGTGCTCGCCGCGACAATCGAGGCCATCTGGCATCTGGGCTCGGCGGTCGATCACCCGGGCGGCTGGCGGCTGTCGGTTCCGACGCTGTCCGGTTCTCCGTTCGCGCTGCCCGACCTGTCGTTGGTCGGCGCGTTCACCCTGGACAGTTTCAGTCGGATCGGGGTGCTGGCCGCGACCGTGCTGGTGTTCACCTTGGTATTCGCTAATTTCTTCGATGCGCTCGGGACACTGACCGGCCTGTCGCGGCAAGCAGGGCTGGCCGAGCCCGACGGGACCTTTCCCCGGCTCCGCGCTGCGCTGATCGTCGAGGGCGCCGGGGCCGTGGCCGGCGGCGCGTCGTCATCGTCGTCGAATACGGTCTTCATCGAATCCGGGGCCGGTATCGAAGAGGGCGCCCGAACCGGGCTGGCGAACCTGGTCACCGGTGCACTGTTCCTGGCGGCGATGTTCGTCTCCCCGC
>CAZGPT010000025.1:0-27516 GCA_964527015.1 uncultured Mycobacterium sp. | reverse complement strand
AAGTCGTATCTGCCGACCTACCGCGAGTTTTACGAGAGCCGTCAGGTGGCCGCCGGCGATGCCACAACCGGAACGATCCGGCTGTGCGGCGTCGATGTCCCATTCGGTCCGGATTTGTTGTTCGCCGCCGACGACGTGCCCGGACTGGTAGTGCATGCCGAGATCTGCGAGGACATGTTCGTGCCGGTACCGCCGAGCGCACAGGCGGCACTGGCCGGGGCGACGGTGCTGGCCAACCTGTCCGGCAGTCCGATCACGATCGGTCGTGCCGAGGATCGCAGACTGCTGGCCCGGTCGGCATCGGCGCGCTGCCTGGCCGCATATGCCTACGCCGCGGCCGGCGAGGGAGAGTCCAGCACCGACCTGGCCTGGGACGGCCAGACCATGATCTACGAGAACGGCCGGTTGCTCGCCGAATCGGAGCGCTTCCCGAGTGGTGAACGTCGCTCGGTGGCCGACATCGACCTCGACCTGTTGCGGGCCGAGCGGCTACGGATGGGCACCTTCGACGACAACCGTCGCCATCATCAGGTATCGCTGAACAACTTCCGCCGCATCGGGTTCCGGCTCGGACCGCCGGGCGGCGATATTGGCTTGCGCCGCGAGGTGGAGCGATTTCCGTTCGTGCCGAACGATCCCGCCCGGCTCGAACTGGACTGCTACGAGGGGTACAACATCCAGGTCTGCGGTCTCGAGCAGCGACTGCGCGCACTGAGCCACCCGAAAGTCGTGATCGGGGTGTCCGGCGGCTTGGACTCCACCCACGCGCTTATCGTCGCCGCCCGCGCGATGGACCGCGGAGGCCGGCCCCGCAGCGATATCCTGGCCTTCGGCCTGCCTGGCTTCGGCACCGGCGAGCACACCAGGAACAACGCCATCGCCCTGTCGAAGGCACTCGGGGTGACGTTCTCCGAGATCGACATCCGCCCGACGGCGACCCTGATGCTGACCGAGATCGGCCACCCGTACTCGCGTGGTGAACGCGACCCCGGGACATACGACATCACCTTCGAGAACGTGCAGGCCGGCCTCCGGACCGACTACCTGTTCCGGATCGCCAATCAGCGCGGCGGCATCGTGCTGGGCACCGGTGATCTGTCCGAGTTGGCGCTGGGCTGGTCGACCTATGGCGTCGGCGATCAGATGAGCCACTACAACATCAATGCCGGGGTGCCGAAAACGCTGATCCAGCACCTGATCCGGTGGGTGATCGCCTCGGGGGAGTTCGACGAGGAGGTGGGGGAGATCCTGCAGTCGGTGCTCGACACCGAGATCACCCCCGAGTTAATACCCGCCGGTGAGAATGAGGAGGTCCAGAGCAGCGAAGCCGTCGTCGGGCCCTACTCACTGCAGGATTTCTCGCTGTTCTACGTATTGCGCTATGGATTCCGGCCAGCCAAGATCGCCTTCTTGGCCTGGCATGCCTGGAATGATGCCGACCGCGGCGGCTGGCCGCCGGGGTTCCCGGGCGGTAAGCGCCGGGCCTACTCGCTGGGCGAGATCCGGCAGTGGATGGCAGTATTCGCCCGGCGTTTCTATTCCTTCAGCCAGTTCAAACGATCGGCACTGCCCAACGGGCCGAAGGTTTCCCACGGGGGTTCGATGTCGCCGCGCGGCGACTGGCGCGCCCCATCGGATATGTCCGCCCGGGTGTGGTTGGACGAGATCGACCGGCAGATCCCGCAACGTTGACGTTCAGCCGGGCGGTGGTGGGACGCCCAGCACCCGTTGGATATCGGCTTTCATCTCCTGCAACTGCGAGCCCCAGTACCCCCAACTGTGGGTTCCGGAGGTCGGAAAGTTGAACACGGCATTGCGTCCGCCAGCAGCCAGGTATTTCTCCTTGAACTCCTTGTTCGTGTCCAAGGTGATGTTCTCCAGGTAGCCGGCGGTGAACAGTCCGGCGACACCGGGATCTTCGGTGTTGTCCAGATCCGACGGCGCCCCGGTGCCGCAGTAGATCCACACCGCGGTGCCGTTGGCGACCAACCGGCCGACGTTGACCATCGGGTCGTTCCGCTTCCAGGCGGGGTCTCCCTTAGGGCCCCACATGTCGGTGGCGCTGTAGCCGCCCGCGTCCCGCATCGCGACATTGATCAGGATCGGCCACAGCCCCAATGAGGGATTGAGGAAACCCGACAGTGAGGCGGCGAAGAGGAAGAGGGCGGGATGCCAGATCGCCAGGTTCAGTGCCGGGCCGCCGGACATCGACAGGCCCACAATGGCGTTACCGGTGGGCTGGACACCCCGGTTGGCCGCCAGCCAGGACGGTAATTCCCGGGTCAGGAACGTTTCCCAGTTGTAGGTGACCGTGCCGGAGCGCCCCTTCGCGGGCCGGTACCAGTTGGAGTAGAAACTCGACTGACCACCGACGGGCATCACCACCGACAAGCCGGATTGGTGATACCACTCGAAGGCCGCGGTGTTGATATCCCAGCCGTTGGTCTCATCCTCGGCGCGCAGGCCGTCGAGCAGGTACAGCGCGTGTGGACCGCCGCCCTGGAACTCGACGCGGATATCGCGGCCCATCGACGGCGACGGAACCTGCACGATCTCGATGGGAAGACCCTCGCGGGAGAACGCCGCCGCCGTCGGGGCGGATATCAAACCGGGCAGCAGTAGTGCCGCGCCGGTGGCTGCGGCAAGTCGGCGCACCGGAGAGATCGTCACCGGCGCAAAGTAGCAATCACGCGGTCGAGGCCGAGTGGGCCGCGCGGACGTGTGATCGCTTTGTTAGCAAGCCGGGTTAGCAAGCCGGGTTAGCAAGCCGGGTTAGCAAGCCGGGTCAACAACACGGGTCGCCACGCCAGGCCGCACGGCCTTCGCGCACCGCGACCGCGGCGATCACCAGTGCCGCGACCGGATCGGCCCACGCCCACCCGAACAACGCGTTGAGACTCAGGCCGAGCAGCAGCACCGCCGAGAGATAGCTGCACAGCAGCGTCTGCTTGGCCTCGGCCACAGCGGAACGCGAACCGGCCTCCCGCCCGGCCCGGATCTTCAACCAGGCCAGCAGTGGCATCACCGCCAGGCTCACCGCGGCCAGCCCGATGCCCACCGGCGACGGCTCGGCCTCGCCGGCCCCGGACAGCGCCAGCACCGAATCCACGGTGATGTAGGCGGCCAGCACGAAGAAGGCCCATGCGATGAATCGCAGCGCGGCGTTCTCCCGGCGTTCCGGGTTGTCGGCGGCGAACTGCCATGCGACCGCGGCGGCGGCGGCGATCTCAACCATCGAGTCCAACCCGAACCCCACCAGTGCGGCCGAGGACGCGACGGTACCGGCGGTCAACGCCACGACGGCTTCGATGACGTTGTAGACGATGACGGCCCAGACCAACAACCGGATCCGCCGGTGCAACACCGTTCGGCGCGCGGGGGAGGTCATGTCATCACCACGGCGTGAACATTAGCGTCGGTTGTCGACCGGAGGGCTGGCCGGCTCAAGCCCCAACCCTCCGGTTGGTGGACAACCGATACCCTGTGGTGGTGAGTGCTCAGGCCCCTGCCCTCGATGCCGACACGCACCGGATGGTGCACGATGCCGCGCGGCGTGCCCGCGTCGCGATGCGCACCCTTGGCTCGTTGACCACCACGGCCAAGAACCTGGCCCTCCATGCCGCGGCCGATGCCGTGCTGGCACACACCCACCAGATCCTGGCAGCCAACGAACGCGATCTGGACACCGCCCGCGCGGCCGGCACGCCGGAGGCGATGCTCGACCGCCTCGCGTTGAACCCGCACCGGATCGACGGGATCGCCGCCGGACTGCGCCAGGTCGCCGGGTTGCCCGACCCGGTCGGGGAGGTGTTGCGCGGTCGTACCCTGCCCAACGGTTTACAGGTGCGCCAGCAGCGGGTGCCGCTGGGCGTGGTCGGCATCGTCTACGAGGGCCGGCCCAATGTCACCGTCGATGCGTTCGGACTCACCCTCAAGTCTGGCAATGCCGTCCTGCTGCGCGGCAGTTCCTCGGCCGCACAGTCCAACGCCGAATTGGTGACGGCGTTGCGCGGAGCGCTCTGCGGGGAGAACCTGCCCGAGGATGCGGTGCAGTTGCTGCCCAGCGCCGACCGCTCCAGTGTCACCCACCTCATCCAGGCCCGCGGCCTGGTCGACGTGGTGATCCCGCGCGGCGGTGCCGGCCTGATCGAGGCGGTGGTGCGCGACGCACGCGTACCAACCATCGAGACCGGTGTCGGGAACTGCCATGTCTACGTACATTCCGGGGCCGACCTCGACGTCGCCGAGCGAATCGTACTGAACGCCAAAACCCGTCGGCCCAGTGTCTGTAACGCCGCCGAGACTCTGCTGATCGATGCCGCGCTGGCCGATACCGCGGGGGTTCGGCTGGCCGCCGCGCTGCGGCGGGCCGGGGTGACGGTCCACGAGAATCCGACCGCGGACGAGCTCGGTGCTGAATTCCTATCGATGGATATCGCGCTGGCTTTCGTGGACGGACTCGACGCCGCCATCGACCACATCAATACTTACGGCACCGGGCACACCGAGGCGATCGTGACCACCGACCTGGCTGCGGCGCAACGCTTCACCGAACGGGTGGACGCCGCCGCCGTGATGGTAAACGCCTCCACCGCCTTCACCGACGGTGAGCAGTTCGGCTTCGGCGCTGAAATCGGTATCTCCACCCAGAAGTTGCACGCTCGCGGCCCGATGGGCCTGCCCGAACTGACCTCGACCAAGTGGATCGTCTTCGGCGACGGCCACACCCGGCCCGCCTGAGTATCCGACTGGAGACCGCAGTGACTGATTCCCCGGCGCCGGTGGCACCGCTGTTCACCGATATCGACGATGTCGCGCACCGACTGGCCGAGACCGGCTACCTGGCCGACACCGCCACCGCAACAGCGGTTTTCCTGGCTGATCGGTTGGGTAAGCCGCTGCTGGTCGAGGGCCCCGCCGGTGTCGGGAAGACCGAGATGGCCCGTGCGGTAGCCCAAGCCACCGGATCGGAGCTGGTGCGGCTGCAATGTTACGAAGGCGTCGATGAGGCCCGCGCACTTTATGAGTGGAACCACGCCAAGCAGATCCTGCGGATCCAGGCCGGGTCGCGCGGAGGCGACTGGGACCGCACCAAAGACGACGTGTTCACCGAGGAGTTCCTGCTTTCCCGGCCGTTGCTGACAGCGATCCGGCGTACCGATCCGACCGTGCTGCTGATTGACGAGACCGATAAGGCCGATATCGAGATAGAGGGTCTGCTGCTGGAGATACTGAGCGATTTCGCCGTGACCGTGCCTGAACTGGGCACCATCACCGCTTCTCGGAAACCGTTCGTGGTGCTCACCTCGAACGCCACCCGCGAGCTCTCCGAGGCGCTCAAACGCCGGTGCCTGTTCCTGCACATCGACTTTCCCGACCCCGATCTGGAACGGCGTATCCTGCTCTCCCGGGTGCCCGAACTGCCCGAACGGCTGGCCGCCGAACTGGTCCGCATCATCGGCGTGCTGCGGTCGATGGCACTCAAAAAGGTGCCATCGGTGGCCGAGACCATCGATTGGGGTCGCACACTGCTCGCGCTGGGCATGGACACCATTGACGATGCCACCATCGCCGCGACCCTGGGCGTCGTGCTCAAACATCAATCCGACCAGCAACGCGCCGCCGGTGAGCTCCGGCTGAATTAGGGAGGATCATGGCCGCACGCAGGACCCGCCCGCCGCAGCCGCTGGCCTCCAATGGGCTGCCCGGCCACCTGGTCGGATTCGTCGAAGCGCTCAGAGCCCAGGGGATCTCGGTGGGGCCGTCGGAAACCGTCGATGCCGGAGCGGTTCTGAGCGTGCTCGACCTCGGCGACCGGCAGGCGGTGCGAGAGGGACTGGCCTGTGCGGTGCTGCGCCGCGCCGATCACCGGCAGACCTACGACGCGTTGTTCGACCTGTGGTGGCCCGCTGCGATCGGCGCGCGCACGATGCTGGCGGAGGACAGCGCTGATGTTGCCGACGGGCCAAGGGCAGAAGATCTCGAGACGATGCGGTCGATGCTGCTGGAGTTGCTCACCGACAATCCCGATATCGGCGATATGGACGAACGGTTGGTCGCAATGATCGCCGCGATCGTCGAGGCGCACGGTCGCTACACCTCCAGTCGCGGGCCGTCGTACTCGTCCTACCAGGCACTTAAGGCCATCGGTCTGGATCAGCTGGAGGGCCGACTACTGGCCGGGCTGCTCGCACCGCACGGCGACGATCCGTCGCCCGCACAGGAGCAAATCGCCAAAGCCCTTGCGGCACAGAAGGTAACGCAACTCCGCACGATGGTGGAGGGTGAAACCAAACGTCGCACCGCTGAACAGCTGGGCCGCGAACACGTACAGATGTACGGCATTCCCCAACTGGCCGAGAACGTCGAGTTCCTGCGGGCCTCGGGCGAGCAGCTACGGCAGATGCGGCGGGTCGTGGCCCCGCTGGCCCGCTCACTGGCGACCCGGTTGGCAGCACGCCGGCGCCGCTCCCGGGCGGGGTCAATCGATCTTCGTAAAACCCTGCGCAAGTCGATGTCGACCGGCGGGGTGCCGATCGACGTGGTGTTGAGCAAGCCGCGCCCAGCCCGACCCGAACTGGTGGTGCTCTGCGATGTGTCCGGCTCGGTCGCCGGGTTCAGCCACTTCACCCTGCTGCTGGTGCACGCGCTGCGCCAGCAGTTCTCCCGGGTGCGGGTATTCGCCTTCGTCGACACCACCGACGAGGTCACCCACCTGTTCGGCCCCGATGCCGATCTTGCGGTGGCCATTCAACGCATCACCCGGGAGGCCGGGGTCTACACCCGCGACGGGCACTCCGACTACGGCAACGCTTTCGTCTCGTTCACCGAGAACTTTCCCGGCGTGCTGTCCCCGCGCAGCTCCCTGCTGATTCTGGGCGATGGGCGCACCAACTACCGCAATCCAGCCGTCGACACCCTCACCCACCTGGTCAGCGCCAGTCGCCACGCGCACTGGCTCAACCCAGAACCACGGCACCTATGGGGCAGCGGCGACTCGGCGGTACCGCGGTATGAGGATGTCATCACGATGCATGAATGCCGGTCGGCCAGGCAGCTGGCGACGGTCATCGACCGGCTGCTGCCGGTGTGAGCCGTAAGCTGACACACCGTGATGTCTCGGCTGGCTTCTCAGCGCAAGGTCGGCGTGATGGGCGGGACGTTCGATCCCATCCATAACGGCCATCTCGTCGCGGCCAGTGAGGTTGCGGATCTCCTCGGTATCGACGAAGTGGTGTTCGTGCCAACCGGACAGCCGTGGCAGAAGGACCGGCAGGTCACCGCGGCCGAGGACCGGTACCTGATGACGGTCATCGCCACCGCGTCCAATCCCCGCTTCTCGGTCAGCCGGGTCGACGTGGATCGCAGTGGCCCCACCTACACCACCGACACCCTGCGGGACTTGCGGGCGCTGTTTCCTGGGTGCGAGTTGTACTTCATCACCGGCGCCGACGCGCTGGCCTCGATCCTGACCTGGCAAGGCTGGGAGGAACTGTTCGACTTCGCGACCTTCATCGGTGTCAGCCGCCCGGGCTACGAACTCACCGACAGCCATATCGTGGAGGCCTTTGACCAGTTGCCCAAGGGGGCGCTGCGGTTGGTGGAGATACCCGCGCTGGCGATCTCCTCCACCGACTGTCGGGCCCGGGCGGCGGCCGGGCGGCCAATCTGGTATCTCGTGCCCGATGGTGTGGTTCAGTACGTCGCCAAACGTCGCCTCTACGGCGCGGCGGCTACCGCCGCGGCTTGCCGGGAGGTGGGACAGTGACTGCGTCGCCGGAAGCGCTCCGGATGGCAACCGTGGCCGCCCGGGCCGCCGCCGCCAAGCTCGCCGAGAACATCGTCGTCATCGACGTGTCCGGGCAACTGGTGATCACCGATTGTTTCGTCATCGCCTCGGCGGCTAACGAGCGTCAGGTCAGCGCCATCGTCGAGGAGGTTGAGGACAGGATGCGCCTCGCCGGGTACAAGCCGGCGCGACGAGAGGGGACCCGTGAGGGGCGGTGGGTGCTACTGGACTACGTCGATATCGTGGTGCACATCCAGCATCAGGACGAACGCAACTTCTATGCGCTGGACCGCCTATGGGGTGACTGCCCGCCGGTCCCGGTGGACCTCGAAGGCCTCGAAGACCTCGACTTCTCCAGCGGAGAGGAAGGCCCATGAGGGTGCGGCGGCTGGTGATGCTGCGCCACGGACAGACCGAGTACAACGCCGGCAGTCGAATGCAAGGCCAACTCGATACCGAACTGACCGACCTCGGCCGAGCGCAGGCCGTGGCCGCCGCCGAAGTCCTCGCCAAACGCCAGCCGATGCTGATCGTGTCCTCCGACCTGCGCCGGGCTGCCGACACCGCGGCCGCGCTCGGCGACCGAAGCGGCCTACCGGTGCGGATGGACACCAGGCTGCGGGAAACCCATCTCGGGGACTGGCAGGGTATGACCCACTACGAGGTGGACGCCGCGGCGCCGGGCGCTCGCCTGGCCTGGCGCGATGATGCCAAGCTGGCGCCGCACCGGGGGGAGAGTCGCCTGGACGTGGCCGATCGAAGTTTGCCATTGGTTGCCGATCTCGTTGTCGGAGAAATGGATTGGGGCGGGAAGAACGCCGACCGTCCGGTGGTGCTGGTCGCTCACGGCGGCTTGATTGCCGCTCTGACTGCGGCGCTGCTCGATCTACCGGTGGACAGTTGGCCGGTGCTCGGGGGAATGGGAAACGCTAGTTGGGCGCAGCTGTCGGGTCACGGGTCCGCGGATGCCGGGGTCGCCGACCTGCGATGGCGACTGGACGTGTGGAACGCATCGGCCCAGGTTGCCAACGATGTCCTGTGACCCACCAGTCAGGCGCAACACCCTGCTGATTTTCGCGGACTCGCTGGCCTACTACGGTCCGCAAGGCGGACTCCCTGCCGATGATCCGCGAATCTGGCCCAGTATCGTTGCTGCTCAATTGGATTGGGAGCTGGAACTGATCGGTCGCATCGGGTGGACCTGTCGTGACGTGTGGTGGGCGGCAACCCAGGATCCACGAGCGTGGGCAGCGCTGCCGAGGGCCGGTGCCGTGGTCTTCGCCACGAGTGGGATGGACTCATTGCCCTCCCCGTTGCCCACCGCGATGCGGGAACTGATCCGCTACGTCCGGCCACCGCGCGCGCGCCGCTGGGCCCGTGACGGCTACGACTGGCTGCAGCCCAGGCTCTCCCCGGTGTCGCGATCGGCATTACCACCCAAGCTCTCTGTCGAGTATCTCGAAATGACCCGCGCTGCAATCGACTTCAACCGCCCAGGGATACCGATCGTGGCTGCTCTGCCATCGGTGCACATCGCCGAGACCTACGGTCGGGCCCATCATGGCCGAGCGGGCACCGTCGCGGCAATCACCGAGTGGGCGGCCGGGCACCGCATTCCCCTGGTCGATCTCAAGGCGGCAGTGGCCGAGCATGTGCTGGGCGGCCGTGGTAACCCCGACGGCATTCACTGGAACTTCGAGGCGCATGAGGCGGTCGCCGAGTTGATGCTCAAGGGACTCGCCGAGGCGGGCGTGCCGCGGGATGGCGCCCGGGACTGACGCCGTGCCGGTCATCGTGGTCACCGATTCCGCTTCGAGGCTAGCCGCGGATGCCCTGGCCGAGTGGGGAATCCGGGTGGTGCCACTGCACGTCCTCGTCGAGGGCCGCGACCTGCGGGACGGCATCGATGCCGTGCCGGTCGAGTTGTATCAGCTCCCGAAGGTCAGCACCGCCGGTGCCAGCCCCGCGGAATTGGCCGCGGCCTACCGGGCGGCTCTGGCCGACAGCGCCGGTGACGGTGTGGTGGCGGTTCACATCTCTGCTGCGCTTTCAAGCACTCTCGGAGCCGCCGAGCGCGCCGCCCGGGAATTCGACGGTGCCGTTCGGGTAATCGACTCCGGGGCGGCGGGTATGGGGATCGGCTTCGTCGCGCTGGCGGCTGCCAGGGCTGCTCGTGAGGGTTCCGACCTGGATACCGTCGCCGCCCGAGCTGCGGCGACGGTATCGCGGGTACACGCGTTCATCGTTGTCCAGCGGCTGGAGAACCTGCGCCGCAGTGGGCGGATCGGGACGGCCGCGTCCTGGCTGGGCACCGCGTTGGCGCTCAAGCCGCTACTGCGCATGGATAACGGCCACCTGGTGCTGGCTCAGCGGGTGCGGACCACCTCCAAAGCCGTGGCCGCAATGGTCGAACAGGTTCTGGACGTGGTGGGGGAGCGCAGGGCGGCCCTGGCGGTGCAGCATGTCGACAATCCGGCCGGAGCCGCGGATGTGGCGGCGACCCTGGCCAGCGCGTTACCGGGCTGCGGCCCACCGGTGGTGACCGATCTCGGGCCGGTGCTGGGGGTGCACCTCGGGCCCGGGGCGCTGGGCGTCGTGGTGGAACTGGACCGTTAGGCGTTCGTCGTGTCGTCGGCCGTCTTGTTGTTGGCCGTCTTGTTGTTGGCCGTCTTGTTGTTGGCCGTCGAGTTGTTGGCCATCGTGTCAAGGGCCGTAGGGGGGACGGCGAACCGACCGGTGACCGGCGGTAGCCCGGCCAGGGTCACGATGCCCGGCGCTGCCGCCACCACCGCGGGCACCGCGTTGGTCACCGGCATCGCGGTGTAGATCATCCCCAGTCCCATAAACCCCGGTTCGGTCCAGTCCTTCGGCGGCAGGCAGTGCAGCACGGTGCGCATGTTCGGGACGCCGAAGACCTGGATGACATGGCCGTGTTCGAGCGGTTTGGGCGGCACCACGTGGTTACCCATCGTCCAGTTGAAGCCGACGCTGACGACATTGTGTGTACCAACCCAGCCCCGGTGGTAACCCTGCACCCCGGCGACGGTACCGGCCGGGATCGTCATGAAACCGAGGTCGGTGTCCCCGGTGGCCGGGGTGAAGGTGACATCGAACGTCATCCGGTCCAGTTCGGCGCCGATCGCGTCGGCCATCATCGCCGCAGACTCGGCGAACACCTCGCTTTCGGCTCGGACACTCTCGGCCAGTCCCGGGGTCGCGGGATCGCGGGAGAAGCCCATCGCGGTCTGGGTGCCGGCCGATTCGTAGGTCGAGCAGTCCACCGACTCGGTGATCCTGATCTCGTCGACGCGTTCGCAGGCTCCGGAGAGCACCATGCCGACCATGTTGGTCATCCCGGGATGCGCACCGCTACCGAAAATCGTGGAATTACCTCGCGCACAGGCCGTCCGGATGCGGTCCAGGTTCTCGGGAGTCTGCTTGGCGCCGGTGATCCAGGCCGCCGATGTACACACGTTGACCCCGGACTCCAGCAACCGCTCCAGTTCGTCGATATTCGGCCACAGCGGGTTGTAGCAACAGGCGTCGGGATTGGCCGCCAGCAACGTGTCGATATCGTCGGTGGCGGTGATACCGGTGGGGTCGTGACGACCCTCCGCCAGACCCGCGAGTTCAGCGGCATCCACGCCGACCTTGCCGGCCCCGTGAGCGTAGACACCGACCAGCTCCATATCCGGGCGACCAATGATGGCGTGCAGCGATCGTCGGCCGATATTGCCGGTGGTCCATTGGATCACCCGAAGGGGACGGTCTGCGGTCACGGGCATCTCCTGGATTCGGGCCGGTTGCGGGCACTTGACTGCGACCCGCCCTCGACCTGACTTCGACTTGGCTTCGGCGGCGACTTTTCCACAGACCCGCCCGAATCCACAGGGAGATCCGTTGGTCGCATCCGTCGGCACCGACCGGTCGGCCGCCGATCCTACTGTCGCCCTATGCGAACCCAGGATGCGTTGGTCACCCTGCACCGCCGGATAAGTGCACAACCCGATCCGGCCGCCGGACACGGCGAGGACGACGTCCGCGACGCCGACGATCGGACCGACGAGGCGGCACTCGTTCCGAGTTGGGTACCCGACGGGAAAGTTCCGCGCGGGCAGTCCTGGCAGACCTGGCTGTCCGCAGTCCGCGCCGACCCCGGACGGGCCGGCGGGTTCGCCCTGGCCGCCATCGCGTTGCTGGCGGTGCTGGTGACGGTGTTCACCCTGGCCCGCAACCGTCCGCCGCCAATCGTCTCGGCGGACCTCCCGCCGGTGGAGATGGTCTCGACCGACGCCCCCCGGCCGAACGCTTCGGCCGACCCGGCCGACCCGGCCGATCAGGCGATGATCGTCAGCGTTGTTGGTTTGGTGCACCAACCCGGCCTGGTGACCCTGGCGCCCAATGCCCGCGTCTCCGACGCCGTCGCGGCCGCCGGCGGGCCACTGGACGGAGCCGACACTCTCGGCCTGAACCTGGCCCGTCAGATGGCCGACGGCGAACAGATCGTCGTGGGTATCGCCGCGCCGGCCGGCAAGCCCGCGGTGTTGGGCAGTTCGGTGGGCGGGTTGCCCGAATCCGGGCCCGCGGCCTCGACCACCACTGCCGCCGGGCCGGTCAACCTCAACACCGCAACCGCCGAACAACTCGACAGCCTGCCCGGGGTGGGTCCGGTCACCGCGGCGGCGATCGTGGCCTGGCGGGCGGCGAATGGGAGTTTTGCCAGCATCGACCAATTGGCTGAGGTCGACGGGATCGGGCCGGCCCGGCTGGAGAAGCTCCGGCCGCTGGTGCGGGTCTGACCAGGTGCCCCCGGAGACTTCTCGACTGGATGTCCGACTGGTTCCCGCCGCCGTCGCGGCGTGGGCAGTGACCGCCGCCGGAATCGTGTGGGGTGCGGGTCCCGGGCTCGCCGCACTCTGTGCGGCGGTGGCCGCGGGCTGGTGGGCGGCGCGTGGCCGTCCGGAACGGCGGCGACCGCGAATTCGTGCCGCTGCGGCCGGTGTGCTGGGAGCGGCGGTCGTCGGCGCCGGCTTCGGGATCGCCGTCGGACTACGTAGCGAGGCCGTCCGCACTCATCCCGTCAGCCAGCGATTCGGCACTACCGCGTGGGTGACTGTCGTACCGGTCGAAAGCCCCCGACAAATCAGCAGCGGGCGGCTGATGATCCGGGCCGACCTCGTCGATATTGCCGGCAGCCAGATGAGCGGTGCGGTGATCGTCTTTGCGTCGGCGGCCGACTTCGCGGAGGTGAGCGTGGGCGGCCCGGCCCGATTTCGGGCCCGCATATCGCGACCGGCCCGGCGAGACTTCACCGTAGCGGTCCTGACCGTGGCGGGCCGCCCCACGCTCGGCCGGGCTCCGGCGGTTCAGCGCGCGGCGCAGGCCGTACGCGATCGGTTCGCCGTTGCCGCTCGTGGCGATCTGGCACCTGATCAGGCCGCTGTCCTGCCGGGTTTAGTGCTCGGCGACACCTCGGCCGTCACCGCTTCCACCGCGGCTCAGTTCCGCATCGCCGGACTGACCCACCTTACGGCGGTGTCGGGGGCGAACGTCACCATCGTCTGCGGCGCCGTCCTGCTCACCGCCCAACTGATCGGCCCCCGGCCGGCGGTGGGATTGGCCACGTTGGCACTGGTGGTTTTCGTCGTGGTGGTGCAGCCCACCGCCAGTGTGCTGAGAGCTGCGGTGATGGGCGCGATCGCCCTTTTCGCGATGCTCTCGGGGCGGCGGCGGCAGGCCGTTCCTGCGTTGGCGGCGACCGTGATCGCGCTGATGGTGGTAGCACCACAACTGGCCGTCGACCTCGGATTCGCCCTGTCGGTGTCCGCGACGGCAGCGCTGGTGGTGCTCGCCCCGGTGTGGTCGGCTCGGCTGGTCACCTGCGGGTGGCCCAAACCGCTGGCCGACGCCCTCAGCATTGCGCTGGCCGCGCAGATGGTCACTGCGCCGCTGGTGGCCGCTATCTCAGGACGGTTCAGCTTGGTTGCTGTGCTGGCAAATCTCTTGGTGGCGCCAATCATCCCCCCCATAACGGTTCTGGGGACGGCGGCCGCCGCACTGGCCAGTGCCTGGCCGGCTGCCGCCGGTCTGCTGATCCGATTCACCGGACCGGAGGTGTGGTGGCTGCTTCGAGTAGCGGAAGTAGCTTCGGCGTTGCCCGGCGCGGCCGTGCCGGTGCCCTCGGGATGGGCAGGGGTGGTCACCGTCGGTGGTGCAACAGTGGCCGCCGTCGCGTTGTGGCGGCAGCGATGGTTCCGGCTGGCCATGACCGCCTCACTCCTATGCGTTGCGGGATGGTCGGTGTCGGAGGTCGTCGGCGCCCCGTGACACCATCAGCAGGTGAGCGCTGCAGAGGGACTTCATCTGGTGCTCGGCGACGAGGGTCTCCTCATCGAACGCGCGCTGGCCGAGATTCTGCGGGCCGCCCGAACGGCCGCGGGCACGGGTATGGGTGCGGGCAGTGATGACATTCCGGTCAGCCGACTGCGGGCCGGGGAGGTCTCGACCAACGAATTGGCCGCGTTACTCAGCCCGTCGTTGTTCGCCGACGAGCGCATCGTGGTTTTGGAAGCCGCGGGCGAGGCCGGTAAGGACTCCGCCGCGCTGATCGCGGCCACGGCGGCCGATCTACCCCCCGGCACCACCATGGTGGTGGTGCATTCCGGCGCTGGTCGAGCCAAGGCATTGGCCGGACAGTTGCGTGCCCTGGGCGCCCGGACCCACCAGGCCGCGAAGATCAGCAAGGCGAGGGAACGGGCAGGATTCGTACGCGCCGAGTTCGAGACGCTGAGGGTGACCGTGGACGACGACACCGTCGCGGCACTGCTCGAAACCGTGGGATCCGATATCCGTGAATTGGCCTCGGCCTGTTCCCAGTTGGTCGCCGACACCGGTGGGCGGGTCGATGCCGGAGCCGTGCGTCGCTACCACAGCGGAAAAGCCGACGTCACCGGGTTTGAGATCGCCGACAAAGCTGTCACCGGCGACGTTGAGGGTTGCACCGAGGCGCTTCGCTGGGCGATGGCGCGGGGAGTGAAGCCGGTTTTGATTGCCGACGCACTCGGTGAAGCTGTGCACGCCATCGCCCGAATCGGCCCGCTCTCCGGGAACCCCTACCGGATGGCAGCCGAACTCGGGATGCCGCCGTGGCGGATCGAGAAGGCGCAGAAACAGGCCCGGGGGTGGTCACGGGACAAAGTCGCGGCCGCTATCCGGCTGGTCGCTGTACTGAACGCTGATGTCAAGGGTGCAGCAGCCGACGCCGACTACGCGTTGGAGAACGCTGTGTGCGCGGTCGCCCGACTGGTTGCCGGACAGTAGCCGTTACTTGACCGGTCAGATCTTGTTGAAAGTCTGGGCCAGGGCCGACTTCTTGTTAGCGGCCTGGTTCTTGTGGATGACGCCCTTGCTGGCAGCCTTGTCCAGCTTGCGGCTGGTCGCTGTCAGCAGGTCGCCGGCTTTGTCCTTATCGCCGTCAGCGGCCGCGGTCCGGAACGCACGAATGGCGGTGTGCAGCGACGACTTCACCGACTTGTTACGCAGCCTGCGGCGCTCGTTGGTGAGAATACGTTTCTTCTGCGACTTGATATTGGCCACGCGCTTAAGTTCCTCAATCTCGCAAAGTTGGTGTCTTGATGGTTGGCGTCCGGCTGCCGGGACAACGACGAACTGTGCCCTCACGGCGCTTCCGAAGAATACCAGCATCGGCGGTCCACTCCCAAAATTGGAGCCGCTCGGCCTGCGAAAACCGCGATTTTCGTGCAGCATGTGACCCGTGACCCTTCGTAGTAAGCAGGTCGAGGCCAGTTCCGCCTCTCCGCAGCCGGTTGAGCCCGACGCGTCCGATATCTTCGCCGGCTACCGGGAAATGGGCTCCTACGCAGCCGCCTTCGACGAAATGTTTGATCGGCGGGACCACATCCGAGCCCCCTACCGCGGAATTCACGCCGAACTCGCACCCACCGGCCCGGAGGAGTTGGAGGGTCGGGCCGAGGCGCTGGGGCGGGCGTTCGTCGACCAGGGCATTACCTTCTCGCTATCCGGGGAGGAAGAGCGCCCGTTTCCCCTCGACCTCGTACCGCGGGTGATATCGGCGGCCGAGTGGGCCAAGCTCGAAAGTGGCATCACCCAACGGGTGACGGCGCTGGAACGATTCCTCGACGATATCTACGGAGAACAGGAGATCCTGCGCGACGGAATCATCCCACGTCGGTTGGTGACCTCCTGTGAGCACTTCCATCGGGAGGCCGCCGGCATCAGCCCACCCAACGGGGTTCGGATCCATGTCGCCGGCATCGACATCGTGCGTGACGGGCAGGGCACCTTCCGGGTGCTGGAGGACAACCTCCGCTCCCCCTCCGGGGTCTCCTACGTCATGGAGAACCGCCGGGTGATGACGCGCGTATTTCCGGACCTGTTCAGCACCCACCGGGTGCGCTCGGTCGACGAGTATCCGTCGCACCTTCTGCGCGCCCTGCGTAACGCCTCGGCCACCAACGAGTCCGATCCGACCGTCGTCGTGTTGACGCCGGGACCGTTCAACTCCGCCTATTTCGAGCACTCGTTGCTGGCCCGGCAGATGGGCGTCGAACTCGTCGAGGGGCCGGACCTGTTCTGCCGGGACAATGTCGTCTACATGCGCACCACCGAGGGGGAGTTGCAAGTCGATGTGATCTACCGACGCATCGACGACGATTTCCTGGACCCGATGCAGTTCCGGCCCGACTCGGTGCTGGGCGTCGCCGGGGTGCTCAATGCCGCGCGGGCCGGAAACGTGGTGATCTCCAGTGCGGTCGGCAACGGTGTCGGTGACGACAAATTGGTCTACACCTATGTGCCGACCATCATCGAGTATTACCTCGGCGAGAAACCGCTGCTGGCCAACGTCGACACGCTGCGCTGCTGGCTCGACGACGAGCGTGAGGAGGTTCTCGATCGGGCCGACGAACTCGTCATCAAACCCGTCGAGGGCTCCGGCGGCTACGGCATTGTTTTCGGCCCGTACGCGTCGGAGAAGGAACTCGCGACGGTCCGCAGGAAAATCGCGGCCGATCCGCGGGGCTGGATTGCCCAGCCCGTCGTACAACTGTCGACGGTGCCCACCAAGGTCGGCGACGTGCTGGCACCCCGGCATGTCGATCTTCGACCGTTCGCGGTCAACGACGGCGAGCAAGTGCGGGTGCTGCCAGGCGGGCTGACCCGGGTGGCACTGACCGAGGGCTCGCTGGTGGTCAACTCCAGTCAGGGCGGCGGGTCGAAGGACACCTGGGTGCTGGCGTCGCGGACGTCGGCGGCCGCGCGTGAACTGTCCGCCGCCCAGGTGGTGCGGGAGCTGCCCCGGTCGATCGCCGCCGCCGAAATGCACCCGCCACAGCACCAGATGCTGGCCGGTCAGCAGCAACAGCAACAGCAACAGCAGACTGGAGGGCAGTGATGCTGGCCCGCAACGCTGAGACGCTGTACTGGATCGGCCGCTATGTCGAACGAGCCGACGACACCGCCCGGATCCTCGATGTCACCGTCCACCAGCTGCTGGAGGATTCCACCGTCGACCCCGACCAGGCCTCCCGGGTGCTGCTGGAGGTCCTCGGTATCGAGCTGCCCAAAACTCGCCTGGATATGTGGGCGCTGACCGACCTCGTCGCATTCCGGCGCGGACTGCCCGGCGGTTGTTCGATCGTCGATGCGATCAGCGCCGCCCGGGAAAACGCCCGCTCGGCGCGCGAAGTCATCTCCGGGGATATGTGGGAATGTCTGAACACCACCTACAACGCATTGCCCGAGCGCGAGCGCGCGGCCCGACGCCTCGGCCCGCACGAGTTCTTCACCTTCGTCGAGGGCAGGGCCGCGATGTTCGCCGGTCTGGCCGATTCCACCCTGTCCCGTGACGACGGCTACCGCTTCCTGGTGCTCGGCCGGGCGCTGGAGCGGGTCGACATGACGGCGCGGCTGCTGCTGTCACGTGTCGGCGACAGCGCCTCCTCGCCGACCTGGGTCAGTGTGCTGCGAGCCGCGGGCGCCCACGACACCTACCTACGCACCCATCGTGGCGTGCTGGACGCCAATCGGGTCGTCGAGTTCCTGCTGCTGGACCGGCAGTTCCCGCGGTCGGCGTTCTACTCGCTCAAACTCGCAGAGCACAGCCTCGACCAGTTGATGCGCGGGCTGAGTGACCGGACCGGGACCGGAGAGGAGGCTCGGCGGCTGCTCGGCCGGGCCCGGAGCGAACTGGAGTTCGTCCGCCCCGGGGCGGTGCTCGATTCACTGGAGGACCGACTTGCCGGATTACAGACCACCTGCCAGGAAGTCGGAGAGGCCTTAGCGTTGAGATATTTCCGTTTTTCACCCTGGGTGGAGTGGACCGACGCCGGGCAACCCGGCGGAATCCTGGTCGCGGACGGCATTACCGAAGGTGGTAGCTGATGTGGCGGATGCGCGTCGTGCACGCGACCGGTTACGCGTACAAAACACCGGTCACCGCGTCCTACAACGAGGCTCGGCTGACACCGCGGTCGGATTCCCGGCAGAACATCATCATCAATCGCGTCGAGACCATTCCTGCCACCCGTTCTTACCGCTACGTCGACTACTGGGGCACCGTGGTTACCGCGTTCGACCTGCACGCGCCGCACACCGAACTCGAGGTCACCTCCTCCTCAGTGGTGGAGACCGAGAAGCCCGAAGAACGGCAGGTGACCGTCGAGTGGGACACCCTGCACTCCGCAGCGGTGCTTGACCGTTACAACGAAGCGCTCAGCACCACCCGCTACACACCGGAAAGCAAGCGCACCGACCGCGTTGCCAGGAAGATGGCCAAGGGTCGTGATCCCCGGGAGGCGGTCCTGGCCACCGTCGACTGGGTGCGCAGTGAATTGGAGTACGTTCCGGGGACGACCGGGGTCCATTCGTCCGGGTTGGACGCTTTGCGAAAGGGCGAGGGGGTGTGTCAGGACTTCGCCCACCTCTCTCTGATCCTGTTGCGCTCGATGGGGATCCCCGCTCGGTACATTTCGGGGTATCTGCATCCGCAGGAGGATGCCGCCGTCGGAGAGGCCGTGGAGGGGGAGAGCCATGCTTGGATCCAGGCCTGGATCGGCGGCTGGTGGCACTATGACCCCACCAATCACACCGAGATCAGCGAGCAGTACGTCAGCGTCGGCTTCGGGCGCAGCTATGCCGACGTAACGCCCCTGAAGGGTATCTACTCCGGTGAGGGGTCCAGCGATCTCGACGTCATCGTCGAGATGACGCGACTGGCCTGAGGGATCAGACCAACGAGATGCGCAGCAGGTCGTCGCCGAGTTCTATCCGCCCGGTGAACTCCGAGTCGGCCAGCGCCCGCCATTGATCTTCCTGGCCGGGCACCAGCGGCGGCACGTAGTGCGTCAGCACCAAGGTGCCGACCCCGGCGCGGGCGGCGGTGGCCGCGGCCTGCTCCACCGATGAGTGGTAGTCGAGAATATCCCGGACTCGCTGCGCCGACATGTGCTGCACGATGTCTTTGCGGATCGCGGTGTGCACGAGCGCCGTCGCGCCCCGAGTCAAGGCGTCCAGGGTGGCGCAAGGAACGGTGTCGCCGGCCAGCACCGCTGACACGCCACCGTGTTCCACCCGGAACGCCAGGGTGGGCTCGACCGGCCGGTGATCGGTGGGTGCCGCGGTGATCCGGACGCCGGCGGCATCCCACACCTGACCCTCAGTGTATTCGTACACCCGAACACGGGGCGGTTCGGTGATGTCGGCGTGGTGGGCGATCCGATAGGAGATGTCCGGGGCCAGCGCGGCCAGGGTGGCGTCCACCACCTGCCTGGTGCCCGGTGGACCGATGATCGGCAGTTCGGTAGGCGAGAAAGTGCTGACCCACCGGGTCGTGATGACATCGGAGAGATCGGTGATGTGATCGCTGTGCAGATGAGTCAGCAGCAGGGCGGTGATATCGGCCGCGCCCACACCGGCCGCCGCGGCTCGCATCAGGACCCCACGACCGCAGTCCACCAGAAAAATTTGCCCGCTGGTTCCATTCCCCGGGTCGCTGCGCTCCTGCCCGCTGGTCACGACCAGAGTGGACGGGCCGGCCCGGTTCGGGTCGACCAACGGGCTTCCGGTTCCGAGCAGGATGATGTCCATCTGAACTGTCTTACCCGCCGCCCCTTCCCACGGCGTCCCCCAGCGTCGTAGCCTGGTGTGATATCGATCACACCGGGCGGTCGCGGCGAGCGATCACCCCGATCGGGCAGGGAGCGTCCTATGCGAATTGCGGACATTCTGCGCAGCAAGGGATCGACGGTGGCGACGGCCACCGCGACCACGACCGTCACCGGGCTGCTGGCCGAACTCGCGGTCCACAACATCGGCGCGATGGTTGTGATCGGCCCGGAAGGGTTGATCGGTATCGTCTCGGAGCGCGATGTCGTACGGCGCCTCCATGAACAGGGTCCTGGCCTGTTGTGCTGTCCGGTCGCCGAAATCATGAGCGGCATCGCAGTGACCTGCTGCCCGGACGATCCAGTCGATGACCTGGCCGCGCTGATGACCAACAATCGGGTTCGTCACGTTCCCGTACTCGACGACGGCCGGTTGGTCGGCATCGTCAGCATCGGGGATGTGGTGAAAATCCGGATGGAGGAGCTGCAGGCGGAGCACCAGCAACTACGGGCGTACATCACCCAGGGCGGGTAGCAGTCAACTCCAGCTGTACTCGATGCGAAGGCGGCTGGCGACCAGGTCGAAGGTCTGCCGTTCCATGATGGCGCCCTCCCGGCGGATGCCCTCCTCGGGGACGTCCAGAACTCGGTCCAAACGCACCCAGCTCGGGCGGCCCTCGTAGTCCCAGCTGCCCGATCCGATTCCGACCCAACCCTGGTCGTGCGCATGATGGGGCTGGCTGGACAGCATCAGGCCCAACAAAGTCTGGCGGTCCCGGCCCACCACCAACACGGGCCGGTCTTTGCCGCGGGTCGGGTCGTCCTCGTAGACCACCCAAGTCCAGACGATCTCCCCGGGATCGGCCCGCCCGTCGAGGTCGGGTGCGTAAACCACCTTCCGGGCCCGATGCGCCGTCGGGGCGCTGTTGTTGGTGACGGGCCGCCCAGCGGTGATCGCCGCCGGCGGGTCAGCCGGAAGAGTGGTGGCCACCAGTACTTCGATACCGATCCGAATACCCTGCGTAATGCCCTCCTGAATGGTCCGGGGCACGGTGCTGGGGTGCTGCAACTGCCGGATCAGTTTCGGGGCCTCATTGAAGACGAGATGTTCCGCGAGCCGCTGGAACGTCCTCCATTGCGACGGCATTCTCGACAGCATAGGCGAGGATGCGATCCCCTTGCGCGCCGCGATTGTGTCCGGCCGCACCCGGCTGGATACGCTGAACCCACCGGTACCCGAACCGCCCACCAGGAGATTCCCATCAGCAGTTTCGCCGATAAGACGTTCACTGCGCCGGCGCAGATCCGCAACTTCTGCATCATCGCCCATATCGACCATGGCAAGTCCACGCTGGCCGACCGGATGCTGCAGCTGACCGGTGTCGTCGCCGACCGGGACATGCGCGCGCAGTACCTGGATCGGATGGATATCGAGCGAGAGCGCGGTATCACCATCAAGGCGCAGAACGTTCGGCTGCCCTGGGCGGTCGAGGAGGGGGTCGAAGGAGTAGCGCCGGGTGACTACGTGCTGCACCTGATCGACACCCCCGGCCACGTGGACTTCACCTATGAGGTCTCCCGCGCACTGGAGGCCTGCGAGGGCGCGGTGTTGCTGGTCGATGCCGCCCAGGGCATCGAGGCGCAGACCCTGGCCAACCTGTACCTGGCGCTCGACCGCGACCTGACGGTCATCCCGGTGTTGAACAAGATCGATCTGCCGGCCGCAGACCCGGACCGCTATGCCGCTGAGATCGCCCACATCATCGGTTGCGACCCCGCAGACGTGCTGCGGGTGTCCGGCAAGACCGGCGAAGGAGTCCCGGCGCTGATCGACGAGGTCGTGCGACAGGTGCCGGCCCCGACCGGAAATGCCGACGACCCCGCCCGCGCCATGATCTTCGACTCGGTCTACGACATCTACCGCGGCGTGGTCACCTACGTCCGGGTGGTGGACGGGAAGGTCGTTCCGCGCGAAAAGATCAAGATGATGTCCACCGGCGCCACCCACGAGCTACTCGAGGTCGGAATCGTCTCTCCGGAACCCAAGGCCACCGCAGGCTTGGGCGTGGGGGAGGTGGGCTACCTCATCACCGGGGTGAAGGACGTCCGCCAGTCCAAGGTCGGCGACACCGTCACCGTTGCCCGAAACGGAGCCACCGATGCGCTCACCGGATATCGCGAGCCCAGGCCGATGGTCTACTCCGGTCTCTATCCGGTCGACGGGTCGGACTATCCGAACCTGCGCGAGGCCCTGGACAAGCTGCAACTCAACGATGCGGCGCTCACCTACGAGCCGGAGACCTCGGTGGCACTCGGGTTCGGCTTCCGCTGCGGCTTCCTGGGCCTGCTGCATATGGAGATCACCCGGGAGCGTCTGGAACGCGAGTTCGACCTCGGCCTGATCTCCACCTCTCCCAACGTCGTATACCGGGTGATTCAGGAAGACGGGGAGGAGAAGATCGTCACCAACCCCTCGGACTGGCCGGAGGGCAAGATGCGCGAGATCTATGAGCCGGTGGTCAAGTGCACGTTGATCGCACCGAGCGAGTTCATCGGCACCATCATGGAACTGTGCCAGTCCCGGCGGGGCGAGCTCGGTGGCATGGACTACCTGTCGCCGGAACGCGTCGAACTGCGGTACACCATGCCGCTGGGCGAGATCATCTTCGATTTCTTCGATTCCCTGAAGTCGCGGACCCGCGGGTACGCCAGCCTCGATTACGAGGAGGCCGGGGAGCAGGAGGCTGACCTGGTCAAGGTCGATATCCTCCTACAAGGTGAGGCGGTCGACGCTTTCAGTGCCATCGTGCACAAGGACTCCGCTCAGACCTACGGCAACAAGATGACGACCAAGCTCAAGGAGCTGATCCCACGCCAGCAGTTCGAGGTGCCCATTCAGGCGGCGATTGGTTCGAAAATCATTGCACGAGAGAATATCCGGGCGATCCGCAAGGACGTGTTGGCCAAATGCTACGGCGGTGACATCACCCGTAAGCGCAAACTGCTGGAGAAGCAGAAGGAGGGCAAGAAGCGAATGAAGACCATCGGACGGGTCGACGTTCCGCAGGAAGCCTTCGTTGCCGCACTGTCGACCGATTCAGCCGGTGACAAACCGGGCGACAAGACCCGGAAGTAGCGGAACATTACTGGCGACCGGCCGGTCGTTCGGGGGCGCGCAAAGCGGATTCTGGGCGCCACGGTCGGGCTGGTCCTGCTGGCCGGGTGTGCCGGCGCCGTCGACGGCTCAGCGGTTCGTCAGCGCCCCACCGGCCTGCAGACGGTCCTGCCCAGCCCCGAACAGGTCAACCGGGTGATCGGTAACCCGCTGGACCCTACCGGGCCAGCATTGGTGGGTTCGATTGATTTGCTGCCCAACGGGATTCGGGACGGTAGCCAGGTGACCCCGGCGGAATGTCTCGGCTCGGCCACGCCTCTGATGCGGGCGACGTACCAGGATGCCGACGTCGCCGCGGTGGCCTTGCGGGATTTCGCCCGCTTCGGCGAGGGGCTGACCGTGTCCAGTGCCCACACCGGGGTGGTGCGTTTCGGATCGGATGCCGAGGCCGCCCGGCTCTTCGCGGCCTTCATCGTTCAGTGGCAGGCCTGCGACGGCACTGCGGTCACCGTGACGATCACCCCTTCTGCCGCATTGCGGTGGAAGGTGAATGACGTTCGGGTCGAGGACGGCGTGCTGTCCGCGACGATCCTCAGCGGGGAAGCCGATCAGGAGCCGGCATTCGCCACCGAACACGCGGTGGGTGTCGCAGCCGGCTGCATAGTCGATGTCGATGTCGCAGTTACCGACGCCACGGTGACCCGCGCGGTGCCGACCGGTCGGGCTGCCCACCTGGTGCGGCTGATGCTGCAGAACGTCGACGGTGAATGCTGACGGTTCAGTTAGGTGAGTTCGCCGGCTGGAACACCCCGGTGGCATCACCCTGTTCCTCGGCGCGGATAACGTGCACCACCGCATTGATCAGGGCCAGGTGGGTGAACGCCTGGGGGAAGTTACCCAGGTGGCGGCCGGTACTGGGCTCGATCTCCTCCGCGTAGAGGTGCAGCGGGCTGGCGAAGGACAGCAGTTTCTCGCACAGATAGCGGGCCCGGCTCACCTCGCCGATCTCCACCAGCGCCGACACCAGCCAGAAGGAACAGATCGTGAACGAACCTTCCTCGCCGGACAGCCCGTCGTCGGTCTCGTGGACCCGGTAACGCAGCACCAGGCCGTCCTCGGTCAGTTCATCGGCGATGGCCAGCACGGTGGCCCGCACCCGCGGATCGTCGGACGGCAGGAACCTCAGCAGCGGAACCAGCAGTAGCGAGGCGTCCAGAGCGTCATCGCCGTAGCGCTGGGTGAACACCCCGCGTTCATCCACACCGTTGGCAAGCACATCGGCCTTGATCTCGTCGGCGATCTCGCGCCACTGCTGGGAGTAGCTCTTGGACCCCTGCAACTCAGCCAGTCGGGCACCGCGATCCAGTGCCACCCAGCACATGACCTTCGAGGAAGTGAAGTGCTGGGGTTCGCCGCGCACCTCCCAGATTCCCCGGTCCGGTTCGCGCCAGTGCTTGATGGCCTCATCGACCTGCTCCTTGAGCACCGGCCACAGCTGATCGGAGATGCTCTCCCGCGATTTGCAGTGCAAATACACCGAGTCCAGCATGGTGCCCCAGATGTCATGCTGACGCTGGTTGTAGGCGCCGTTGCCGATGCGCACCGGCCGGGCCCCGTCGTAGCCGGAAAGGTGGTGGAGCTCCTCCTCGACCAACTCGCGCTCACCGCCGACCGCGTACATCACCTGCAGTGGCTGCCGCTCGCCGTCATTGGCGCCCGATACGTCGGCGATGAAGGAGAAGAAGTCATCGGCCTCACGGTCCAGGCCCAGCGTGTAGAGGCCCCACAGGGCAAAGGTCGAATCCCGCACCCAGGCGTACCGATAGTCCCAATTCCGTTCGCCGTGCGGGGTTTCGGGCAGCGAAGTGGTGCTCGCCGCCAGCAGAGCGCCCGTCGGTGAGTAGGTCAGGCCCTTCAGCGTCAGTGCGCTGCGCTGCAGATAGGATCGCCACGGGTGGTCGGGGAAGTCCCCGATATTGATCCACTGCCGCCAGGCCTCGCTGGTCTGCCACATCTTGTCGGCAGCCTGCTCGTAGGTCTGTGGCGCCGGGTGCTTCGACCAGGACAGCGCGACGAAGACGTCGTCACCCTCCTTGAGTCGGGTCCGCGCACGGGCCTCCCGGCCCTCGACGCCGATCCGCAGGTCGGTGGTGAGCCGCAGCGTCGGGTGGGCGTCCGGGTCGGTTCTGGCCCGGGCGATCGCTTCGCCGTAGGCGTTGGCTGAGTATTCCCAGGCTGCGTTGGTCCGGCCGTAGTCGAATGACGGCTCGCAGTTCATCACCAGCTCGACGGTTCCGCTGACACACCGCACCGTGCGCAACAGGATGTGCTCGGCGTCCCAGTCCATGGGGGTCCGGCGATGCGTTCGGGACCGCGCTTCCAAGTCGTGCCAGGGCCCCATCACGAGGGCATCCCGCACGATCACCCAGCCGGTGGGGGTCTGCCAAGTGGTTTCCATGATGAGGCTGCCGGGCAGGTAGCGCCGGGCCGCGGGCACCGAGACCCCGTACGGTGCCAGCTTGAAGTGTCCGGCCCCGCGGTCGAGGATTGCGCCGAACACGCTTGGCGAGTCGGGGCG
This sequence comes from uncultured Mycobacterium sp., assembly GCA_964527015.1. Lineage (GTDB taxonomy): Bacteria > Actinomycetota > Actinomycetes > Mycobacteriales > Mycobacteriaceae > Mycobacterium. Next base: position 1,891 of record CAZGPT010000025.1, on the reverse strand, counting down.
CGGTACGCACATCCACTCCACCGACCCAGCCGCCGAGACCAGGCAGGTGTTCTCGCAGTCGGACAGGAAGGCGTAGTCGGCGATCGGCGGGAAGGGACTTCGCCGCGGTCCGGCGGGCGCCTCCTGTCCGGCCGGGGCGACGGTCAGCGGGGTGCCCGGGGCATCCTGGCCGCGACCGCCGCCGATGTCTTCAGCAGCGGGTTGAGCGTGCAGAACCATCCCGTCATCATGGCGGTCGAGACGTCCGGCGTCTACCGATCGGACCATAAACCGTGGCGGACGGTTCCCGGGGATCCGGGGGAATAGGGTGGTTTGATGGCCGGATTCCTGAGTTGGTGGGACAGCACCGAGCTGTGGCTCTCAGGCCTGAGTTTCGTGTGGCAGACGTTGATCGTCATGCCGGTGGTGTTAGCGGCGGCCTTCGGTATCGCTGTCGCGGCTGATGTGATGTTGGGGGGCGGCATCCGGGTCTTCAACCGGCTGCGAGAGGCGCTGGGGGTGGGGAAATGACCGGGATGCCGCGGTCCCGCGTCACGTTGGCGCTGGTTGCGTTGCTTGCGCTGGTGGTTCTGTTCTGGTTGCTCAACCGCTGACGGGCCACCCGTGACCGAGAGAAACCCCCGGAGAGGCTCTGCGATGGTCACAGCGAAATTCCACTTCCGGCGGGTATCGGCGGCGTTGGCCGCTGTCTCCCTGCTCCTCGTCTCCTGCGGCGGCGAAGCCGGTGACGTCTTCGGCGGCGAAGCAGACGGGAAGGCCGAGACCACCCTGATCCTGGTGGCGTATGCGGTGGCCGAGCCGGGCTGGACCGAGGTTGTCACCGCCTTCGCCGACACCCCGGCAGGGGAGGGGGTGGCCGTCACAACCTCTTACGGCGCCTCCAGCGATCAGGCCCGTGCCGTGGCGGACGGTAAGCCGGCCGACATCGTGAACTTCTCGATCGAACCGGATATCGCCCGGCTGGTCGAGGCCGGCAAGGTCGCGCCGGAATGGAATTCGGATGTCACCCGTGGAGTTCCGTTCGGTTCGGTGGTCACCCTGGTAGTGCGGAAGGGGAATCCGAAGAACATCAGGGATTGGGACAGTCTGCTGGCACCCGGTGTCGAGGTCGTCACGCCCAGCCCGTTGAGCTCCGGGTCAGCCAAGTGGAATCTGTTGGCGCCCTTCGCCGCGAAAAGTGAGGGCGGACGTGACCGGCAGGCCGGGCTGGACTTCATCAGCGCCCTCGTCAACGACCACGTAAGGACGCGGCCCGGTTCCGCGCGCGAGGCGACCGATATTTTCCTGCAGGGCACCGGTGACGTCCTGATCAGCTACGAGAACGAAGCCATCCAGATCGAACGGCAGGGCGCCGAGAGGGGGCGAGTGGACGTCGAATACGTCAATCCGCCGCAGACCCTCAAGATCGACAACCCGGTCGCGGTGGTCGCCAGCAGCCCACATGTGGACAAAGCAAACGCGTTGAAGAACTACCTCTACACCCCGGAAGGACAGGCAATCTGGGCCCAAGCCGGTTTCCGGCCGGTGGACCCCTCCGTGGCAGAGGATTTCGCCGCTATGTTTCCCGCACCGCAGCGGTTGTGGACCGTTGCCGACCTCGGCGGCTGGAGCACGGTGGATCCCGCGTTATTCGACAAGGACAACGGGGCCATCACGACCATCTACCGGAAGGCGACCGGATGACGGCAGCCATCGGTCCCGGCCCCGGGGCGGCGCTGTGGGGCCCGCGCGCCGCTTTAACCCCCTGCGGTCAATCGCCGGCCTGGATCCGCCGGACAGCGGGACCGTTGCCATCAACGGTGTCGATATGACCTGGGTGCCGCCGCCTTCAAGTACCTAACGGTGCGGGATAACGTGGATTTCGGCCTCAAGACTCGCAAGCTGCCCATGG
>CAZGPT010000024.1:11016-28717 GCA_964527015.1 uncultured Mycobacterium sp. | reverse complement strand
AGTAGAACGCCCCTTCGACAGGCGGGCTGGTGGTGACGGTGATCGCCTTCTCCGCAGCAAGCCGATCGGGGATGTTCTCGTCGAATCGCACCGCTATCGGCTGGCCGACGCCGACCACGCTGCCGTCTCCCGGCGACAGGTAGGGCATGGTCAGGTTCGCCGGCGAATGCGATTCGAAGCTCATCGTCTCGGTGACGATGCCGCCCAGGCCCAGCGACTGCGCTGTGATGGTGTAGCGCTTGTTGAACCCCAACGGCTCGCTGGCCGACCAACTCAACCCGTCCGGACTCAACGTCCCCGCGACCTTCTCCCCGTCACCGTCGACCATTGTCACCGTCCCGAGCACGCCACCCTGGACGCTCAGTGCGACCGGTTGGTCCACGGGCACCCCGACCGCGCCGTCGCTCACACTGGCAGTGAGGTTGGGGACCAGAAGATCGCTGTACGGGGTGCCCTTGGCCGCCAGCACCTTGGGCCCGGATTCGCTCTGACCGCAGCCGCTGAGCGCGACAAGCAGGGCGGGGATCACCAGTAAAATGCCCAGCAAAGAACGAGGGCGCGCACGAGTAGCCGCTCCGACGTTTCGCATACCGCAGATTCTAGGGCGAGCCACAGACACCGCGCGAGTTCCCAGGTCAGACCCAGTGCTGGTCGGATTTCACCTCAACCGCGCCCGCCTGTTATTGTCGCCAGCACGCGCCGTTAGCTCAGTTGGTAGAGCAGCTGACTCTTAATCAGCGGGTCCGGGGTTCGAAACCCTGACGGCGCACCAGTGAATCCGCAGATCAGCGGGTGCCCTGCTCGGTTGATCCGCCCCGGTGGCAAAGTCGGCGACGCTCCCCGTAACCGTGAAGATTTCGGCCACTGCGGGAAATTCCGCAATTCGTCGACTAGCACCCGCCGCGAGAGGGCGAGCCCGCTATTCCGCCGTTCGGTAATAGGGCTCGACCGTACCGATCCGCTTGAGGATCATGGGATTGCCCCGGCGATCCTTTGCGGTGGCCACCTCAACACGCACCCAACCCTCGGCCACGTTGTATTCATGAACATTGTTTTGCTCGACGCCCTTGAAGCGAACACCGACGTCGCGGCTGATGGCCTCTTCGCTGTAAAAAGGGCTGCTCGGATCAATGGAAAGGTGGTTCGGTGGAACGTCGGCAATCTGATCCTCAGACATGGTGGCTTTCGTCAGCTCCCGGTTTGATCCTGAAAGAACACAGCTAGCTAGAGGAACTTTAGCTGAACGCTTACCTCGCAATCTCGAGCCATTTCAGTGTCAATTGCTGTTACGCCCGTCGTCGCGATGGACGTACTGCGATTTCGGGAAGCGTCTGCGGCGTCGACCGCCACGGAGCCGCCCACGTTCGGGCTTAGCTGTTTAGAAACGCGTCGTTTTCAGCACCGCCAATGGGGTTCGGACGCGCCCTGGCTCCGTGTACTCCCCCGAGTGCCGCGGAACCACGACACCGTTGACCCAAAAATGTCCGCACCGCCTCCTGGCGCGACGACTGATGGGCCCGGCCCTCCCGCTTAGACGCGCACGGCGGCAGACGGGTAAAGCGGCAAACGTGTAGGGCGGCAAACGTGTAACGACATCGTTCCCTGATGGCACACACGTCGGCTCGCCCAGCACTTTGATACCGACAGCCCCCCGATACCGAACCCCGACCCTCGTTACCGGACCAGCGCCGGGCGGCCGAACCGGGTTCGAACTCCGGGCGAGAACAAGGCGCGCAGCGGTTGGCCGCAGGGGCGGACACCACTGGCGGGCAGCAGGTCATCGTCCAGTTCACTGACATAAGCCGCCCGCAGCGGCCACGGATCGTGTTCGTTGGGCACCCACCAGGTCCGGCCCGCCTTGCGAGTGTGGGCACCCCACCGGGCGGTCAGCCACATCTCCAACGGAGTGGGGTCGATGGCCTCGCCAACGGTTACCGTCAGCCGACTGCGCAGCCCGCGCTGCGGCCAGCGTCGCAGGCTGTCGTAGGTGATGGTTGCGCCACCGCGGGTCATGCGCATCCGGGCCCAGGTGTAGGGCATGCCCAGACCGGCCCGGGTCAGCGGCACCACCGCCAGCCGACTGGTCTCCAGGGACCGGAAGAGCACACCGTGGCGTCCGGCGTCATCGATCGAGTACAGCCGGATGTTGGTCTCCGGGAAGGTCCCGAAGTAGGGAATCGGCGGTGAGATTCCCAGTCGGATCCCGCTCATCAGGAAAGGCACCAGGGCGACATAGGTCATCCCGTCGGCGAAGACATCCGGGCGGGTCCCCGGCGGGTAAAGGTGTTCAACGGACGCCGGATCCACCGGCCAGTGGATGAAGGTCAAATCCGTCCATCGCTGATCGAAGAGGGCCGGACGCGGCAGCACGGGCGGCATGACCGGGTATCCGGCCAGAGCGGCCACCTTGCTGCCATCGGCAGCGGTCCCAACCGGGTTGTGTTGCCGCGGGCGCCGCACTACTTGCGCGCCGCGCGCACCACGATCACCACGGTGACCACCCCGACGCCGGCCAGTGTCGCGGCCACCGCGGGTTTCTTGAGGAAGCGCAGGACCGCGGACTTCAGATCATCGGCGAGTCGCTGCGGGTTGGCCCGTTCGGCCAGCGAGTCGACCGTCAGCGCCAAGCTGTCGCGTGCCGTGGCGATGTCCTGCTTGATGGCCTCGGGATCCCGGTCCGCCACTTGCTGTCCTCGCTTCCGCCATGATGAGAGCCGCCCTGCGGCATTACCCTAGTTCAGCGACGGGCCCCGAGGACCAAAGGGCGGGCACCGGCCGACCGAAGGGATACACACGTGACCGAGACCGCACGACTGGAAGCCGGCGACAAGGCTCCACCTTTCAGCCTGCCCGACGCCGACGGCAACACCGTCAAGCTCGCGGACTTCAAGGGCCGCAAAGTGATCGTCTACTTTTATCCGGCCGCATCCACGCCCGGGTGCACCAAACAGGCCTGCAGTTTTCGGGACAACATCGCCGAACTGAACGGGGCGGGGATCGACGTGGTGGGGATCTCGCCGGACAAACCGGAGAAGCTGGCCAAGTTCCGCGATGCCGAGTCGCTGAACTTCCCGTTGCTGTCCGACCCGGAACGGAAGGTGCTCAGCGCCTGGGGCACTTTCGGGGAGAAGAAGATGTACGGCAAGATCGTTCAGGGCGTGATCCGCTCGACCTTCCTGGTCGATGAGAGGGGTAAAATCGCGATTGCCCAACACAATGTGAGAGCAGCGAGCACAGCGTCGCAGATTGACAAGATGATTGAGGCTGCCGCCACGAATCCGTAAAGCAACAGATCGGCCCTTGCTTGCAGACACGCTCCGAGACAGCTGAACGTCAGGCGGGTTCCGGGGAGGATCCGTCAGAGGTGCTGGACGCCGGCGTCGTCCGCCGCGGGCGCCTCGCCGCGGTTATCGTCATTGCCGCGGCCATTTTGAACTGGATCGGCTGGACGATCGGTAACCAGGCCCTGACCAGGGTCAATCCGAGCTGGCCGCCCATGGTGCCGTGGACTGCGCTGTTACTCGCCGTAATGGGAGTCGCGATCCTGATCCAGACCGGCTCTCCCGCGGCCGGACGCACACTGGTCAGCCGCAGTCTGGCCGGGACGGCGGGCGCGCTGTCGGCGGTGTTCTTAGCGGAGTACCTCACCGAGCACCGGCTGAGGCTGGATCTGCTGTGGTTCTCCGAATCGGTGTCTGCCTTGGATCCGACCTGGCCGGGGCGCCCGAGTCCACAAACAGCGCTAGCCGTTATGTTGCTGTCGGGCGCTGTCGCGTTGGTCAGCGTCACGCTTCCGCGGCTTCGCGCGATCGGCATTGCCTTCTTGGTGGCATCCGCGGTGCTGTCGATTTTCTCGCTCATCGCTTACCTGTTCGAGGCGACCCAGCTGGTGGTTGCCCGGGAGTCGACGGGTATCGCCCTCACAACCGCACTGGGTCTTCTGCTGCTTGCCCTGGCGACGTCAACGCTGGCGCCCATCGGCCGGGTATACGGTTTGGCCAACCGGCAGCCGCTCATAACGCTGGGCCTCCTGGTCGGCAGTTTCCCGATCCTCGTCGGCGCGGCTCTGCGGGTAGCGCACGCATTCGGAGTCGAAGCCGGTGGCGGGCTGGTCCTCTCGACGATTCTGGCCGCCGGCGCCATCGGCGTGGTGGTCCTCCGGCTGAAAGCTCGCGAGGATGAGCTGTTCCGGCAACTTCAACTCCAAAGCGACCTGACTGAAATCTCCGAGAACAACTTTCGCCTGCTGACGGCGAACGCCGGCGATGTGGTCTGCCATTTCCGTCAGCAAGAAGTCGTCTGGGTCTCGCCGTCATCGGAAAAAGTGCTCGGCATACCTCCCGAGGAATGGGTGGGCCGAGACATCCTGCACTATGTCGCCACCGAGGACAGGTCGCGCGGCACCGCCATGCTGGAGGCACTCGCCGACGGCGGCAAGGTGGCAGAACGTCTTCGGGTGATCTCGGCCAACGGAGTTGTCCATTGGGTCGACTGGCGAGCCCTGCCGTTTGACCGGGACGGCCAACTTGATGGCGCGAGTGCCACCCTCCGGGTGGTAGATGACCAGGTGGCCAGCGAACAGGCTCTGCGGCAAGCCCGCCGGCAGGAGGCCAAAGCGAAAGACCGTTATCGCCGTTCGATGGAGCACGCCGCGATCGGCATGTGCCTCATCACCCCGGATGGTCGCTTCGAAGAGGTCAACGGTGCGCTGTGTGAGTTATTCGGCTACGACGCGGAGAAGTTGAAGCAGAAGCGCTGGCAGGACCTGACCGCGCCGGACTACCTGGATGCCGACCTGAAGAGTTTCAACGACGTTCTGCAGGGCCGTATCGACTCCTACCGGATGCTCAAGCAGTACATCCGCTCCGACGGGTATCCGATCTGGGGAGACCTCTCGGTGAGCTGTGTCCGCGACGGTAACGGGGAAGTGGAGAACTTCATTTCGCAGATCACCGATGTCACTGCTGAGGTGCAGGCGGTCGAGCGGAACCGTGTCCTGACCGAAACCCTTATTCAGTGGAACCACCAGATGACAGCTGAGCTGAAGAGTGCCGCAGGTTACATGGCCTCGATCATGCCCTGCGAACTTCACGGAACTGTCGAGGTCTCCTCGCGCTACCTGCCGTCCCGCGGACTCGGCGGTGACTGCTTCGACTACTACTGGGTCGACGATGATCATCTCTTCGTCTATCTGATCGACGTGTCCGGGCACGGTATCGAACCCGCGCTGCTTTCGGTCTCCGTGCACAACTTGCTGCGCTCCGGCTCACTGACGGACCAGATGTTGCTGGATCCGCAAACCGTGCTGGCCGAGCTGAACCGTCTGTTCCAGATGGACCAACACGGCGATCACTACTTCACGATGTGGTGCGGGGTCTATCAGTCCTCCACCGGCACGCTGCGGTACGCCAGCGCCGGCGCACCACCGGCGCTGGCCTTCAATCCGGTGACCGCGGCAGCGATCGAGGTGACGGAGTTGTCCTCGAAGTCCCCGCCGGTGGGGATATTCCCTGACAGCGTCTTCACCGCAGACACCTACTGCGTGCGGCCCGGGTGCCGGATCCTGCTGTTCAGCGATGGTGCCAGTGAGATCGAGTTGGGCGGAGGCAGGCAGTTGTCGTTGGATGAGTTCAAGAACCTCGCCACCAGGGTGGCCGGGCGGCCGGATTGGTCACCCGATGACCTCATCGGCGAACTACACGCACTGACCCCGGAGAAAACCTTCGAGGACGACTGCGCGCTGATCCAGTTGTCCTTCGGTGACCGGGCGGGCAACGCCCCCTCGCCGGACGAAGACGTGTAACACCGGTACCGGCACCGCCGACATCACACTCAAGTGACTGACCGCGCCGAGCCGCGCGGGTCGATGACCGGAGGGCCGATGACGTTTCGTGGACGCCTGGTGATGCTGATCGCGGCGGCGCCGATCCTGGCGGTGGCCGTCCTCACCGCGCCGGTCGCGCCGCCGCAGCCGCTGGGGTGGGAGCCGCAGATCGTGACGGCGTCCGGCCCAGTGACCCCCGCGACGTCGGCACGTTACGGCCCGTCCGCCGCCCCGTCCGCCGTCAGCTCCCTGGTCCGGTCCGTCCGACGAGCCCTGCCGCACGGTATCGGGTCCGAACGTGGCCTTCAGGTCCAGACGATCCGGGTCAAGCGCGCGATCAGCGCCAGGTTTCCGCAGATCCGTGAAATCGGCGGGGTCCGCCCGGACGCCATGAAATGGCACCCCCAGGGCCTCGCCATCGACGTGATCATCCCCGACTACGACACGACGGCGGGACGTGCGCTCGGTGACCGGATCGCCCGGTTCGCATTGAACAACGTCAAGCGGTTCGGTCTCGAGCACGTCATCTGGCAGCGGATTTACCATCCCGCCAAGGGAAAGCCCCGGCTGATGAGGGATCTGGGTGATGACGACGCCAACCACTACACCCACGTGCACATCGCCACCTACGGGGGCGGGTTACCGACCGGGCGCGAACACTACTTCGACTGACCGGCACCGCCGAGCATCTCCAGCAGCAGTGCCTCGGTGGCGGCGGCGCGTTCCAGAACGCCGAGGTGCAGGCTTTCGTTCACACTGTGCGCCTGGGTAGCCGGGTCTTCCACCCCGGTGACCAGAATGGTGGCCTTCGGAAACGCTGCGGCGAATTCCGCGATGAACGGAATGGACCCGCCCATTCCCATATCGACGGCCTCGACTCCCCATACCTCGCGGAACGCCGTGCGCGCTGCGGCGTAAACCGGCCCGTCGGTATCGATCGCGAAGGGTTGGCCAATATCTCCCGGGGTTACCGTCACCTGCGCCCCCCACGGGGCGTTCTGTTCGAGGTGTCGGCGCAGGGCCCGTAAGTGGACGCCGGAGTCCCCGCCCGGCGCGATGCGCATGCTGACCTTGGCACGCGCCCGCGGGATGAGCGTGTTGGACGCTTTGGCGACCGGGGTGGTATCGATGCCGATCACCGTGATGGCCGGTTCGGCCCACAACCGCTGCGCGACCGAACCGGAGCCGATCTCGCCGACCCCGGCGAGCAGACCGGACTCAGCGCGCACCCACTCCGCCCCGCGGTCGACCGATGCCGCCAGGCCCTGATGCAGGCCCGCGACCGCCACGTTGCCGTCGTCATCGTGCAGGCTCGCCAGCAACCGGACCAGGACGCTCAGCGCGTCGGGGACCACCCCGCCCCACAGGCCGGAGTGCAAGCCATGGTCCAGGGTGGCGACCTCGACCACGCAGTCGGCCAGACCGCGCAGAGATACCGTCAGTGCCGGTATGTCGGTGCTCCAGTTGTCGGAGTCGGCGATGACGATCACATCGGCGGCCAGGGCCTCACCGTGCGCCGCGAGCAGGGCGGCCAACGACGGCGATCCGCACTCCTCCTCCCCCTCGACGAATACCGTCACCCCGACCGGGGGGCGGCCGCCGTGGGCACGGAAGGCCGCAAGGTGGGTGGCGATCCCGGCCTTATCGTCGGCGGTACCCCGCCCGTATAGCCGGCCGTCCCGCTCCACCGGCTCGAACGGAGGTGAATGCCATTGCGTCACATCCCCTTCGGGTTGAACATCATGGTGGGCGTACAGGAGCACCGTGGGCGCCCCGGGTGGCGCGGGATGGTGCGCGATCACCGCTGGTGCGCCACCCTCGCGGACGATCTCGACGCTGGCGAACCCGGCCGTCCGCAACAACTCCGCGACACGCTCCGCGCTGCGGTGGACCTGATCGCGACGGCCCGGGTCCGACCAGACCGACTCGATGCGCACCAGATCCTCGAGATCACCGCGGACGTCCGGCAGCACATCGCGCACCCGCCGCATCAACTCCTCCATCGGGACGACACTACCCATGGGCGAACCATCGGCGAGCAGACACAAAATCACCCGAAACGGGCCCCGAACGTGGGATTTTGTGTCTGCTCGCGGGGGCGGGGTGGGGCGCGCAGGGTGGAGTGCGGCTAAAGGGTTTCGAGGATGGCCACCGCAGCGGCGTTCTCACCCTCATGGGTCAGCGAGACGTGGATCACCACATCGGCCAGGTGTTCGGCGATAGCGCCGGACAGCCGGACCTTCGGCCGGCCCCACATATCGGTGATCACCTCGATATCCCGGTGGATGCCCTCGGGCAGCACCGGTCGCTGCGCGAACCGCGAGCCCGACCATGCTTTGATGACCGCCTCCTTGGCGGCCCACCGGGCGGCCAGGTGACGGGCCGCGAGCGAACTCTTGTCGGCGGCGTCGCGGCGCTCGCCGGGGGTGAACGTCTCGGCGAAGATCGTGCCGGGCCGGTCGACCTGCTCGGCGAAGTCGGGAATGAACACCAGGTCGATACCAACGCCGACGATCGCCACGCGCCGACCCTAGCCGATGTAGGTTCCGTCCCCGCCGAGGCGGGCGCCCGGGTCGAGCAGCATGGCAGCCTCCTGGTCCTTCTCCGGGAATCCTTGGTCGAACCGGCGGCCGGCGGGTCGCTCATACAGCGGCCGGCCACCGGCGATGGCCGAGGCGAGCCGACGCTGGCCGGCCAGCACCCGTTCGGTGGCGCGGCTCAGGTAGACCTGCCGCTGCTCGGCGGGAACTGCGGCTAGAAAGGCCTGCGGATGCACCAGCGCGACAAGGCCCGAGACGTGTCCGAACCCGAGGCTGGTCATCAGACCGGCCTTGAGTCCGAACCGTTCGCCCAGCCGCAGTGTCTGCCGCGGCCAGACGAAGTGGGCTGCGTCAGCCATCTCAGCGTCGAGGCAGTCCAGGCTGCGGTTGGGCGGGATCACCCCGTCCCGCAGGATCTGACACAGCCCCATCATCTGGAACGCCGCCGCACCGCCCTTCGCGTGACCGGTCAGGCTCTTCTGGGACACCACGAACAGCGGTGCCCCCGGTGAGCGACCCATTGCCTCGGCAAGCCGCTCATGCAACTCGGTCTCGTTGGGATCGTTTGCCAGCGTGGAGGTGTCGTGTTTTGAGATCACCGCGATATCGTCGGCGCCGACCCCGAGCCGGTTCAGCGAACGAACCAGCACCGAGTCGCGGCCGCCACGACCCGCACCCAGCGCGCCGAGGCCGGGTGCCGGGATCGAGGTGTGCACCCCGTCGGCGAAGCTCTGCGCGTAGGCGACCACGGCCAGTACCGGCAGACCCATCCTCATCGCCAGGTCACCGCGGGCCAGCAGGATGGTGCCGCCACCCTCGGCCTCCAGGAAGCCCAGTCGGCGCCGGTCATTGGCACGGGATATCCGCGCATCGCTGATTCCCCGGGCGCGCATCATCTCGGTGTCCGCAGTTGCCGCCATGTCGCCGAAACCGGTGATGGCCTCGGCGGTCATATCGTCGAAGCCGCCGGCGACCACCAGTTCGGCTTTACCGAGCCGGATCTTGTCCACGCCCTCCTCGACCGACACCGCGGCGGTGGCACATGCGCCGACCGGGTGGACCATCGCGCCATAGCCGCCGACGTAGGACTGCATCACATGGGCGGCAACGACATTCGGCAGAACCTCCTGCAGGATGTCGTTCGGCTTCGGGGTGCCCAGGAGATTCCCGTGGAACATCGTCTGCATGCTGGTCAAACCACCGATACCAGTGCCCTGGGTGTTCGCCACCAGGCTGGGGTGCACCCAGCGCATGAGTTCGGCCGGGGTGAAACCGGAGGACAGGAAGGCATCGACGGTGGCGACCATGTTCCACAGCGCCACCCGGTCGACCGAACCGGCCACTTCCGCGCTGATACCCCACACCTTCGGGTCGAACCCGGTGGGAATCTGCCCGCCCACGGTGCGGGACAGCTTCACCTTGCGCGGTACGCGGATCTCGGTGCCCGCCTTGCGGATCACCTCCCAGTCCCCGCCATCACCGGACGGTCGCACTACGGTGCGCTCCGGGTCAGCCTGCTCGAACGCGCGGGCCTCGGCCTCCGAGGACACCACGAAGCTGAAATCGCGGTCCAGGAAGACGCTGACGAGCAGTTCCTCCGAATGGTCGGCGTTCAGCGCACCGTCAGCGACGAACTCCCGGATACCGCAGCGCGCCACGACGGCATCGTGGTATCGCTCGACGATCTGCTCCTCCGGAACCAGTTCGCCGTCCGCAGTGTCGTACCAGCCGGGCTTGGGATCGTTCTCCCAGGTGAGAAGTCCGGTGGTCCAGGCCAGTTCCAGAACGCCGGCGGCCGAGAGCTCCCCGGAGACCTCCATCTCGAAGCGGGTCCGGGAGGATCCGTACGGCCCCAATTCGGCGCCGCCGACGATGACCACCAGGTCGGCCGGGTCGACGTCGAGGTCGGCCCAGGCGGGCGGCCGGGTCACTCGGCACTCCCGCGGAGGGGACGGCAGCGCGGCGATGGTTCCGGCCGCAGTGTCGTCTTCGGAAGGCGCTGCGCGCGAAGCCATTCCCTCCCGCGCGACGGCAGCCAACTCGGCCATGTCCAGTTCGATATCACCCAGACCGCCGGTGAGATCGGCCTTCAGTGGGGATACCGCGGCGGCCGCCCTGGATCCCGTCGAGCACAGGTCGAGGAGCATGGCTGCCATCTCGGCGGTGCTGTAGGTCCGCACGCCGGCTTCCTCGACGGCGTCGACGATCGCGTCGTTGTGACCCATCAGCCCGGTGCCCTTGGTCCAGCCGATCAGCGCGTGGGCGATGGTGACCCGTTGCGCCCAGGATGATTCCGCAGCCCAGCGGCTCACCACCGCGTCCAGTGCCGACTTGGACTCGCCGTAGGCGCCGTCACCGCCGAACATGCCGCGGTTGGGCGATCCGGGCAGCACCACATGCAGCCGGGAGTCGATATCCCGGTCGGCCCCGATGGCCGCGCACCCGCCGATGAGCCGTTCGACGGCCCACAGCAACACCTTCATTTCCATCTCCGACCGCGACCCGGCTTCGGAGAGATCTCCGGCGACCCGCGGCGCGGCGAACGGGAACAGTAGCGTCGGGGTCTGGGCGTCCTTGACGTGGATCGCCTGCGGCCCGAGGTTCTCGGTCTGGTCGTTGCCGACCCAGGACACCAGCGCGTCGATATCGGCATAGGACGCCATATTGGCCGGGACGACCCACAACGCGGCACCGAACCGGGCGTGGGTTCGGTAGAGGGTCTTGTAGAACTCCAGCCGCCGGTCATCCAGCGTGGAGGTGCTCGCGATGACGGTCGCACCGCCGTCGAGCAGCCCGGCCACCACCGAGGCCGCGATGGATCCCTTGGACGCGCCGGTCACCACGGCAACCTCGCCGGCATAGCGGCCGGCGGCCGGGCTCTCCGCACCCGCCGCGACCCGCGCGTACAGCGAGGCGTGCACCAGCCGGCCCTCGGCCAGCGCCCGGGCCCGCCACCAGTCGGCCTGAGTCGCCACCACGTGGCCGGCGCCCTCGAACCGCGCGGCGAGCCGCGGCCAGTCCGCCTCGATATCGTCTTCCTCGGTCAGCCAGAGCGTCACGAGATCCTCACGCGCGCTGGCCCAGCGGTCGTCGAGCAGGACCGCCTTGCGGGCGTCGAAGGCCGGAGCCACCAGCCGGGGCCAGTCCGAGCCGAGTTCGGCGGTGACCAGGTCGATGAGTTCGGCATCGGTGGCCGTCGGGGCCGCGGTCACCGGGCTGTCCAGGCCGAGCTGACCCAGCACCAGCCGGGCGGCCGAGGCCAGCACGCCATCGCGTCCGGTGAGGGTCTCGGCGAACTCGTCCAGCGCCGCGGAGTCGACTGCGGCGCCGCCGCCGGCGGGACCGGCTGAGGGCAGGGCCACCGAAATCCCTTGCCGGGCAGCCACGGCCGCAACCGCGCTGTCCACGGCCGCGTCCACCGCGGCCGCGTCGGGCAGGGCGCCCTCGTGCAGACCGCCAAGCGGCCCACCCCGCACACTGCTGCCCTCCCGGGTGCCCAGGGCGATTTCGACGCTCACATGTTTCGCCCAGCCGGCACCGAGCTCCCAGACCTTGGCGACCCGCTCGGCGATAGCGGCCGGCCGCTTCCCGGACGGGCCCAGCACGGTGCGCAGCTGATCGTTGACGGCGTCGGTCAGCACCGGGCCGAACGCCTTGTAGGTACGGGCCAGCTTGGCCACCTGTCCGCGAAGTGCCGCCAGGTCGGCCTCGGCGGCACCGTCGATGGCTCCCAGGTTCAGCTCCGAGCCGAGATCGACCAGGAGTTGGTTTCGCCTCGAGGATGCCCCGTCGGTGATGGACTCGATAGAGTCCAGCGGCTCGATCTGATCAATGCGCATCTTCGCCGACAGCGCGATCAGCGCCATGGTGGCGTCGGCGGCGTCGAATGTGATGTCGTCGGGACGCGGTCCGGCCGATACCGTCGCGGCGGCGACCGGCGCGGCCGGTGCGACCGCTTCGGGGGCAGCCGCGGCCCCGGCCGGGGCGTCAGATGGATCCTCGGCCGGGGCGTCAGCTGGGTCCTCGGCCGGGTCCTCGGCCGGGTCCTCGTCGCTGGCGAACAGCACGGCGGCATCGCGTTCGACATTGAGCACCTGCACGGCGCTGTGGGCGTAATCCGCCAGATTGAGGGTGTTACGGGCCAGGCCCGCGACAGTCGGCGCGGACTTCACCCCGATCTCGACGAAGCGTTCCACCCCCAGGCCACCTTCGGCCTCCTCGGTGAACAGCAGATCCTGGGTTTCGATCCAGCGCACGGGGCTGGCGAACTGCCAGGCCAGCAGTTCGATCACCACGCGGCGGCCGACCTCCCCGGGCCGTTCGGCGATCCAGGTGTCGTAGTCGGCGAGGATCTCATCGAGCGGCTCAGCCGGCACCAGGTCGCGGATCTCCTGGATGAAGTCGCGATCCAGGGTGAACGCCCGGGGCACCAAATTGGGGACATAACGCCCGATCAGCACGCTCGCGTCGGCGTCGACGGGCAGGATGCGCTCCAGCGACTGGCGGAACTCGGCGACCCCGTTGCGCAGCACCTCGGAGTGGAACGGCACATCGATACCGGGCACCTGGATGTAGGCGCGCTTGCCGCCGGTGATCTCCCGGCGGCGCTCCACCTCGTCCTCCAGCGCCTCCAAGCCGTGGACCGTACCGGCGATCGCATACTGCGAGCCACGCAGGTTGTAGTTGACGATCTGCAGGAACTCCCCGGTGCGCTCGGCGATCTCGGCGACGAAGCCGGTGACGTCATCGTGTTCGAGGTCGATCTGGGTCGGGCGGATGGCAGCCAGCCGGTAGTCCGATCGCCCCTGCTCGTCCCGCGGGACCAGCTCATGCATTTTGCTGCCCCGGTGGAACACCACCTCCAACAGGCCTTCCAGCTCGAAAACGCCTGTGACGCAGGCCAGTGCGGTGTATTCGCCCACCGAGTGACCGCAGGCGATAGCCCCTTCGACGAACGCTCCCTGTTCGCGCATCTCGGCGACCTGGGCGGCCGCCACCGTCGCCATCGCGACCTGAGTGAACTGCGTCAGGTACAGCACGCCGTCGGGATGCTGGTAGAGCACACCCCGGGCAACCAGGCTCGTCGGGTTGTCGCGAACCACGTGCAGCACCGAGAAGCCCAGCACCTCGCGGGTGAAGGCGTCGGCACGGTCCCACACCAGACGGGCGGCCTTCGACCGTGACCGCACCTCCATGCCCATACCCTCGTGCTGAATACCCTGGCCGGGAAACGCGTATGCCGTCTTAGGCGCGGCCAGACGGGCGGTCGCCGACATCACCAGCTCCCCGCGCACCTTTGCCGAGATTTCCAAAACCTCTGCACCCAGGTCGATTCCGACCCGGTCGACCCGGAAGTCGACTTCGTCGCCGGGCAGCACCATGCCCAGGAAGCGGGCGGTCCAGCCGACCAGTTTCGCCGGTGGTACCGGCTTGCCGTCGGTGGCCGTGACCACATGCTGAGCCGCAGCCGACAGCCACATCCCGTGCACGATGGGCGATGAGAGCCCGGCCAGCAGCGCAGCGGCCTTATCGGTATGGATGGGGTTGTGGTCGCCGGACACCTGCGCGAAGGGCCGCATATCGGCCGGTGCGGTGACGGTGACGTCACGGCGGCGCCGGCGCGGGGTGTCCGTGGCGTTGTGCGAGACTGCTCCCCCGGCGCGCACCGGGTCGGTGAGCTCACCCGGACCGGTCCGGCCCCGGATCGCGAACCGTTCCTCGAGCACGGCCAGCACAGTGCCGTCGGCATCGCTGACGTTGACGGTGATCGGGACGACCCGGCCGACCTCGGTGTCGACCGCGACCGAGGACGTTGCCGTGACGACCAGCCGGGTGGCCGACCGTGGCAGCGGTTTGAGCAGACGGGCGGCGTGGTCGAGGTGCACCAGCGAGAGCAGGCCCTCGATGACCGGGAAGCCGGTGTCCGTGGAAGCCGTTCCGATGGCGGCGAACACCGCCGGCCAGCACCGCCCGACGAGCGCGTCGGGCACCGTGGTCAGGGTGGGGGCCAGCGGGGCTCCGAAGGTTGCCGTGACGCCGGTGTGGTCGGCCACCCGTTCGGGATCCCAGTCCACGGTGATCGTGGTGGCACCGCCGTGGAGTGCGGGCAGCGCACCGGGCCCGTCGACCCCCGCGGCGACGGCCAGCACGGCGCGCATCGCCGCGGCCGCATCGGCGGTGATGACCACCGGCGCACCGCCGTCGACGACGGTGGGCGGAAGCGTGAAGGTGATGTCGATCCAGGTGCCCGACAGCGGAACACGCAGCACCACCCGATCCGATCCGATGACCTCCAGTCGCGCACCGGTGGAAAGACTTGTCGCACTGAGATATTTCTGTTGCGGGGCTTCCGGTTGCGGGCCTTCCGGTTGGGTGTCATGCACCTGCCAGTCGGCTGGCGGAGCCAGCCGGAATACCGGGTTCACCGTGGTCCGGCCCGCCCACAGCACGTCCGGGGAGTCCAGCACCATACCGAGCGGTCCGGTGACGTCGGGGCGCGTCTGCAGCCGGGAGACGGCCGGCACCGGGGTGAAACCGCCGGCGAGGACTTCATCGACAGCGGCCTTCTCGAAACGGTCCAGCAACTCCCCGACCGGTTCGTCGAGCCGGGTGATGCCGGCGACCGCCGCGGTACCGGGGATGATGCACACCTGATCGGCGGAGTAACGGGGGTCATGGGCCTGCCACAGCGAGTCGCTGCGCCACCAGCGGCGAACGTCTTTGTCGATCACCGGCACGAAGTTCACCGGCTTGCCCAACGTCTTGCACAGCTCGACGAAGAACGGGGTGTCGGCGGGGTGTAGGACGACCCTGTCGGCATCCTGGTAGCGATCCGCCAGGGCGGTGATAGCCCGGCCGGGATCGTTCAGCAGCGCCTCACCGTCCGCGCCGCCGAACAGCGTCTCGATCGGACCGCAGTCCCGAACGTCCAGGCGGGCCTCGGTGCGTTGCAGCATGGCGGCGAAGCGGTCCCGCCAGGTGACGTCCAGCCAGGGCGAAGCCGAACCGTCGATGGGACTCCCGACGGGGTCGCCGACGGTCAGTTCCACATACCGGCGCAGCCACTGCAGATAGGTCATCTCGGCGATATCGCCGAAGTACGGCTTGGCGGTGGCCGCCATGGCCGTGATGATCTCGTCGCGACGCGCGGCAACCGCGTCCGCATCACCGGCGACCTCGTCGAGCAGCCGCCCACACCTGGAGGCGGAGTTGTCGATCTCGTGGATATCGGCGCCGAGTTGACTTCGCCCGGAGGCCATTCCGTTGCTGGCCTTGCCGGCGCCCACCCAGCTGTCGGTGCCCGTGGTGTCCACCAGTAGCTGTTTGACCGACGGCGAGGTGGTCGCCTCCAGACATGCCATTGACGCGGTGCCGACCAGAATGCCGTCGACCGGCATCAGCGGGTAACCGTGGGCGAGCGACCAACGCCCGGTGAGGTATCCGGCAGCCTGTTCGGGTGTGCCGATACCGCCCCCCACGCAGACGGCGATATTGGACTGCGAGCGCAGTTCGGAGTAAGTGGTCAGCAGCAGATCGTCGAGATCCTCCCAGGAGTGGTGGCCGCCGGCCCGGCCGCCCTCGATATGGGCGATGACATTGCGGGTCGGAACCTCCGCGGCGATCCGGATGACCGAACGGATCTGCTCGACGGTGCCGGGTTTGAAGCAGATGTGGGCGATGCCGTCGGTGGTGAGCTCGTCGATCAGTCCGACGGCATCCTCGAGATCGGGTATGCCGGCGCTGACCACCAGACCGTCGATCGGAGCTCCGGATGCCCGGGCCTTCTGGACCAGCCGTTTGCCCCCGACCTGGAGTTTCCACAGGTAGGGGTCCAGGAAAAGGGCGTTGAACTGGAAGGCCCGGCCGGGCTCCAGCAGTTCGGCGAGTTCGGTGACCCGGCGGGTGAAGATTGCCTCGGTGACCTGACCGCCGCCTGCTAGTTCAGCCCAGTGCCCGGCGTTCGTGGCAGCCGCGACGATCCGCGCATCGACCGTGGTCGGCGTCATCCCGGCCAGCAGAATCGGCGAGCGGCCCGTGAGACGGGTGAACTTGGTCGACAACTTCACCGAGCCATCGGGCAGGGTGATGGCGGTGGGCGCATAGCTGGACCACGGCCTGCCGACTTCCGGGGCCGCGCCGACGGTAAAGAGATTGCGCTGCCCCCCTCTGGTGGCGGCCGGCACGATGCCGACACCCAGGCCGCGAATGACCGGGGCGGTCAGCCGGGTCAGGATGTCGCCGGGACCCAGATCGAGGATCCATCGGGCGCCGGCCGATTCCAGCTCACCGACGGCGTCGACCCAGTCGACCTCGCGGACCAGAAGGTCCTCGGCCATCTGGCGGGCCAGGCCGGTGTCGATGCCCACCGCTGCGGCCCAGCAAGTCACGATCTCCACGCCATCGGCCAACCGGGGCGTATGGAAACCCACCTCGACGTCGACGGGATCGAACACCGGCGCGAACACCGCTCCACCGCGAAGTTTCTTCTTACGTTCGGCCGCCTCGGCGTCGGCGATCTGCTGGCAGTACAGCTCGAACCGGGACAGCTGCTCGGGGGTGCCGGTGATGACCACTGCCCGGCGACCGTTGCGAATGGACAGCACCGGCGGCTCCACCGTGCGGACGTCGCGGGCGAAATCGTCGAGCAGCGCGGCAATGCGTTCGGGATCGGCGTTGGCCACCGCGACCATCGGCGGACGGTCGCCGAGAACGACGATGCCGCGCCGCCTCGCCACCAGCGTGCCGGCCGCCCCGATGAGCTGCGCCAGGGCCAGCAGTTCCACATCGCGGGCACCGCCGGCCCGCAGTGCCTCGACCGCCAGCACCCCCTGGGAGTGGCCGGCCGCGGCAACCGGTGGAGCATCGGCGAAGTCCAGGCCCTGTCGGCTCAATGCCCGGATCGCGGCGATCTGGGTCAGCAGCACACCCGGCAGCGACACCGCCGCCGACATCATCTGCCGGGTGCCCGGGACCGGCTCCCCGGCGGCCAGGGCCCGTACCCACCGCAGCGGCTCGAATCCGATGGGACGTACGACGACGATCTCGTCGGCGACCGGTTCGAGGAGCAGTTCCGCCTCGCCGGCGACCCCGGCCAGCTCCGACTCGATTCCCGCCGTGGTGACGAGTTCCTCCAGGCTGGCCAGCCACGAGATGTGCCCCTGGCCACCAAAGACGACGGCATACGGCTCCCCGGCGTTGAGCCGGTCCACCAGCGCCCGAGCTCCAGCCCGGTCCACCGTGCGCTCCGCGGCCCCGTCCGCACGGTCCCCCATGGACATCTGGTCCTGCTCGTGGATCGTCACTGCGTCTCCGTCTCCGTGCTGTCCGCTCCGTGCTG
>CAZGPT010000024.1:5784-10916 GCA_964527015.1 uncultured Mycobacterium sp. | reverse complement strand
TCCTGCTCGTGGATCGTCACTGCGTCTCCGTCTCCGTGCTGTCCGCTCCGTGCTGTCCGCTCCGTGCTGCCCGCGAATGCAGTAAGAGTCCCATAAGAGCCCAGCTGATTTCCCAGCCCAGAGTGGTTACCGGGCCGTTCTACGCGGGGGTAACCCGATACCGGGTAACAGCCGGACCGGCCGTCCTCTCGACCGGCCGGGACAAACGTCCTGCGTGCACGCGGTTACGGTCGAGTAGCCACAACATCCCTGATCACAGCGGGATTGTTATCGAATCGTTACCTCACACCGCACGGTGGCGCAGCGACCCTCGCGGGCGGCCGATTACTGCGGGCGGCACCGATTGCCGGCGCCGAATCCGCGCTTTAATCCCACTGCTTAATCCCACTGCCCGAATTGCGGCTTCAGAATGTTGTTGAGGTCGACCCCGACGCCGCCGACTTTGCGCGCATCGATCTCGAACTGGTGCAGGTGGGCGGCCGGATGCACAAACCCGCGAGGTGAGCCCCAGTTGTGCTGCCAGAACCAGGAGCCGAGACCGTCCTGCAGGGCCCAGTCGATGGTCTTGGAGTTTGCGTACACGCCGACGCGCTGGCGGCCGACCACCGATTCCCAGCCGCGTAAGTACGGCGCCACCTGCTCCTTGTACTGGGTGTAGCTGGGATTGTCATCAATGGAGGCATAGATCGGCGCCCCGACCGGTCCGCCGGCGGCGGTGTGCAGTTCCCAGCCGCGTTTGGCGTGGGTCACACCGGCTGCCTGGCCGCCGAGCCAGTCGGCGGTGTCCTGCTTGCCGAACTGGTAGTTGGAGACGATCTTCAGCCCGGCCTGGTATAAATCACGCGCCTCGGCCAGTTGTATGGGCTTGCCGAGCATCCACTGGGCGCCGGGCCGGCGGTCGGAGACATAGCGAATGGCGCCGACGCCGCCGGCCGCCTGGATATCGGCCGCGCTGAGCACCCCGGCGGCGTAGTCGAACAGAATGCCGAGCGAATCGGCGGCGCCCGCGGTCGGGGCGAAGGACCCGGCCACCGAACCCAGACCCACTGCGGCGGGTGCGGCGGCCGCGAACTTCAGCAGATCCCGGCGCGACAGCCCCGACCCGGCCGGTACGGATCTGCGCGACGAAGACGGCGAAATCATGTTTCACAGCCTAAGTCAGCGAGTCACTGAAAGGCCTCTCAACCGTGATGCGCCCGCGCCGACTCCAAGAGCAGCCGACGCTCGGCGGCGGCGACGTTGCGCCGCGTGCGCGCCACCGCATCCGGAGTCACCGAGATCGAGGTGATACCCATCCGAACCAGATGCTCGGCGAAGTCGGGCCGCGTCGAAGGCGCCTGCCCGCACAGCGAGGAGGTGACGCCCAACCGACGCGCGGTACTCACGATGCGGCCGATCGCATCCAGGACCGCCTCGTCGGACTCGTCGTACAACTCCGCGCACTGGTCGGAGTCACGGTCCACGCCGAGGACAAGCTGGGTCAGATCGTTGCTGCCGATCGACACCCCGTCGATACCGAGTCCGACGTACTCGGGCAGCCAGTACACCACCGAGGGGACTTCGGCCATCACCCACCGGTGCAGTCCACGCTGGCGGCCCAACGGGCTGGCGTCCACCATCTCCAGGCACCTCTCCAGTTCCCAGCGGGTGCGGACGAACGGAATCATGAGGTGGAGATTGGGATTCTGCTCGCGGACCCGCGCCAGCATCTGCAGTTCCAGGTTGAACAGATCGGGGTTGTCCACGTACCGGTAGCAGCCCCGATAGCCGATCATCGGATTGTGTTCCTCCGGCTCGAACGCGTCGCCGCCCTCGAGCTTGCGAAACTCGTTGGTGCGGAAGTCACTGGCCCGGTAGACCACCGGACGCGGCCCGAATGCGGACGCGACCCGGCCGACGGCCTCGGACAACTTCTCGACCAGCACGTCCTGTTCTCCGGACGCGATCAGAGCGCGCGGGTGCCGGTTGCTCAGCGCATCGGTGAGCATGGTCTCGGCGCGTAGCAACCCGACGCCGTCGACGTCCTGCCCCGCAACATCATCCGCGGTGTCCGGGAGCAGGATGTTGACATAGATCTTGGTACCGGTGACCTCGGTTGCCGGGGCTACCGCGGCACCCCCCGCCGATCCGGGCACCGGGGTGGTCTTGGCGCCGCCGACGTCGGCCTTGCCGGCCAGCACCCGGCCGTGCGTACCGTCGACGGTCACGACCATGCCATCAGTCAGATCCCTGGTGGCGGTTCGGGCACCGACGATGCACGGCACCTTCAGCTCGCGGGCGACGATCGCGGCGTGACAGGTCATTCCGCCGGTATCGGTGACCAGAGCCGCTGCCCGCCGCATCGTCGGCAGCCAGTCCGGGTTGGTCATCTTGGCCACCAGCACCTCCCCGTCCTGAAGGCGGGCACCCTCGCTGACGTCCCCGAGCACCCGGACCACTCCGGTCACGGCGCCGGGAACGGCCGGCAGGCCCTGAATCAGAACGGCGTGTTTCTCCGCTGCCGGTGACCCCGCCCGGTTGAGAGTGGTGATCGGGCGGGTCTGCACGATGTAGGTCCTACCGTCCGCAATCGCCCACTCGGTGTCCTGGGGGCAGCCGGCATGCTGTTCGCTGCGAACCGCGATTCTCGCGATCTCCCGCACCTCGTCGTCGCTGAGCACCTGTGCCTCAGCCTTTACGTCATCGAGTTCGACGCGCTGGTCACGGCCGTCAGCGCCGCGGATGATCTCGAAGGACTTGTACCCAATGTGCCGGGACAGGATCTTCCCGGACTTCTTGTCCACGACGTAGTTATCGGGTTCCACCGAGCCGGAGACCACCACCTCACCCTGACCGAATGCACCCTCGACAACCACCCGGTCGATCGCGTCGGTGGTCGGGTCGGCGGTGAACGCGACGCCGGAACGCTCGGAGGCGATCATCAGTTGGATCACGACCGCCATGGCCGGGTCGGCGGTGAATCCCCGGCTGGCACGGTAGGAGACCACCCGCGAGCCGAACAGTGACGCCCAGCAATTCTGTACCGCCTCGATCAGCTGCCGTTCGCCGCGCACATTGGTGTAAGTCTCGTTCATCCCCGCGAACGAGGCGTCGGCCCCGTCTTCGCCGGTGGCCGAAGAGCGCACCGCGACAAAACAATTCGCCCCCATCTCTCGATAGGAGGCCAGGATTCGTTCCTGAACTGCCGGCGCCATCCCGGCTTGGAGCACGAGGTTCTTCATCGTGACGCACATCTGGTCCAGTCGGCCCGCGTCGAGGGCGTGCAACATGGCCTCCCGGTGGGCGGCGTTGAGTTCATCGGCCACGCCGGCATCCCGCATCGACGACAGGTAGCTGTCCCGCAACACCACGAAACCGGGCGGAACGGGGAGCTCGGCCTTGACCATCTCGCCCATATTGGCGCCCTTGCCGCCGGCCTCCTCGGCATCGGCCATCCCCAGGTTGGCAATGTCCTCGACGTATCGCATCAGCGTTCTCCTCGTTTGATCATCCGGCGTTGCGGCATATGCCCACCGCCTCGGCGACGGCCTCGGCCGGTTCGCCGGTGGTGTCGATGCGGTGAGCGCCCGGCAGTTCTTCATCGCCACGGTCGGCCCCGTCGGCCCCGCCGGCCCGATCAGCCAGGGCGGTGGCGATCTCCGGTGTGACCTGGGATGTGGTCGGCCCCCGGGTCCGAATCCGGCTGACAGCGGTCTCCAGCGGAGCGGTGCAGACGAATTCGACCACCGCGGCCGAGGCGCCGGAGGCCACCCGACGAGCCCGCTCCCGATGCTCCGGGTCGGTCCAGGTCCCGTCCAAGATCACCGTATGACCCTCGCACAGGAAGCGGTGGGCCTCACCCAGAACGGCGTCATAGACAGCCGCGGTGTTCTGCCGGCTGTAGAGACCCGCGCCGAGCACCCCGGACTGCCCGCCGATCTCGTCGCGGGCTGCCATTGCCGCTCGCATGTCGTCGGTGGAGACCACGTGGCCACCGAGTTCGGCGGCGATCCCCCGGGCCAGGGTCGTCTTCCCGGTCCCGGGCCCGCCGCCGACGAAGATCAGCCGTACCGCCCCGGCCCGCAGGTGTTCCAGGGCGATGAGAAGGTGCGTCTGAGCGCCGGCGGCCGCGCCAGGACTGCCCTGGGTGTGGCGGACGCAGTCGACCTTTGCACGTACCACCGCGCGGTAGGCGATGTAGGAGTGCAGCAGAGATTCCGGAGCGTCATCGCCTGCGCGGGCGAGGTACTGATCGAGGAAAGATATTGCGAGGTCGGCACGGCCCAGGAACTCCAGGTCCATTGCCAGGAAGGCGGCATCATCGGCGCCGTCGACGTAGCGCAACCGGTCGTCGAACTCCAGGCAGTCCAGCAGGGCCGGCCCGTCGGGGAGACAGAAGATATCGTCGGCCAGCAGGTCCGCATGGCCGTCGACGATGCGCCGCTCGGCGATCCGACGATCGAACAACGCCGATCGCCCGGCCAGAAAAGTCGTTGCGCGCAGACGGATTTCGGCGACCGTGCCTGAATCCAGGTCAGGTACCGCGCCGTCGGCATACCGGGTCAGCTCGGCCAGGTTCTCTCGCCAGCGCTCCCGCACCGCCTCAACGCGTGCCTGCGCATCCACCTCGCCGCCGCGCCGCGCTCCGGCGTGGAACCGGGCCAGCACTCCGGCGATCGCCGACAGCTGCCCGGTCACGTCGTCACCGTTGCGCACCATGGTCGCCAGCCGGGATTGTTCCGGATGTCTGCGCATCACGATGACCGGCTCGGCTGCACCGCCCTGTGGTGACTGGAAGTGGGCGACACCCAAATAACTGTCCGGCGCCAGCCGGCTGTTCAGCAGCACTTCCCGCGAGCAGGCCCGCTCGCGGCTGGCCAGCGTGGCGAAGTCCAGGAAGTCGGTGCGAACGGACTTTTTCGCCTTGTAGGCGCGATCACCGGCAAGCACCACCAGGCCGGTGTGGGTCTCGGTGATCTGGGGCAGAAGAGCATCCGCGCCATTGGTCATCGCGATCCCTCTCCGGCCTTCTCCGGCCCCGTCCAGCCCGGACGGGCCTTTTCCAGCCCTGTCCGACCCCGCCCAATCGTGCACTGGAACCGCCCTTCGCGCCGAGAGTACAAAGCCCCTTTAGGGCCCCTTTAGGGCCCCTT
>CAZGPT010000024.1:2490-5684 GCA_964527015.1 uncultured Mycobacterium sp. | reverse complement strand
CCCTTCAGGCCCCTTCAGGCCCCTTTAGGGCCCCTTCAGGCCCCTTGCGGCGCTCTGGTTCGCACCTAAGCTGGAATCCGGGTCCGAAAACCGTAGGGGTGGACATGAACACATCGACAATCGACGACCAGGCACTGGCCGACCTGGTGCAACTCGCGTGTCGCGCACCGTCGGTGCACAACAGCCAGCCGTGGCGCCTGGTCGCCCGCAACGGTGAGTTGAGGTTGTTCGTGGCGGCCGAACGAGTGCCGCACGCCACCGACCATTCCGGGCGCGAGGCGGTGATCAGCTGCGGAGCCCTGCTCGACCACATCCGAGTTGCCGCCACCGCGTCGGGCTGGAAAGCCGGCATCGCCCGCTTCCCCAATCCGAACGAGCTGGATCACCTCGCGACCATCACCTTCCGGCCGCTGGAGTTCGTCACCGACGCCGACCGGACGAGGGCTGGGGCGATCCTGCGCCGGCGCACCGACCGTCTGCCGTTCGCGGCACCACCGGCCTGGGAGACATTCGAACCGGCGTTGCGCAGCACCATCGACCCCACTAAGGCCACCCTGCAGATACTGGACGACTCGGTGCGCCCGCGACTGGCACAGGCATCCCGGCTGACCGAGTCGCTGCGCCGGTACGACACCTCCTACCACGCCGAATTGCGTTGGTGGACTTCCCCATCGGAGGTCTCTGAAGGATTGCCGTACGGCAGCCTCGCGTCGGCGGCCGAACTGCAGCGGGTTGATCTCGCGCGCGCCTTCCCCGATGGTGAGGATCGCGATCGCCGCCCGGACGTGACCCGCGATCGCTCAGCGATCGCCGTGCTCTCCACCCGGGCCGACGGCCGCCGCGAGGCGCTGGGGTGCGGCGAGGTCCTCTCCGATGTGCTGCTCGAGGCCACCGTGGCCGATCTGGCCACCTGCACCCTGACCCACATGACCGAGTTGGAGGCCAGCCGTTCGATCATCCGCACGATGGCCGGCGGCGACCCGCAACTGCTGATCCGGATCGGCACGGTCCCCGAGCTGTCCGAACTACCGTCGGCGACACCACGGCGGCCGCTCGACGAGGTGCTGGAATTGCGCGACTGAATTCGGCAGGTTCGGACCGGCGGAACCCGCCCGACACCGGATGCCCCGAGGGCAGGACTTCCTACCCTGGCCACGATCGGCCGGACGTGGTCCGATTGATCGGGGCGGGTGTTGGCCCCGGAGAGGGGTGGAAACGATGACCCGAGCTGTCCGCCGGCACCAACCGCGCCGGGTGTTCCGCGATCGCCGCGAGGCCGGCGAGGTACTGGCCGGGATGCTCGGCGCCTACCGCGGCAAACCGAACGTCATCGTGCTCGGCCTGGCCCGGGGTGGATTGCCGGTGGCCTACGAGGTGGCCCGTGCGATCGGCGCACCGCTGGATGCGTTCATCGTCCGCAAGCTCGGCGCGCCCGGTCACGAGGAGTTCGCGGTCGGGGCGCTGGCCAGCGGCGGGCGGTTGGTGGTCAACGACGATGTGTTGCGGGGGCTGAACGTCTCACCGGCCCAGCTCCGGGAGGTCGCCGAGCGCGAGTCTCGGGAACTGGTGCGCCGCGAAGCGGCCTACCGCGGTGGACGCCCCCCGATCGACGTCACCGGGAAGACGGTGATCCTGGTTGATGACGGACTTGCCACCGGATCCTCGATGCTGGCCGCGGTACAGGCGCTGCGCGAATCCGAGCCCGCTGAGATCGTCATCGCCGTGCCCGCCGCCCCGGAATCGACCTGCCGGGAGTTCGCCGGAATCGTCGACGATGTGGTGTGCGCATCAATGCCGACACCGTTCCTGGCGGTCGGCGAATCGTTTTGGGACTTCACCCAGGTCGGCGATGACGAGGTTCGGGAACTGCTGTCCAGACCGACCACGGCCGCGCCGCAGACCGACACCCGGCCCGCTGCGTCCGAACTGGTGGCCCGCGCAGCCATCG
This sequence comes from uncultured Mycobacterium sp., assembly GCA_964527015.1. GTDB lineage: Bacteria > Actinomycetota > Actinomycetes > Mycobacteriales > Mycobacteriaceae > Mycobacterium. Next base: position 3,736 of record CAZGPT010000024.1, on the reverse strand, counting down.
ACGCCCCGGGCGGGGTACCGCCCGCCGAGGTGCTCGAGGATCTGATCGGCGACGCCCGCATCGTGCTGATCGGCGAGAGTTCACACGGGACCCACGAGTTTTACGCCGCACGAGCCGAGATCACAAAATGGCTGATCATGGAGAAGGGCTTCAGTGCCATTGCCGCAGAGGCGGATTGGCCTGACGCCTACCGGGTGAACCGCTACGTCCGAGGCCTCGACGCGGGTTCGGAGGGTAGCGACGGGACTCCCGAGGAGGCGCTGCGCGGGTTCCAGCGTTTCCCGGCCTGGATGTGGCGCAACACCGTGGTGCGCGATTTCGTGGGCTGGCTGCGCTGGCACAACGGCCGCTGCACAACCGAGGGCCGCCGGCAGACCGGCTTCTACGGACTGGATCTCTACAGCCTGCACCGTTCAATGCAGGAGGTGATCGACTATCTGGGCGACGTCGACCCGAAGGCGGCGGCCCGGGCCCGGGCCCGCTACGCCTGTTTCGATCACTCCGCGGGCGACGACGGCCAGGCTTACGGCTACGCGGCGGCGTTCGGGGCCGGGCCGAGTTGTGAGCGGCAGGCCGTCGAACAACTGGTGGACCTACAGCGTAATTCGATGGATTACCTATGCCACGACGGCGAACCGGCCGAGGACGAACTATTCCACGCCAGACAGAACGCGGTGACGGTCCGCAACGCTGAGGCCTACTACCGCGGCATGTTCGCCGGCCGGGTCACATCCTGGAACATGCGCGACACACATATGGCGCAGACCCTCGGCGCCCTGATTGCCCACCTCGACCGCGCGGGCGGACCGGAACCTGCCCGGATCGTCGTGTGGGCGCACAATTCCCACGTCGGTGATGCCCGGGCGACCGAGGTGTCGGCAGACGGCCAACTGACGATCGGCCAGCTGGCCCGCGAACAGTACGGCGCGCAGTGCCGACTGATCGGGTTCTCCACCCACTCGGGCACCGTCACCGCGGCCGGCGACTGGGGCGGCGTCGCCGAACACAAGGCGGTGCGCCCAGCCCTTGCGGGCAGTATCGAGGACCTGCTGCACCAGACCGGGAGGAGCGAGTTCGTCGTGGCGATGCACGACGGGTCCCCCGCCGCCGCGGCACTGGAGGTGGTTCGACTCGCCCGCGCGATCGGAGTGATCTACCGGCCGGACACCGAACGCCAGAGCCACTACTTTCATGTGCGCCCCTCCGACCAGTTCGACGCGATGATCCACATCGACTCCACGCGGGC
>CAZGPT010000024.1:0-2390 GCA_964527015.1 uncultured Mycobacterium sp. | reverse complement strand
TCACACTGTGCATGAACCCCGCCCTCGACATCACGACCAGCACCGAGGTGGTGCGCCCGACCGACAAGCTGCGCTGCGCCGCGGCCCGCTATGACCCGGGCGGCGGCGGGATCAACGTCGCCAACGTCGCCGGGGTTCTGGGCGCGTCGACCGCAGCGGTGTTTCCGGCCGGTGGGCCCGCCGGGGAGATGGTGAACAACCTGCTCGTCGCCGAAGGCCGTGTTGCACATCGGATTCCGATCGGCGGATCGACCAGGGAAAGTATCACCGTCAACGAGCTCAGCACGAATCGGCAGTATCGGTTCGTATTACCGGGGCCTGAGCTGACGCTGGCCGAGCAGACCGACTGTCTGCTGCAGCTACGGCGGGCCGCATCGCACGCGTCAATCGTGGTGGCCAGCGGCAGCCTGCCCCCCGGCGTACCGGAGGACTTCTATCAGCAGGTGGCCAACGTCTGCACCGAAATCGGGGCAATGTTCCTGCTCGACACCTCGGGAGCCGGCCTGCGGCACGTCAACGCCGGGGTCTTCTTGCTCAAGCCCAGCCTCCGGGAACTGCGCGAGTGTTTCGGGCGCGGACTCACCACCGAAGCCCAGCAGACCGCCGCCGCCGGTGAGCTCATCGACCGGGGTGCTGCCGAATGCGTGGTGGTGTCGCTGGGCGCCCGGGGCGCGCTGTTGGTCACCGCCGATCGCGCCCACCGATTCGCCCCCGTCCGGGTGCCGCCGGGCAGCGGTGTGGGAGCCGGCGACGCGATGGTCGCCGGGGTCGCAGTCGGGCTGACCCGCGGCTGGGCGCTGACCGAGGCGGTCCGGCTGGGTATCGCCGCCGGAGCCGCGATGCTGCTCACCCCGGGCACCGCGCCGTGCACCCGTGAGGACACCGAAAGGCTTTTCGCCCTGGCCGCGCCGGCGAGCGATATCGACCCGGAGGCCGGCGCCGGAGCAGAATGATCCGATGACGCAATCCTGGACCCCGCCGTCGGTCGTGGTCGGTATCGACGGCTCACGGGCGGCCGTGGGTGCCGCATTGTGGGCCGTCGACGAGGCGATCGGCCGGGGTATGTCACTGCGACTGCTCTCCGCCGCCGAATCCGATGCCCGCCGGGAAACGGCCGAGGCGGCCGTACGCTCGGCCGCGGCGGCCGTTGAGTCCTCCGGCCGATCCGATCTGCCGGAGGTACAGACCGCGGTCGTCACCGCCAGTCCGGCGGCCGTCCTGCTGGAGGCGTCCCACGCGGCGGCGATCATCTGCGTCGGGCTGGTCGGTCTCCGGCATTTCGACCCCGCCCGGCGTGGCTCGACGGTCGGTGCGCTGCTGGCCGCGCCGCGCTGTCCGCTCGCGGTGGTCCGCTCCGGCAAACGACCGGCATCAGCACGGCCCGGTTGGGTGGTCGCCGAACTGAACCAGGCCCAGGACGGCGCAGCCGTGCTGCAGTCGGCGGTCGACGAGGCCCGGATGCGCGGGGCCCCGCTGCGGGTGCTGGGCACCTGGCAGTCCGGCGACCACGGATCCCAGAGTGCCTCCGAATCGGATCGGCTGGTCCGGACCCAACTGGACCGCCGTTTGGAGACCTGGGCACACCGCTACCCCGACCTCGACGTCACGCCGGTAGCCGTTCGAGGTAGCGGACTGGCCTACCTGGCCGATAACGCCGGCTCGATCCAACTGGTGGTGATCGGAGCCCACAACACCGCGGGGGTCGGCGAACTACTCGGACCGGCCGGGCTCGCCGCACTGCATGACACCGACTGCTCTGTGCTGGTGGTCGACGCCCAGCGCATGCTCTGAGGAGTGGTTATGGTTGCAAACATGGTCAAGGTCTTCCTCGTCGACGACCACGAAGTGGTCCGCCGGGGTCTGATCGACCTACTCGGCGCGGATCCCGAACTCGATGTGATCGGCGAGGCCGGCTCGGTGGCCCAGGCGATGGCCCAGATCCCCGCCCTGAAGCCCGACGTCGCGGTGCTCGACGTACGGCTGCCGGACGGCAACGGGATCGAGTTGTGCCGCGACCTGCTGTCGAAGATGCCCGACCTGCGTTGTCTGATGCTGACGTCGTTCACCTCGGACGAGGCGATGCTGGATGCGATCCTGGCCGGCGCCAGCGGCTATGTGGTCAAAGACATCAAGGGCATGGAGTTGGCCCGCGCTATCAAAGATGTCGGTGCCGGGCGCTCGCTGCTGGACAACCGGGCCGCGGCGGCGTTGATGGCGAAACTGCGCAGCGCAGCGGAGCGCTCCGACCCGCTGTCCGGTTTGACCGACCAGGAACGGGTGCTGCTGAACCTGCTCGGCGAAGGATTGACCAACAAACAGATCGCCGCCCGGATGTTCCTGGCGGAGAAGACGGTCAAGAACTACGTCTCGCGGCTGCTCGCCAAACTCGG
>CAZGPT010000023.1:0-29546 GCA_964527015.1 uncultured Mycobacterium sp. | reverse complement strand
GCATGGTGTAGAACTGGGTGGTTTTGCCGGTCTCGGCATCCGGATCATCAAGGGCTGCTTTGAAACTCACTCCCTCCAAGGGTTTCTGCGGGACAGCTTTCACCGTCTCCGGCGGCGTTATGCCCAGCAGGTCGTAGACGGTCGGGGTGACATCGCAGACGTTGACATAGTTGTCGCGGATCTCGCCGTGAGCGCGAATTCCGTTGGGCCAGGAGATGATAGCGGTGTCCGCGATCCCGCCTTCGTGTGAGGCGTAGCGCTTGTAAAGCTTGTAGGGCGTGTTGAACGCCATCGCCCAGCCGATCGGGTAGTGGTTGTAGGTCTGCGGTCCGCCGAGTTCGTCGTAGAACCGCATACCCTCCTCGACGGTGTCGATGTAGCCGTTGAAGAACTTCGTCTCGTTGACGGTGCCGTTCGGTCCGCCCTCACCACTGGCACCGTTATCGGAGATCACCACGATGATGGTGTTGTCCAACTGGCCGGATTCCTCCAGATAGTCCAGCACCCGACCGATCTGGGCGTCGGTATAGGACAGAAAGCCGGCGAACACCTCGGCCATCCGGGAGAACAACCGCTTCTCCTCCCCCGACAGCGACTCCCACGGCCGCACCGTGTCCTGCTCCGGCCACGGCTGCCCCTCGGGGCCGGTGACGCCGGCATAGGGGTTGACCGCAGACAATTCGGTGTCGGGCGGAACGATCCCCATGTCCTTCTGATTGGCCAGCACGATCTCGCGGTAGCGCTCGTAGCCCATATCGAAACGGCCCGCGTAGCGGTCGGCCCATTCCTTGAAGACATGGTGCGGAGCGTGCCCGGCGCCCGGGCAGAGGTAGGAGAACCACGGCTTGTCGGGCGCGACGACCTTCGAGTCGCGAATGAACTCGATGGTCTTGTCGGCGAGATCCTTCGACAGGTGGTAGCCCTGCTCCGGGGTGGCGGGCGCCTCGACGGGGTGGCCGTCGTAGACGAGTTCCGGGTACCACTGGTCGGTTTCGCCGCCCATGAATCCGTAGAATCGCTCGAAGCCCCGCGACAGCGGCCAGTGCCGCCGGGAGGCGGCCAGGTTGGCCTCCTCGATCGGCGTCATGTGCCACTTGCCGACGCAGTAGGTGTTGTAACCCCGCTCAGCGAGCACTTCGGAGATCAGCGCGCTGTCATCGGGGATACGGCCGCTGATCCCGGGAAAGCCCTCGGTGAACTCCTCGACGATGGCCATCCCCACCGACGTGGCGTTGCGACCGGTCAGCAGCGAGGCCCGGGTCGGTGAGCACAGCGCGGTGGTGTGGAACTGGGAGAGTCGCACGCCGCTGTCGGCGATGCGGGTCATGGCGGGCATCTCCACCAGACCGCCGAAACAGTCCCAGGTGGCTATCCCGACGTCATCCCAAACCAGGTAGAGGACATTGGGGGCGTCCGGCGGTGCCGTCGGAGCGGTGAACGGGCCCCAGTCGGGTTCGGAGTCCCGGATGTCCAGTGCGATTTTGCCGCCGAACTTGCCGCTGTCGTTGCCGCTGCTTCTACCGCTGGACTCGGTTGTCACGCCGCCCGACGCTACCCGCCTGCGCGCCGGATTGGTTTGAAAGCCCGGCCGAACGGCTACTAAAATCAAGCAGGTGTAAGGCGTGCTAGATCTCACGACTACCCACTGGAGGAACTGTGAAAACAACCGCCATCAAGACCGTCACGGCAGCCGCAATGACCGTGGCGCTGGGATTCGCCGCCGCGCCCGCCGCGTCGGCTGCCGCGCCGGTCACCGGCAAGCTGGGCCAGACGCTGACCATGACCGACTCGGTCGGGCAGGTCCAGCTGAGCTGGAAAGTCAGCGGTCTCAAACCGAGCTCGGATGTCATGCCGGGCTATCAGGTCGCCGGAAAGCTCTGGGAGGCAACCGCCACCGTCAAGGCGGTACAGGGACCGGTCACGCCCGCTATCTCACAGTTCAACGCGGTCGCGCCCAACCAGGATGCCTACCGGGTGCTGTGGCAGGTCGCCAGCCCGGTGAATATCAGCGGGGCCACCATCCCGCAGGGCGAAACGTCGACCGGCAAGATCCACTTCGACGTCACCGGGGCATCTCCCACCACGGTCACCATGAACAACGGCATGCAAGACCTGCTGATCTGGGGGCCGTGACCGGATCGCCGTGACTGACGCGTCGAGCGGCGCTACGCAACCGGGACCGGTTCGTTGACCCGGTAGAGACGCCAGTTCGGCTGCGCGTCGCCGTCATTGGGGACCTCGAGTTCCAAGGTGGCGATCTCGGCGCCGTCGTCGTACAGCGTCGGGTAGCGCTTGTTGAGGGTGTCTGAGATGCCGCGCCCGGTCGCCGGGACGGCCAGCAGGTACTTCGCGCCGCGCGCCGACGGGTCGTTGAGGATGCGGACGAAATCCGGATCCGAGGGCAGCACGAACGTCTTGGGTTTGTGGGAGGCGGCAATGACGGCGAAGCCGTAGACGGTGTCGGCCAGCACCGAGCTCGGGGGGAGATCGAGCTCGTCGAGGTAGCGGGCGAGTTGCCGCTCAGTGGAGAAGGTCCGGGCGATCCGGTGTTCGACGGACTTCCTCGGGCTGACGCTATCCGGGTCGGGGTTGAGGACAGCCCCCAACGCGTACTCCTGCGGCGCGTAATGCGGCAGGCTCATCCCCCAGCCGGCCACCGCCACGCTGACCGCGAACAGCGCGACCACCGCGGGATAGGCGGGGCGGCCGCCCACGCTGCGGGTCGAGGGAACCGACGACGGCCCCAACGCATGCCGGCCGGGGCGGACCGCGGCGACGAACGCCCCGTCCGGGACGGCCAGCAACGCCAGCGTGGCGGCGAACGGGATGGCGACGATGTAGAACCGCAGGAACGCGAACGTCCCGCCGACGGCGAAGGTGAGCGCCTGGAAGGCCAGCGCCGCGCCGAAGATGACCACCGGCGGAACCAGCATGGACATCCGCGGCCGGCGCCAGCGGAGGAAGCCGGCCCACGCGCCGAGCGGAATCAGGGTGGGCGCCAGCAGCAGTGTGCAGACGATGGCGAAGCCCAGGCCGGGAAACAGCCCCGGTGCGGTGGCGCCGGATTGTTCCAGGATGGCCTTATTGCCGTATTCGGAGGTGAACTGGGCAAAACCCTCGCCGGTGATGAGCCAGCTGGCGATCGCCCAGCCCACGAACGCCAGCGACCCAGGGCCGCTGATGATCACCAGGTCAAGTATTGCCCGGCGGACCCGCGGCGGGCTCGAGGCACGCCGGTAGGTGGTGATCGCCACCAACGCCCCAGCCGCGGCGATACAGGCCAGCGCGTCGTATCGGGTGAGGTAGGCCAGGCCCATGGCGATCCCGCCGGCAACGATCAGATGGTGTACGTCGTCGTCGACCATCCACAGCAGCAGCCGCCGCACCGCCCAGGTCATGAAGAAGATGAACGGCGCCTCGCTCATCCCGTTGGAGCCGTAGAACACGATCATCGGGTGTATGGCGAACAGTGTCGCGACACCGACCCCGAACCATCGGGGCAGGCCGCGGTCGATGCCCATCGAGAGGATCTGGACCACGGCGCCGGCCATGAAGATCGCCGACATGACGGATGCGGCGAAGGCCCGCTCCGTCAACGCCGGCCACAGCGGGCTGAGCGCAATGAGCGGCAGTTGGACCAGGGCCGTCAGCGGGGTGAAGATGAATCCGATCGCGGCCAGGTGGGGCTCACGGCTGAACAGCGCGCTCTGACTGGCCGCGACCCGCGCGAGTGAATCGCCGAGGATGAATCCGTGCCGAACCTGCAGCCAGTACCCGACCGCGATGTAGACGGCGGCCGACACGGCGAAGAACAGGGTCTTCAACCGCCGTTCGGACAGTCGCCTCACGGGCCGGTTGCCGGATCGGCCTCCGGCCGGCTGGTAAGGCCGTGGAAGGTCTTCTCCCAGTAGGAGGGATTGCGGATCAGCTGATACAACCCTTTGGCGGCGGCAACGCTCATCAGCACGAAGAAGGCCGGCACAGTCAGCCCCGCCACGATCAGGTCGGCGCGGTCATCCTCGCGCAGGGCGAGCAGGTTCATGTACAGCGTGATTCCGTTGCCCAGGATCAGGGCGACCAGGGCCGGGAAGTACACGAACCATGGGAACACCGCGCCGACGTAGGCCGGCTGGCCCAGGAACCACAGGATGGTGATGAACCAGAACAGCAGATTGAGCACGGCGATGATCGGCGTCCCGGCCAGGATCAGGGTCAGCCGCAGGAATGACCGTGGCCCCACCGAGCGCCACATCTCGACCGGCCGGCGGATATGCACCAGCCAGGTCTGCAGATAACCCTTGTACCAGCGGGAGCGCTGCCGAATCCAGTTGATCGGGTCGCTATTGGCCTCCTCCAGTGTCACCGAGTCCAACACGGCGGTCCGGTATCCGAGGGCGTGGATGCGCAGGCCCAGGTCGGCGTCCTCGGTCACGTTGAAGGGATCCCAGGCGCCGATGTCCTCCAGTACGCCGCGGCGCAGATGATTCGAGGTGCCGCCCAACGGGATCGGCGATTTGCTCCGCATCATGCCGGGCAGCAGATAGCCGAACCACAGGTTGTATTCCGCGGTGAACCATCCGGTCAGGATGTTCTGGTGGGAGTTGTGATACGCCAGCTTGGATTGGATGCACACCACATCGGGCGGCGACTTATCGAACGCGACCACCGTGCGGCGCAACTGCAGCGGCTCGGGCAGGTCCTCGGCGTCATAGATGGTGACGAAATCGCCGGTGGCAAACTCCAACCCGTAATTGCAGGCTTTGGGCTTGGTGCGCGGATCGGCCGGCGGCACCAGCACGATGGTGATGGATTCGGCAGATTCGCAGCTCGCCGCGGCCGCGATGGTCTCCTCGTCGTCGGCCTCCAGCAGCAGCAGCACCTGCAGTTTGTCCACCGGGTACTCCAACCGGCCCATCGCGTCGAGCAGGTCGCCGACCACCTCGGGTTCACCGTAGGCAGGCACCAGGATGGTGTAGGGCGGCAGCCGGGAATCCGGAATGGACCGGGCCTCCTCGTCGGAGATGACGATGGCGCGGTAGGCCAGTCCCTGCCGGAAGATCAGCACCCGGTCGATCATGGTGAGCACATAGGCCAGGGTGGACAGTCCGATCAGGACGATGGCGGTTTGTAGCGGATCCAGGATTGCGAAGCCGATGGTGATGGTCAGCAGCACCCAGAGGACTGCCCGCTGCCAGCCCACCACCGAGACCGACGCCGAACGGGTCGGGTCCTCGTCCCGGAGTCGGTTGACGGCCCGGTCGAGCGCGCGTTGCTGATCGGCTTCGCCGATGACGGCGGTCATGTCGGCGAATCCAACTGGCGCATTTGAGCCTCGACCAGCCCGCGGCCGAACTCGGTGAGCATGGCGCGGTCCTTGAAGGTCGGGTCACTGTCCCAGGTCGCCTGGTTGCCGCGGAAGAACACCGAGACCAGGGTGCGCAACGTCGCGTTCAGCCCGCCGGTGGGCTCGGGAAAGACCTCCGGCGCATCGTGATCGTCGACGGCGGCCACCATGACCCGCTGCGCGGATTTACCGTTGGTCCAATTCCAGGTCAGCAGATTGTGGGTCAGCAAACGCTTATCGTCGACGACGGTGACCAGGGATCCGACGACCCCGCTGCCCAGGTCGATGGGCACCGGGTCGCTGAAGCGGCTGGTGCCCTCGTCGTAGAGCACCTTCGCGGGGTAGACCTTCAGAGTGAACGGCCGGCCGGTGCTGGTGCTGTCCACGACCACGGCTCGGGGATCGGCCTGTTTGTCCCACAACGGGTTGCCCTTGTCGGCGACGAATTCCTGCCGGATCAGATTGGCGTTGCGGCCGTAGATCCGTTTCACCCATTTGAAGTCGCTTTCCCCGGTTTGGTGCCACCCTGTCGGGGCGGCCAGCGGGCGGCCGAAGGTCATCCCCGGCACCGAGGTGGGAGGCCGGGGCAACTCGGGCAGTTTCGCCAGGGAGAGCACGGCGGCGACCGCCAGGACCAGTGCCGCTCCGGCCCAGACCTGGCGGGCGGCCAGGGGCTCGAGGGTTCGTCCCAGGACGTACTTGGCACGGCCCCGGCGGGCGTAGTAGAACAACCCCACCCCCACCAGCACCATGGACAGCGACGCGGGTACCAACTGGAAGGCGAGCAGCGGCGCCTCCGGGGTGACAACCACCATCACCGTCAGCGCCGCCAGCCCGACCAGCAGGGCCCCCATCGCCCCCACCGCGGCGCGGTTGCGGCTGCGGCCGACCGCCACCGCCGTCGCCGCTGCCGCCACCACCAGTTCGGCCAACCCCGCCGACGCGCGGTTGCCGCCGAACAAGATGACTGCCAGTTGGTAGCCGGCCGGGAACGTCATCAACAGCAGCATCCACACCCAGCCGAACCGGATCACCGGACGCAGGCCGAACAGCACCACCGAGGACGATACGACGAAGAACCACATGGCTGCCAGGTCGATCCGCAACAGAAAGAAATACTCCGAATACCGTTGCAGCAGAATCGTTTGCAGCAGCACTGCGAACACCAAACCGAGAACTCCGACGATGATGTCGGTTTGCCGGTCGTGAATCGGCAGCTCGGTGTGTTCCCGACGAGCCACCCCGATCGCCGCGATGATCGCCGCGATCGGCATCAGCCAGACGAACCCGTTGAGGCTGCCGGCCCGGGTGCTGTCCACCAGGCTGAGGATGTCCTTGTGGAAGGCAAAAATCGTGGCCACCAACAGAAACACCCATCGCAAAACCAGCCGGGCCACCGTGCGCCGGCCACGCGAGTGCTGAGCGCCCGGCGGCGCGGGGGGAACCGCCCCGGCCAGCGGCGGCGCAGCCGTGTCGGCGGTCATGTCAGCCGCCCGTGGACGTTCGGCGAGCGCCGAGGAGGATCGCCCCGTAGCCGATCGCGGCCACCGCAAGGACCACTCCGGCCACAACCCAGACCGCGGCGCCGGCCACCGGCTGGGCGCTTCCAGGCTGGACGCCGATCACAACTGGTGCGCGACCCGGGGCGGAGATCACCGCCGCACCGTCCACCCGGGACCAGCGCCGCGGATCGGCACTCATCCAACCCAACAACTCGTCGAGTTGGGCCGGGGCCCCGTTGGAGGTGGCCACCAGCAGCGATCGGCGGCCGTCGAAGAAGGCCTGCAGCGTTCCGTACCGCAGTTCCGGATCGAGCGTCAGCGTGGTGGACTGCCCTTGTTCGACCATCCCGTCGAGGGTGATGCGGCCGCCGTCCGCGCTGACCGGCAGCCGGACTTTCGGATGATCCCAACCGTCCGCCGCGATGACGACGGCTGGGCCGGCGGCGCGCAGCGCCTCATCGACTCCGGTGACCGAGGTGTCGATGGGCAGCACACTGAGCCGCTGCAAGGCCACCGCGATCGCGGTGGCGCGGGTGGTGTCGGCGAAATCGGGACCGATGCCGATCAGGGTCCGTGGCATCAGAGCCTGCGGCAGGGACTGCAGCCCCGGTGGCACCGGCGGCACGGCAGCGGCGCTGTCGACGACGCTGTCGCCGTCGATCGTCAGCGTCAGCGGCTGGAATTCACCACAGCGCCCGGTGTTGCCGGCGACGTTGAGGGAGACCCCGAGCGTGGTGTAGCGCTGCAACAACCGGTCGGGCACGCTGATCCACCGGTCGATCACGCCAAGGTCGTCGACGGACCAGGTGTCGATGGTCTCACCGCCGACGATGGCGACCAACCGTGCGCTGACACTGTCCGGCGGCGGTGTATACGAGCCGATCAGGCGGACCCGGACACCCTTGACGGGCCGGCCCAGCCGGGTCTGGTCGAGTCCCACCGCCACCTGGGGCGCCAACGCGACCGCGGACACCACCGGCTGGCCGAGTTCCCGCAGCGTGGTGACATTGCCGGGTAACTGTGCGACGTCCTTGAGCGGGCCCACCACGGCTCGGGAGCTCAGCGCCATCCTCGAGATATCGCTGGCAAGCAGACGTGTCTGGTTGGTCAGCTCACCGTCCGGCCCGGAGATACGCAGGTAGGGAACGGCGTCGCCGGCGGGCCGTAGGGTCAGCCCGGTGTCGGGGCCCTGTTCGATGACGATCTGCCGTTCGAAGGGCGCCGCGGGAGGCAACGGCGCGCCGAGGCGGGTCACCACGACTGCGGTGGGTTGCTGTCCGTAGCGGGCGATCACCGACGCTGCCAGCCGTACCGCGGCATCCGACTCCGCCCGGTCCGGGGCGGGCGGGATCGCAATGGTCAACTTCCGCAGCACCGGGGGCAGGAAGTCGGCGACGGTCGAGGGCGACTTCTCGACGCCGCTGAACGAGACCGAGGCGTTGGTCAGACGCAGCGGGTTGGCGGGGTCCAGGCAATAGCCCGGCTCCGCCACCAGGAAGGTCCGCACGGTGACGGTGGCCGCGTTATCGCTGACGTCGACCCCGGCCAGCGGTATCACGATCGGCTCCTGATCGTCCGCCGGCAGCGGGACCCGGGCGACGGTGCGCTCCTGCTGCATCACCGTGACCGCGCCGGATCGAACGTTGACTGGAAGCTCGACCGTCGCCTTCAGCGCCACGGGCACCAGTCCCTGCGGCACCGGGAAGGTGAGGTCGGCTGTGCCCTGGGCACCGTAGAACGCCAGGGGGGTTTTCGCTCCCAGATCCGTCAGGCTCAGAACCGGGCCGGAAGACGGCACATCGTCGACCGGCGCGCCCGGCGTTTCGTCGGCCGGCGCGGCAAGTGCGGCGGGGGTCGACACCGCGAGCAGCAACACAACCCCGGCGAGCGCGCTCAACCGGCGCCCGAAACAAGACCGCATTGCGCTCACGGTTAGCGACCTTGTCGATTCTCAGCCGGTCTGCGGAGGATCCGACGCCGGCGAACGGGACGGGACGAGACGGGACGGGACGGGGCTGGGCACCATCGAAGGGGGCGAGGGCTAAGCCCCGCCCCCTTCGATGATCGGAAGCTGTGGTGGGATGGCCGGCGGTCAGGCCCCCGGCGCAATCTGACCGTAGACGGCGAAAGCGATCATGATCATCGCCAACAGCGACAGGCTCAGCCACACCGCCCAAGGATTCAGAGAAACGTTGAACGTGGGATCCTCGGTGCCGGTTTCGAAGGTGCTGGTATCGAAGGTGCTGGTATCGACCCGGCGTTCGACATCGTATGCAACACTCATGCTAAAAATCCTCCTAACACGGGACGCTGATCTGCGGTATTGCTGCGTCAATGTGCTCTACGAAGACAATCGTGCGGGAATTAACCCAGCGGTTAAATAGACCGCGAGGTTCAACCTCGGTCTAGATCACCGGTCCTACCGTGTACCCGCACAGGTCGCCCCCGCGCGGGTACCATCGACTTCGATCGACGGGCGGAGGGGACGTGGGCGTGCCAGAGCAGACCCAAGCGCCGGTACCGGTCCCGGGCACCCGGGTGCTGGTCATCGACGACGGCCGGCTCAATCGAGAATGTCTGAGCGCCCAACTCGAGGCCAACGGGATCGAAGTCCGGCCGGCGTGGGATTTGCCATCGCTGTTCGCCGCCGCCGACGAAGGAACGCCCCAGGTGATCCTGCTGAACATCGGGACCGAGGACAGCGGCACCCTGCTGCAGGTCAGTCTCGATATCGACGCGGCCGCGAAGGTGGTCGTCTTCGGGCTGTCCGTTGACCGGGAGCCGGAGATCGTCGCCTGCGCCGAGGCCGGGGTGGCCGGACTGCATCTGCGCTCGGAATCGTTCGCGCATCTGCTGGCCGTGCTGGCGAACGTCAGCACCGGCGCGGCGCAGTGCTCCTCGGAGGTCTCGGCGATTCTGCTGCGCCGGGTCTATTCAATCGCCCACCAGCCCTCCACCACCGATTCCAAGGGCGTTCTACTGACCGCACGGGAGATCGAGATTCTCGAACTCATAGAGCTAGGTCTGACCAATCAGCAGATCGCCTCCCGGCTCTCGGTGGCGGTGCATACGGTCAAGAACCATGTGCACAACCTGCTCGGGAAATTGGGCGTGGCGACCAGAGCCGAGGCGGTTACGGTGTCACGCGCACTGCGGTACGCCAATCCAGCGCCGGCCGCCGAGCCGGAAGCCATCAACTCTTAGGCTTGGTCTCAGCCGAAGCGCTCGCTGATCAGAATCCAACAATTGGTGGTGCCATCGCGGCGGTAGGAAAGCTCACCGAGTACCGAGCGCGCCAACGCGAGCCCGCGACTGCGTTCGGCCATATCGTCGGGCAGGTGCACCGCGGTCAAATCGACCTCCGCCCCCCACCCGTCGTCGGTGAAGACGATCTCAATCGTGTCGGGATGGGCCCTGGTCTCCATCCGCAGCCGGATGCTCTCACCCCGGCCGGCGTGCTCGACGATATTCGCCCCGATCTCCGCCGTGGCGATCCCGACACGCAACCGGATCCCCTCCGGCACATCCGGGTGGGCCAGCCAGAACGCCTCTAGAACGGTGTGAATCTCATCGAGGGTCGTCGCCCCGGTGGTGGTGTCGAGCGTTCCCGGTTCACTCCGGTTCATCAAACGCTTTCTCGGCGGACTCCCGAGGTCTGAGCACTCTGTTGAGGTTGGTCAACTCAAGAACCGCCATCACCTGGGCATTGGGTGCCGCGATTCGCAGGTCGCCACCGGCGTTCCGGGCCGCTTTGAGTCCCGAGATCAGCGCCCCGAGACCGGAGGAGTCGATCGACTCGACGCCCGACAAGTCGACCACGACCCGGGACGCCCCGTCCTGGACGAGGGTGCGCAACTGTTCCCGCAACTCGGGGGCGGCAACCATGTTGAGCCTGCCGTCGGGGGTGACCACCGTCACACCGGCAGCGGTCTGTCGTGTCGGCCATTCCGCCATCGGGCCCCACTTTCTGTTCGCAGCGCTCTTTCTGTCCGCCACGGGATCATAGCCGCATCCTGCGACCTGCGGCAGGCGGTCTGGAGTTCCGATAACCCGCGGCGGCCGCTTACTCTGGGGCAGGAAGTTCGGAGGGCTATGAAAGGCATCATCTTCAACCTGCTCGAAGACGTCATGGTCGAGGCCGACGGAGACCGCAGTTGGGACGAGGCCTTGGACCAGGCCGGTCTCGATGGTGTCTACACCTCGCTGGGCAACTACGACGATGCCGAGTTGATGAAACTCGTTGCCGTCGTCGCAACGATCCGTTCGGTGTCAGAGGACCAGGCTCTACGCTGGTTCGGGCAGCGGGCGATACCCGAGATGGTGCGGCGCTGGCCCGATTTCTTCACCCCCCACGACAGCACGGTGCCGTTCCTGCGCACACTCAACAGCGTGATCCACCCCGAAGTGCGCAAACTATACGCTGGGGCGTACTGTCCGCATTTCGATTTCACGTCCCCGGACGACGAATCGCTGGTGATCGGCTACCGCTCACCACGCCAGCTCTGCGACCTGGCCCACGGCTTCATCCTCGGTGCCGGCGACCATTACGGCGAGGCCTTGGACGTGCGACACCTCGAATGTATGCACCGCGGGTCGGATCGTTGCCGGCTGGCGATCGGTCCGGCATGAGGCAGCAAGCCGACGCGGACCGTGGATCCGGTCCCGATCCGGGCCAGTCGGCCGCGAGTCCGGCGGACGAGAACGCCCTGCTGCACCGTCGCCTCGATCGTGAGCGCCGCATCCGGCAGGAAGCCGAGGAGATCGCCGAACGCGGACTGCGCGACCTCTACCAGAGCCAGCACGATCTCGAGTTCCTCTCCGAGATCGCGACCATGGCCAACCAGGCCGCCTCAGCCGCGGAAGCGCTGGTTCCCGGGCTGGAGTACATGTGCCGGTTCATCGGCTGGCCTGTCGCGCACGCCTATATCGTCGTCGGGGAGGGCGCCGATCGGGATATGCAGCCGTCGAACATCTGGTACGCCGACCCGGCGGTGGACATTTCCGGACTGAAAGCCGCTACGGCGGAGCGGGTGTTCGCCCACGGCGAGGGGCTGCCGGGGCGGGTCTGGCAGACCGGCGAATCGGTGTGGCTTGAGGACCTCGAGGACCTCGCGAACTGCGATAATTTTCCCCGCCGGGACGCCGCGCTGCGATCGGGGATGCGCGCCGCCTTCAGCATCCCGCTGCTGATCGGATCGGATGTGGCGGGATCGCTGGAGTTCTTCGGACCCGGCCCGGCGCCGCAGGACATCGCCCTGATGGCCCTGATGGGCAGGGCGGGCACCCAATTGGGACGGCTGTTCGAACGCGACCGCGCCGGCACCCGGTTGGCCGCCGCGCTGGCCTACAGCGAGCAGATCGGCATGCTGTTGCGCACCCAACTCGACACCATGATGGATCCGCAGGCCGTGATCGAACCGATTCGGGATGCCGGCGGACAGATCGTCGACTTCGTCTGCGTCGATGCCAACCAGTCCGCCTGCCGCGAATTCGACTTGAGTTACCAGGACGTGGTCGGCCGGCGTCAACTGGAGATGTTCCCCGACGGCGCGAACTCCGGGTTCACGGCGCTCTTCACCCGCTGCGCCGAGGACGGCGAAACCATCGCGCTCGATGAGCTTCCCTACGGCACGGACCTTCCCGACGGTCCGCGGTATTTCGACATCCGGGCGGTGCGCATCGGCCGCGACTCGGTCAACACCACGTGGCGAGACGTCACCGACCGGGCCAGGCTGTCTCATGACCTCGCTGCGGCCCTGGCGGACAGCGAGCGGGCGCGTGCGCTGGCCCGCGCCAACACCGACGCTCTGCTCGATCCCCAGGTGCTGTTCGAGGGTGTGCGGGGCCCGGACGGGCGGGTCGTCGACCTGATCTACCGCGAAGTCAATGTCGCCGCATGCCAGCACCTGGGCCTGGAGCGGGAACAGCTGATCGGCCGCAGTTGCCTGGAAACCCTGCCTCATCTCCGGGGCTCCACGCTGTTGGCCCGGTACGCCCACTGTGTGGAAAGTCGGGAGCCGCTGATATTGGACGACTTCCGTGACGAGAACGAGTACCTCGATGACGTGCGGTTTTACGATATCCGAGCCGCCTACGCCGGTTCGAACTCCATCAGTCTGACCTGGCGCGACGTCAGCGATCGCGCCACCGCGACGCAGCGGATCGCGGAATCGGAGGAACGGTTCCGCCTACTGGCCGAGAACGCCGGCGACGTCGTCGTGCATGCCCGCGACGGCAGGTTCGTCTGGGTATCCCCCTCGGTCAGAGATGTCCTGGGGACCCCACCCGACCACTGGACGGGCCGGGACGTGCAGGAGATGGCCGCGCCGATCGATCGCCTGAGACTGGCGGCGCGAATCGGCGAGATCGGCGACGTCGGGCAGCTGGTCACCCGGGCCCGGGTGGTCGCCGCGGACGGCGCCGTCCACTGGGTTCAACTACACGCCAGGCGTTTCATCGACGCCCAGGGTCAGCCCGACGGAATCACCGCGTCGTTCCGGGTCATCGACGATGAGGTGGAGGCGACGCGGGAAGCCGGGCAGGCACGGGAGCGGCAGGCCGAGGCGGACGCACGCTACCGGAAGCTGACCGAGCACTCCGCGGTGGGGATGTGCCTGCTGGACCCCTATAGCGGCCGCTACGAGATGGTCAACCAAGCGCTCTGCAACTTCTTCGGCTACGACGCGGACACCATGCTGCAGATGACATGGCAGGAACTGACAGCCGCCGACTATCTCGAGCCGGATCTGGAGAGCGTCGACAACCTCCTCGCGGGACGAATAGACTCCTACCGGAAGACCAAGCAGTACATCCACGCCAGTGGGCGCCTGATCTGGGGTGACCTGACGGTGAGCGCCATGCGCAGGCCGGACGGATATGTGGAGAACCTGATCACCCAGATCGTCGACGTCACCGCTGAGATGGAGACACGCAGCCGAATAGCTCAGCGCGAACAGCAGAATCGCGTGCTCGCCAGACGCCTGCAGGCCCAAACTGATCGTCTGATGTCGGAAATCAACAGCGCGGCACGCTATGTGGCCTCAATCCTGCCGGGCGACCTGGACGGCCAGGTCCGGGTCACCTCACGCTATCTGCCCTCGCGCGAACTCGCCGGGGACTGTTACGACTACTCCTGGATCGATGACGACCACCTGATCTGCTATGTGATCGACGTCTCCGGGCACGGCATCGAACCGTCCATGGTGTCGATCTCGGTGCACAACCTGCTGCGATCGAAGTCGCTGACCGCCGAAACCCTGCTGCAACCCGACCAGGTGCTGGCCGAACTCAACAAACTGTTCGACATGGACCGGCACGGCGGCAACTACTTCACCATGTGGTACGGCGTCTACCAGGCTTCCAGCCGCACGCTCCGCTACGCCAGCGCGGGTCATCCACCCGCGCTGGCCTTTCCGGTGGGGCAGCCGGGCGCCGGACCCACGCTGTTGTCGACCGATGCCCAGCCGGTGGGAATGTTCAAAGACACCGAATTCCGCTGCGCGGAGTGTGTCGTGCTTCCCGGCACCCAGGTACTGCTCTACAGCGACGGCGCGTTCGAACTGCCGCTGCCGGAAGGCCGGCACTGGTCGATATCCGCGTTCATCGAGCTGTGCACCGAGGTTGCGGGCACACCGGGCTGGTCGCTGGACGCCCTGATCAGCCGACTGCGGAACCTGACCGCGAGTGGGATCTTCGAGGACGACTGCTCGTTGGTCCGGCTGACCATCGAGTGATGGCCGCCGCTGGGCCTGCTTGCCGGCCTACTTGGCCTTTTCGAGGACCTGGACCAGCCGCCAGCGCTTCGTCGCCGACAGCGGCCGGGTCTCCATCAGCGAGACGCGGTCGCCGATACCGGCGGTGCCGTCCTCGTCGTGCGCCTTGACCTTCTTGGTGGTCCGGATGATCTTGCCGTACTTCGGGTGCTGCACCCGCGACTCGAGCTCGACGACGATGGTCTTCTCCATCTTGTCGCTGACCACGTATCCGATCGCGGTCTTGCGCCGACCACGCTGCTTCTCGGTCGCCGGGGTATGCCGGTCGCCCTTGGTTTCTGTCATTACGACTCCTCACCCACCGGCCCGGAGGCCAGGCCCAACTCGCGTTCGCGCAGCACCGTGTGGGTGCGCGCGATTTCATGACGAACGGTACGCAACCGATTGTTGTTGGTCAGCTGCCCTGTCGCCGTCTGGAAGCGCAGGTTGAACAGCTCTTCCTTGGCCTCACGCAGCTTGGTGATCAACTCTTCGTCGGTGAACTCACGCAGTTCGCCGGCGCTCGTGCCCGCTGCCATCAGAACTGCTCCTCTCGGGTAACGATGCGTGCCTTGATCGGCAACTTATGGATCGCGCGGGTCAGTGCGGCGCGGGCGATGTCCTCATTGGGGTAGCTCAGCTCGAACAGCACCCGGCCGGGTTTGACGTTGGCGACCCACCATTCCGGGGAGCCCTTGCCCGAACCCATCCGGGTTTCAGCCGGCTTCTTGGTCAGCGGACGATCCGGGAAGATGTTGATCCACACTTTGCCACCACGCTTGATGTGGCGGTTGATCGCGATACGCGCGGATTCGATCTGCCGGTTGGTGATGTAGGCGTGTTCCAGGGCCTGGATGCCGTAGTCACCGAATGACACGCTCGTGCCACCGCTCGCCAGCCCACGCTGCCTGGGGTGGTGCTGTTTGCGGTGCTTGACCTTGCGGGGAATCAACATGGTTTCAGCTCCCTGAATCCGGGGTGGGGGTCTCGGCCACCGGCGCCTCGGCGGTCGCGGGAACCGGAGCCGGCGCCTCGCCGGTGGCGGCGCGGCCGGCCTCGGTGCTCGTCGCGGTGGTGCCCGAGGATCCGCTGCGGCGCGGGCGGGCGCCCGACGTCGGCCGGTCCCGGCGCGGCCGGTCACCGGCCGGGGCCGGGGCGGTCAGCTCCCGCTTACCGCCGACGACATCGCCCTTGTAGATCCAGACCTTGACGCCGATCCGCCCGAAGGTGGTCTTGGCCTCGTAGAGCCCGTAGTCGATATCCGCCCGCAGCGTGTGCAGCGGCACCCGGCCTTCGCGGTAGAACTCCGAGCGGCTCATCTCAGCGCCGCCGAGGCGACCGGAGCACTGCACCCGGATGCCCTTGACATGGGGCTGGCGCATTGCCGACTGGATGGCTTTGCGCATCGCCCGGCGGAAGGCGACCCGGTTGCTCAGCTGTTCGGCGACACCCTGGGCCACCAGCTGTGCCTGGGACTCGGGGTTCTTGACCTCGAGAATGTTCAGCTGAACCTGCTTGCCGGTGAGCTTCTCCAGGTCGGTGCGGATTCGGTCGGCCTCGGTGCCGCGGCGGCCGATCACGATGCCCGGGCGCGCCGTATGGATGTCGACGCGTACCCGGTCCCGGGTGCGTTCGATCTCCACGTCGGCGATACCGGCACGTTCCAGACCCGTGGCCAGCAGACGCCGGATCGCCACGTCTTCCTTGACATAGTCCGCGTATTGCTTGTCGGCGTACCACCGGGACTTCCAGTCGGTGGTGATACCGAGCCGGAAGCCGTGGGGGTTGATCTTCTGGCCCACTACTGCGAGCCTCCCTTCGCTTCGTTGGAAGCTTTGCTCGTGGTGGCGGTCTTCTTGGCCTTACTGCCTTCGGCGCGACGGGTCCTGGTCGACTGCCCGGCCCGCTCATTGCGCGGCGGACGACTTTCCACGATCACGGTGATGTGGCTGGTGCGCTTACGGATCCGGAAGGCGCGCCCCTGCGCGCGGGGACGGATGCGTTTGGCGGTCGGGCCCTCGTCGGCGTACACGGTGGCGACCACAAGCGAGCGCGGATCCAGCCCGTTGTTGTTCTGGGCGTTGGCCGCAGCGCTGGCGATCACCTTGGCGACCGGCTCGCTGGCGGACTGCGGCGCCCAGCGCAGGATGTCCAGTGCCTCCTCGACGGACTTACCGCGCACCAGATCGATCACCCGGCGGGCCTTGGTCGCCGAGATTCCCACATAGCGGGCCACGGCGGTGGCGGAGGGAAATTCAGTTGCAGTACTCATCGCCGCTTCGCCTTCCGGTCATCTTTGATATGACCCTTGAACGTCCGGGTGGGCGCGAACTCGCCCAGTTTGTGCCCGACCATCGACTCGGTGACGAACACCGGCACATGCTTGCGCCCGTCGTGGACGGCGAAGGTGTGGCCGATGAAATCGGGGATGATGGTCGAACGCCGCGACCAGGTCTTGATGACCTGCTTGCTGTTCTTCTCGTTCGCGACGTCGACCTTCTTGAGCAGATGCTCGTCGACGAACGGACCCTTCTTGAGACTGCGTGGCATCGCTTGACTCCCCTGCCTAACGCTTCTTGCCGGTGCGCCGGCGTCGGACGATGAGCTTGTCGCTCGGTTTGTTGGGTTTACGGGTGCGGCCCTCGACCTTGCCCCACGGGCTCACCGGGTGCCGGCCGCCGGAGGTCTTGCCCTCACCACCGCCGTGGGGGTGATCAACCGGGTTCATGACGACACCGCGCACGGTGGGGCGCTTACCCTTCCACCGCATCCGGCCCGCCTTACCCCAGTTGATATTGGCCTGTTCGGCATTCCCGACCTCGCCGACGGTGGCGCGGCAGCGCACATCCACGCGGCGGATCTCACCGGAGGGCATCCGCAGCGATGCGTACGCGCCTTCCTTACCGAGCAGCTGAATGCTGGAACCGGCCGAACGGGCCATCTTGGCACCGCCCCCGGGACGCAGTTCCACAGCGTGCACCACGGTGCCGGCCGGGATGTTACGCAGCGGCAGGTTGTTACCGGGTTTGATATCGGCATTGGGGCCGGACTCCACGATATCGCCCTGCGACAGACCCTGCGGGGCGATGATGTAGCGCTTCTCCCCGTCGCGGTAGTGCAGCAGCGCGATATTGGCGGTGCGGTTCGGGTCGTACTCGATATGCGCGACCTTGGCGTTGACGCCGTCTTTGTCGTTGCGCCGGAAGTCGATCAGCCGGTAGGCCCGCTTGTGCCCACCACCCTTGTGCCGGGTGGTGATACGGCCGTGCGCATTCCGCCCGCCGGTGCTGTGCAGCGGACGGATCAGCGACTTCTCCGGGGTCGACCGGGTGATCTCGGCGAAGTCGGAGACGCTGGCACCGCGGCGACCGGGGGTCGTCGGCTTGTACTTGCGAATTCCCATGATTGGTGTCCTGGTTCTTTCTGCAGTCGCGCCGCCCGGCTAGGCCGGCGCTCCGAAGATGTCGATCGGCTTGCTACCGGCGGCCAGGGTCACGATGGCGCGCTTGGTGTCCTTGCGCTTGCCGTAGCCGGTACGGGTGCGCTTACGCTTGCCCTGCCGGTTGGCGGTGTTCACCGAATCCACCTTGACCTTGAAGATCTTCTCGATCGCGATCTTGATCTGGGTCTTGTTCGAGTCCGGGTGGACGATGAACGTATAGACGTTGTCCTCGATCAGTCCGTAGGACTTCTCGGAGATCACCGGCGCGATGATGATGTCGCGCGGGTCGGTCACGGTCGCCATCAGGCCGACACCTCCTGCTGCTTGGCGCTCTGCTGCTTGGCGCTGTTGTGCTCGATATAGCTGTTCAGCGCCTCGACGCTGAACACCAGATCGTCAGCCTTGAGCACGTCATAGGTGTTGAGCTGATCGGGCGCGATCACATGCACCCCGGGCAGGTTGCGCACGCTCTTGTAGCCGGCCTCGTCGCTGCGTCCGATGACCACCAGCACCCGGCGACGGTCGGTCAGGGTGCCCAGGAACGATCGGGCGCTCTTGGTCGACGGGGTCTGCCCGGCGACGAGTTCGGTCACTGCGTGGATCCGTCCGTTGCGGGCCCGGTCGCTGAGCGCCCCGCGCAGCGCGGCGGCGATCATCTTCTTCGGAGTCCGCTGGCTGTAGTCACGCGGCTGCGGACCGTGCACCACACCGCCGCCCTTGAACTGCGGCGCGCGGGTCGAACCCTGGCGGGCGCGACCGGTGCCCTTCTGCCGGTACGGCTTTCGGCCGCCACCGGAGACCATGGCACGGGTCTTGGTCGCGTGGGTGCCCTGGCGGGCCGCGGCCAGCTGCGCCGTCACCACCTGATGCATCAGAGCGATATTGGCGTCGACGTCGAACAGCTCGGCGGGCAGTTCCACGCTGCCACTCTTCGAGCCGTCCGGGCTGTGGACGTCGATTTTCACCGTGTTGGAAGCCATCACTTCTCACCTCGCTTGACCGCGGTGCGGACCACTACCAGCCCGCCGGTGCGACCGGGGATCGCACCCTTGATCAGCAGCACGCCGTTCTCGGCATCGACCTTGTGCACCACCAGGTTCTGCGTGGTCACCCGGTCGTGGCCCATCCGGCCGGACATCCGGGTGCCCTTGAAGACCCGGCCGGGGGTCGAGCAGCCGCCGATCGAACCGGGACGGCGGTGCACGGCCTGGGCGCCGTGCGCGGCACCCTGACCGGCGAAGCCGTGCCGCTTCATGGTGCCGGCGAAGCCCTTGCCCTTCGAAGTGCCGGTGACGTCGACGTAGTTGCCGGCCTCGAAGATCTCGGCGGTCAGCTCCTGACCGACCTCGTAACCGGCGGCCGCCGACTCATCGTCGAGCCGCAGCTCGGCCAGGTGCCGGCGCGGGTTGACCCCGACGGCGGCGTACTGACCGGTGACCGGCTTGTTGACCTTGCGTGGGCTGATCTCGCCGTAGGCGAGCTGCACCGCGCTGTAACCGTCGCGCTCCGGCGTGCGGATGCGGGTCACGACGTTGGGTCCGGCCTTGACCACCGTGACCGGCACGACACGGTTGTTCTCGTCGAAGACCTGCGTCATGCCCAGCTTGGTGCCGAGAATTCCACGCCGCGGAGCGGCGGACTTACCTGCGTGAGCCATGGTTATGCCGACCCCCTACTGAATGTTCACGTCGACGCTGGCCGGCAGGTCGATGCGCATCAGCGCGTCAACCGTCTTGGGCGTCGGGTCGAGGATGTCGATGAGGCGCTTGTGCGTACGCATCTCGAAGTGCTCCCGCGAGTCCTTGTACTTATGCGGGGACCGGATGACGCAGTACACGTTTTTCTCCGTCGGCAGCGGCACAGGACCGACCACGCTCGCGCCGGTACGGGTAACCGTTTCCACGATCTTGCGCGCCGAGGCGTCAATGGCCTCATGGTCGTAGGCCTTGAGCCTGATGCGGATCTTCTGTCCCGCCACGCTTCTCCTACCTCACTCCTACTGCGCCCGCACATGTGCGGGCGCTGGCTCTCGCCGCCGCTGTTTACCTGTCCTGGTCCACCGGCCCCCGCGCCGGGTGGGGTGACCCGCACGCCGCCTCGCAGAGCGAAATAAGCCTCGCTTGCGAGCTTGGAGACCGGATGCGCCGGTGAGGCGCTGGTCGGATGTCTTGGACCGCATGCTCCGGTAAGGCTCTACCCGGCTCAAGACAACCCGACCAGTATGCCTGACGACCGCGGCCGGACCAAATCCCGACGGAGCCTGCCGGTCGGTCACCGCTCGAGCGACGTGTTTGCGCGGTTCACCGCCGACGGCGCTGCTGTTAATCTGACACCTCACGCCGGTAGCAGAGTCGGCTCACTATCACCGCAGAATTCGCACTGGCGGACGTCGGTCACCCTGAGAGGCATCTCAAACCCTTTGTTCACTCGTTTTGGCCGGACCGTGTCGTCGGCTAATCGTCTTAGCGATACCGCGGGCTCGAACTGGCCGAACTGGGTCGACTCTGCGCGGACTGCCGATCGGCGCCGCTACGGTGTGCCGGCGCGTTCGTCGGCCCTGGTCATCTCGACTTTAATCGCCGTCCTCTACGCAGTTGTTGGCCTGGCCACACTCAACGTGGGCCAGATGACCGGGCTTGCCTCGCCGGTCTGGCCCGCCGCCGGCATTGCCTTGGCCGCCGTGTTGCGCTGGCGCCAACGCGCTCTTCCTGGAGTCTTCATCGGATCGGTCAGCGTCAATGTGTACTGGCTGAGCCGGCTCGGCGAACCGGAACCACGGACCTGGCTGACTGCCGCGGCCGTCGGATTGGGTGCAGCGCTGGGCGCCGCCGTGGGTGCAACCCTGGTCGACCGCCTCGTCGGCCCGGTCCGGCGCCTCGACACGCCGCGGGCGGTGCTGCTCACTCTCACCCTCGGCGGTCTCCTGGCCAGTACCATCGCACCCACCATCGGTATCGCCGCCCAACTCGCGACCGGACTGCTGGGCACCGGTCAGGTCGGGTTCGGCTGGCTGACCTGGTGGGTCGGCGACGCCATCGGTGTCATCGTCTTCGCGCCCCTGGTGCTCATGGCCCTGCCCTCACAGGCTGAGTACTGGTCGGGCCGGCGCTGGCGGATCGCCGTCCCGTCCCTGTTGATACTGGCAATCCTGGTAGCGATCATCGCGCAGAACGTCGCCCAGGAACGCACCCGGATCGACAATGCCGTGCAGCGGCTGGGCGAGCAGGCCGTCGCCGACCTCGCCGGCAACATCGCACTTCACCAGGAGGTCCTCGAAGGTCTCCGCGGGCTCTTCGACGCCTCCGAGGACGTCACCGCACGGGAGTTCGACGCCTATACACGGGGCCTGCTGACCCGCCTGCCCAATATGCAGGCCCTGTCCTGGAACCCGGTGGTCACCGAGTCGGACCTAACCGCGTTCGAGGCTCGTCAGCGCGCGCAGCCGGGCCTCGAGGACTTCACCGTCACCCAGCGCGGCGCCGACGGCAACCTGGAACCCGTCTCACCGCGTCCCGAATACGTCGTCGTCGCCTATATCGAACCGATCGCCGACAATCGCAACGCGCTGGGCTTCGACATCTTTTCCAGCCCCCAGCGGGCCGTCGCCATCGAGAAAGCCCGCGACACCGGCATCCCCACAGCGACCGGCCCGATCGAGCTGGTCCAGGAGTCCGGCATCCAGACCGGCATGCTCGCGCTGTTGCCGATCTACGAAGGTGGTTCGGACCCGGGAAACACGCCGGCCCGGCGCTCGGCGCTGCGCGGCTTCGCCGTCGGCGTGTACCGACTTGGCGACCTGCTGTCCGAGACGTTCCGCGGCCCGGACTGGGCCAGCGTCAACGTGGCACTCGTCGACGTCAGCGACGCCTCCGATCCGGTGGCCATCGCCGATCGGCCCGCAAAGAGACCACTGGCGGGTGATCAGGTCAGCGCCCCACCACTGACGACCACATCGTCGCTGGATGTCTACGGCCGCACCTGGGAGCTCACGGTGCATCCGACCAGCACGGCGTTCACCGACAACCGGACCGGCGTCATGGCGATGCTGCTGCTGGCCGCCCTGGCGGTGACACTGCTACTCGAGGCGTTCCTGCTGGTCCTCTCCGGTACCCAAGCCCTGGCCCAGCGGCTGATGAGGGAACTCAGCGGCGCCGCGAAGTACGTCGCCTCGATACTTCCCCCCGACCTCGACGCCCCACTACCCGTCAGCTCGCGTTACGTGCCCTCCGAGGAACTCGGCGGCGACAGCTTCGACCACCGCTGGATCGACGACGACCACCTCATGGTCTACCTCGTCGACGTCTCCGGTCACGGCGTCGCCCCAGCCATGTTCACGGTTTCGGTGCATAACCTGTTGCGCTCGGGAACTCTCGACGATGACACCCTGCGCGATCCCGGCCGGGTCCTCACCGAATTGAACCGGCTTTTCCAGATGGATCAGCAGGGCGGCAACTACTTCACCATCTGGTACGGCGTCTATCAGCCCTCCACCCGCACCCTGCGGTACGCCCGCGCCGGACATCCCCCGGCGATCGTCCTGAGCGCGGACGGCGCCGAGCCGGTGCTGCTGGGTTCGGGATCGGTCCCGATCGGGGTTCTCGGGGACGTCACCTACGAAACCTACGACTACTGCCCGCCGCCGGACTGCGCCGTCCTGATCTACAGTGACGGCGCCTTCGAGCTGGTCCTGCCGGGCGGCCAGCGGTGGGAACTCGAGGACTTCATCGAGCTGTGCTCCAGTACCGCACGCTCGCCCGGCTGGACCCTGGACGAGCTCCTCGAACAGCTGCGGAACCGAGCCAGAACTGGACAGTTCGACGATGACTGCACTCTCCTGCGGGTCATGGTCGTCTGAGCTCGCGTAGTCTGATGTCGACAAGATCACGATTTGTGACGACCGCTGGACGCACCGCGCCGCGCCTCGGCGCGGACGGGCGACCGGGGTAGCCTGCATCCGAAGCCCCGAGACCGTGGGCGCCCCAGGCACCGGATGGCGCCGCGCTGGCCACTAGGCCCGCTCATCTGATCGCCTACTCACCCGTTATTTCACCACGAAGTCGCCAGTAACGCGGCTTGTGCTACCGCTCAGCCCTACCGGAACCAGTTTGGAGTGTCCGATGATCAAGGAACTCGGCGCGGCGATGTGCCGGTTGCCTGACGGCCTGGAAGTGGGGCTGGTGTGAGTGGACAGCGCTAGTGGCGCCTGGGAATTCGCCCCCGTCGACGAGCCGGCAGCCAGGTTGTTGCGGATCGTGCCCGGGAGCGGCCCCGCGTCCGAGTTCCGAATCAGTGCCGACGCCATCCTGGACCCCCAGGTGCTCATCGAGGCCATCCGCTCGGACCCGGCCGGCCGGATCGTCGACCTGGTCTATCGCGATGTCAACCTCGCCGCCTGCGAACAGCTCGGTTTGCCCCGGCAGAAGTTGGTGGATCACAGCCTGACCGAGGCGTTGCCGAACCTGGACGGCTCGGGATTGTTGAAGATCTGCGCCGACTGCGCGGACACCGGCGAAACCGTGATCCTGGAGAGCTTTCCCTACCACAACCCAGCACTTGACGATCTGCGCTACTACGACATCCGGGCCTCTCGGACGGGCCGTGATCTGATCGGCCTGACCTGGCGCGACGTCACCGAGCGTTCGGCTCTGACCCGACGCATGTCGCTGTCCGAGCAACGTTTCCGGCTACTGGCCGAGAACATGGCCGACGTCGTGGTGCGGATCCGGGACGGCCGGGTCAGTTGGGTCTCCAACTCAGTCGAGACGGCCCTGGGCGCACCCGTCGGCTACTGGATCGGTCAGCCGGTGGCTGACTTCGTCATGCCCGAGGACCACTCCGGATATCGGAAGATGGCCTCGGGGCTCTCCCGGGGCGAGACCCGCATCGGACGCGCCCGGGTTCTCGGCGCCGATGGCCTGCCACGCTGGATTCACCTGCATGTCAAGCCGTTCCACGAGCTCGACGGCAGTCCCGATGGCACGGTGGCGTCCTTCCGGGTGATCGACCGGGAGGTGTCGGCCGAGCAACTGGCCCGTGAGCAGATCGCCGCGCGGGATGCCGAGAACCGCAATCTGACCCGCCGACTGCAGGCTCAGAGCGACCGCCTGATGGCCGAGATCAACAGTGCCGCACGCTATGTCCGCTCAATTCTGCCCGCCGATCTGGAGGGCCCGGTGCGGGTGTCGTCTCGCTACGTGCCGTCGCGTGAACTGGGTGGCGATATCTTCGACTACCGCTGGATCGACGACGACCACCTGATCGTCTACCTCGTCGACGTCTCCGGTCACGGGGTGGAACCGGCGATGGTGTCGGTGTCGGTGCACAACACGCTGCGCTGCGGAACCCTGCCCGACGACACTCTGCTGCACCCGGACAGGACCCTCGCCGCCCTCAACCGGCTTTTCCAGATGGACGACCACGGAGATAACTACTTCACCGTCTGGTACGGCGTCTACCAGGCCTCCACCCGCACGCTGCGCTACGCGGGCGCCGGCCACCCGCCTGCGTTGGTGATGGCTGCCGAGGGCTCCGGGGTGACGCGGCTGCCTTCGGCCGCCGTCCCGGTCGGTGTTCAGACCGACGCGGACTTCCCGGCGGGCACGTACCGGGTGCCGCCGGGCGCTGACATCCTGCTCTACAGCGACGGCGCCTTCGAAATCACCCTCCCCGGCGGCGGGCAGGGGTCACTGGCGGACTTCGTCGGCCTCTGGATGCAGTCGGCCGGGTCCACGAAGGCGACTCTCGACGACCTCGTCGAGCAGTTGCAGAGCCGTTGTGAGTCGGGACGTTTCGACGATGACTGCACGCTGGTCCGGCTGAGCGTGCCCTAACCCAGCGATGCCCAGAACCCGCACCGGTGCCGGTCGGCGAAGTCGGCGGTGATGGCGGGCGCGCCGGCGTGCAAGGACATCCGTTGTGGGCGTTGCGGATCCAGCGGCGCCCACTCCGGCTGACCGGCGACATCCGGCGTGCCGGTCGTGACGAACCGGCTCCAGTACCCGATCATCTGGTCGGACAACGCCCGCTGGGCCGGGTCCAGCGCCGGGGCGCCACCCATGTCGAACAGATAGCGCAACTCGAGCCCGTGGCCGGCGCCGACCGGGAACGGCGCCTCGCGGATCGGATCGGGCACCGGGGCATCGCCGTCGTTGAATTCATACGCGTACACCGGTGCCCGGCGAGCCAGATCCGCGGCCAGGTCCTCGATCGGGCAGGCGAAGACCCCGTCGCCGACCGCCGCGGCGTAGGCCAGCCCGACGCTGCCGCCGTAGCTGCTCAGTGGATAGGCGGTCGCCACCGCCGGAGCCTGGTCTCCGAAGGCCTCAGCCAGCAGCGTCCGGTAGAAGCCCATGGTGCGGGTGCGCAGATAGCTCAACGCCACGAACAGCGTGAACTCGTCGGCGGTACTGCCGATCAGCACCGGTACCCGCGCCGTCGCGCCGCGGGCCGCAAGCTCCGGAGGGGCGCCGGGCAGCCGCTGGGTCCCGGTGACCGGGCCGGTGAGGGCTTTGGCGCCGATCCGGACATACGGCGGGCCGTCGAGCAGCCGGTCGGCCGGTAAATCAAGCAGGCACCGCGCCGCCGACGCCGGGTCGGCGCATCCGAGGCCGGTGGCGTAGTCGATGCTGATCTGCTCCGCCGCCGGTAGCGTCGCCTGGACCTGGCACGGGCCGCTTTGCATGATGGCTGCCCGGAACAGGCCGCGGGACTCCGGTGCGACGAGGTGGTCACAGACCGAAATCGCGCCGGCGGACTGCCCCGCGATGGTCACCTTGGCCGGATCCCCACCGAAATCGTCGATATTGTCCCGCACCCAACGCAGGGCGGCCTGCTGGTCGGCCAGGCCGTAATTGCCCGGGTCCGGTGGCGAACCGGGGCGTTCTGCCAGCGCCGGGTGGGCCAGGAAACCCAGCGCACCGAGCCGGTAGTTGAGGGTGACGACGACGATATCGCCGCGGGCGGCCAACCGGCGAGAGTCGTAGATGTCGGCGCTGCCGTTGACGAACCCGCCGCCGTGAATCCACACCATCACCGGCCGTGGTGAATCGGACCGGGCGCCGTCCGGGGTCCAGACCGTCAGGTTCAGGCAGTCCTCGCTGGTCGGGCGACCGTAATCCGGGTCGACCCGGACGTCCTGGATGCACCGCAGCCCGGGTTCGGTGGCCGCTCGCACGGCTCGCCACGGCGCCGGGTCCACCGGTGGCTGCCAGCGCAGCGCCCCCGTCGGCGGGGCGGCGTAGGGAATGCCTTGAAAGACCCGGACATCACCCGCCCGGGTGCCGCGCACCGCACCGTCATCGGTGCTCACCACCATCTCGTCCGGCGGCGTGGCCGGGCTCCCGCCGCCACATCCGGCAAGGAGGGCCACGCCGGCCAGTATCGCGACAGCTCGCACAGAACCGGAGCTTACGGGCAGTTCATCGCGCACACTGGGTCACGCATCCGAGGCCAGGGAGGAACCGTCGTGAATTCGACCGCCGGTTTTGACGCGGGTGACGCCGCATTCGATGCGGAATTCGCTGCGGAATTCGATGTGGAATTCGATGTGGAATTCGATTATGTGGTCGTCGGTGCGGGCAGCGCGGGCTGCCTGCTGGCCAACCGGCTCAGCGCCGACCCCGGAATCCGCGTTCTGCTGATCGAGGCCGGCGGCGACGACGACTGGTTCTGGATCAAGGTGCCGGTCGGCTACCTGTACACAATCGCCGACCCCCGAACCGACTGGTGTCTGAAAACCGAACCGGACCCGGGCCTGGGCGGTCGCAGCATCCCGTATGCCCGGGGACGGGTGATCGGGGGCTGCTCGTCGATCAACGCCATGATCCACATGCGCGGTCAGGCCTCGGACTATGACCGGTGGGCCGCAGTCACCGGCGATGATCGGTGGCGCTGGGGCGGGGCGGATCGACCGGGCGAGACCCTGGCCGTCTACAAGGCGCTGGAGGACTACTTCGGCGGAGCCGACGAATGGCACGGCACCGGTGGCGAGATCCGGGTCGAGCGGCCGCGGGTGCGCTGGAAGATCCTGGACGCCTGGCAGGACGCGGCCGCCCAGGTGGGTATCGCACCCATCGAGGAGTTCAACCGGGGCGACAACACCGGCAGTGCGTACTTTCACGTCAACCAGCGGCGCGGCCGGCGCTGGTCGATGGCGGACGCCTTCCTGCATCCCGTCGCCCACCGACCCAATCTGACCGTCTACAGCCGCACCCGGGCCCTGACGGTGCTGATGGACGATGCGGTTCGGGAGTGTCAGCGCCGCGGCGCCTGGACCGCGGCCCGGCGCCGAGCCACCGGACTGAGGCTGCTCAAAGACGGCCGGATCATCCGGGTCCGCGCCCGCCGGGAGCTGATTCTCAGCGCCGGAGCCGTCGGCTCCCCGCATCTGCTGCAGGTGTCGGGCCTCGGGCCGGCCGATCTGCTGTCCGAACATCAGGTGCCGGTGGCCGTCGACCTGCCGGGGGTCGGCGAGAACCTCCAGGACCACCTGCAGCTGCGAACGGTCTACCGGGTGCGGGGCGCCGCGACGGTCAACACCCTGTACCGGAACTGGATCACCCGCGCGGGTATGGGACTGCAGTACCTGCTTTTCCGGTCCGGGCCGATGACCATGCCGCCGTCCACGTTGGGGGCGTTCGCCCGGAGCAGCCCGATGTCGGGCTCCGCCGATCTGGAATGGCATGTCCAGCCGTTGTCGTTGCCCGGATTCGGCGAGCCACTGCATCCGTTCCCGGCGATCACCCCCTCGGTGTGCAACCTTCGGCCCAGCTCGCGCGGCCGGGTGCGGATGTCCGGGGCCGACCCGCTGGCCAGTCCGAAGATCACGTGCAATTACCTGTCGACGGAGGCCGATCGCCGGACCGCGGTGCACGGCCTGCGGATGACCCGGCAGATCATGGCGGCACCCGCGCTGTCGCGCTACCGCCCCGAGGAGCTGCTGCCCGGCCCGAGCCTGACCGGCGAGGAGGAGTTGCAGAACGCGGCCGCCGAACTCGGTACGACCATCTTTCACCCGGTGGGCACCTGCGCGATGGGGGCCGTCGACGCCCGGGGCCGGCCGCGGTCGGGTGACACGGTGCTCGACACCGACTGCCGGGTGCTCGGTGTCGCCGGCCTGCGTGTGGTCGACGCGTCAGCCATGCCCACCATCACCTCGGGTAATACCAACGCCCCGGTGATGCTGATCGCCGAGCGCACCGCACGGGCGATCCTCCGGGACGACTAGTAGCCGGGGACTGAGCGCCCTGGAGATCCGGCGCGCTAGGGATAAGTCGAATTATGGAAAAGCGCCGCGGGGACTTTCCTCAGGCCTCAACATCGATCACACTAAGACCTGACACCCGTCAAGTTCATCGAAATCAGCCCGGCCCCGGTAGCAGCAGGAGAGTCCATGACCGCACAGACCGATCACCGGATCTCCGACCCCGCCGCGCGGGTGCTGGCCGATCCGCAGGCCTACACCGACGAGAAACTGCTCCATGACTCGTTGGCCCACCTGCGCCGCAACGCCCCGGTGAGCTGGGTGGACGTGCCCGAGTACCGGCCGTTCTGGGCGATCACCAAATACGCCGACATCATGGAGATCGAACGGCAGAACGAGCTGTTCACCAATGACCCGCGCCCGCTGCTGGCCATCGCCGCGGCGGATGACGCCCTGCGCCGCGATATCGAGGCCGGCACCGGTCTGCGCACGCTGATCCACATGGACGACCCGCACCACCGGGATATGCGCAAAATCGGGGTCGACTGGTTCCGGCCCAAGGCGATGCGGGCGTTGAAGGCGCGCTGCGACGAACTGGCCAAGATCTACGTCGACAAAATGGCCGACAAGGGCCCGGAACTCGATTTCGCCACCGAGATCGCGGTCAACTACCCGCTGTACATCATCTTGACCATGCTGGGCCTACCCGACTCCGACTTCCCGCGGATGCTCAAGCTGACCCAGGAGATGTTCGGCGGCAATGACGCGGAGTTCCAGCGTGGCGGGGGTGTCGACGACATGCTGGCCGTGCTGCTGGACTTCTTCAACTACTTCATGGAACTGACCCGCTCCCGCCGCGAGCATCCGACCGAGGATCTGGCCTCGGCCATCGCCAACGCCAAGATCAACGGCGAACCGCTCTCGGATATGGACACGTTGTCCTACTACGTCATCGTGGCCAGCGCCGGACATGACACCACCAGTGCGGCCATCGCGGGCGGGCTGCTCGCACTACTGCAGAACCCCGATGAACTGGCCCGGTTGCAGGGCGACATGTCGCTGATGTCCACCGCGGTGGAGGAGATGATCCGCTGGGTGGTCCCGGTCAAGGAGTTCATGCGCACCGCCCGGGCCGATACCGAGGTCCGCGGCGTGCCCATCGCCGAGGGCGAGGCGGTGCTGCTCAGCTACGTCTCGGCCAACCGCGACGAGGACGCTTTCACCGACCCGATGCGCTTCGATGTGGGGCGTGACCCCAACAAGCACCTGTCCTTCGGTCACGGTGTGCACTTCTGCCTCGGCGCGG
>CAZGPT010000022.1:13842-29788 GCA_964527015.1 uncultured Mycobacterium sp. | reverse complement strand
CGGCAGCCCCGAGGATTTCGCCAGACTGAGCGCCACCCACGCCCCGTCGGGTGCGACCCTGCCACCCGACAGTCCCGAACTCGCAACGGTTCTCGCGCAGGTGACCCACCAATATGAACAGGATTGGCTGGATCAGCCGGTGCCGGCGCTGTCCGGACGCACGCCCCGCGAGTGCGCGGCGGACCCCACCCGGCGTCCCGACCCGATCCGGCTGCTCGACACGTTCCCCGATATCGACGAACCCGGGGCCATGAGCCCGGCCCGCCTGCGCGCGGCGCTGGGACTCACCGACTGAGGCTCACCGACCGATCTACGCTGATCTGGGTCCTCAGTCCAACCGTCCCGCGTCGACGACCCGCAGCACCGCCGCGCCTTCGGTGTCGGAGGCTTCCAAGTCCACCTCCACCTCGATTCCCCAATCGTGGTCACCGGCCGGGTCGTCCAGGATCTGTCGGACCCGCCACACTTCGGGTCGGCGGTCGGTGATGAGCAGCGCCGGTCCGCGGGCATCGGCACCGGTACCGACATCGTCGTGCTCGGCGAAGTAGTCGCCGATGACCTGCTCCCATCGCGCCGCTGTCCACCTGCAGCCGCCGTCCGATGTGCCGTCCGATTCGCCGTCTAATTCTCCTAGGTCGTGCCAGCGGCGCCGCGCGAACAGCTCCACCCGCCGGAACAGCGCGTTGCGGACCATCGCGGTGAACGCCCGCTCGTTGCCGGTCAGCGGGCGCGGGCGGGCCGGGGCCGCCACCGGTTCGACGGCGTTCTGGTCGGGGTCGGTGAGGCGCTCCCACTCGTCAAGGAGGCTGGAGTCGACCTGCCGCACCAGCTCGCCGAGCCATTCCACGACGTCGGTCAACTCCTCGGTGCGAGCCGCCGCGGGCACCCCGGAGCGCAGCGCCTTGAACGCATCGGTGAGGTAGCGCAACACCGCCCCCTCCGAGCGCACGAGTCCGTAGAGGCTGACGTACTCGCGGAAGGTCATCGCCCGTTCCCACATCTCCCGCACCACCGATTTCGGCGACAACCGTCCGTCGGCGGCCCACGGGTTGCTCCGCAGGTACACCTCGAAGGTGTGCCGCAACAGCTCCTCGAGGGGCTTGGGGTAGCTGACATCGTCGAGCAGGGCGATCCGTTCGTCGTATTCGATGCCCTCGGCCTTCATCTGCGCCACCGCTTCGCCGCGGGCGTTTTTCAGCTGCGCGGCCAGGATCTGGCGGGGATCCTCCAGCGTCGCCTCGATCACTGAGACAACATCCAGGGCAAAGGTTTCCGACGCCGGGTCCAGGGCTTCGACGGCGGCCAACGCGAACGTCGACAGCGGTTGGTTGAGGGCGAAGTCCCGCGGTAGGTCCACCGTCAACCGGTACCGGCGCCCGTCGGCCTCGGGGACGTCGAGGCGCTCGATTACTCCGGCCTGCAGCAGCGAGCGGGCGATGCCGACCGCTTCCCGGATATGCCTCAGCTGCCGTCGGCGGGGCTCGTGATTGTCGGTGAGCAGCCGGCGCATCGCGACGAACGGGTCACCGGGGCGGTCGACCACGTCGAGGATCATTGCCGTGGAGACCCGCATATTGGATTTCAGCGGTTCCGGAGCCGCGTCGACGAGCCGGGTCATGGTGGATTCGCTCCAGGGCACCATGCCCTCGGGGACTTTGCGGCGCACCAGCTTCCGGCGTTTCTTCGGGTCGTCGGCGACTTTCGCGAACTGTTTGAGGTTCTCGACCTCGTGGTCGGGGGCCTGCACCACCACGGTGCCGGCGGTGTCGTAGCCGGCGCGGCCGGCGCGCCCGGCGATCTGGTGGAACTCGCGGGCGTTGAGCAGCCGGCTGCGGGTACCGTCGTACTTCGACAGCGCTGCGAACACGACGGTGCGGATGGGCACGTTGATCCCCACCCCGAGGGTGTCGGTGCCGCAGATGACTTTGAGGCTCCCGGCCTGGGCGAGTTGTTCTACCAGCCGCCGGTACTTGGGCAGCATCCCGGCGTGGTGCACCCCGATTCCGTGGCGCACCAGCCGCGACAGGGTCGAGCCGAACGCGGTCGAGAATCGGAACTCGCCGATCAGCTCGGCGATCGCCGCCTTCTCCTGCTTGTTGCACACGTTGACGCTCATCAGGGCCTGCGCTCGTTCCAGCGCCGACTGCTGGGTGAAGTGCACCACGTAGACCGGGGCCTGCCCGGTCTCGAGCAGCTCGCCGATGGTCTCGTGCATAGGCGTCGTCGCATATGAGTAATACAGCGGCACCGGGCGTTCGGCCCCTGCGATGAGTGCGGTGGGTCGCCCGGTGCGCCGGGTGAGGTCCTGGCGCAGGAACGTCACGTCACCGAGGGTGGCCGACATCAGCAGGAACTGGGCCCCGGGCAGCTCCAGCAGCGGCACCTGCCAGGCCCACCCGCGATCAGGGTCGCCGTAGAAGTGGAACTCGTCCATCACCACCAGGCCGATATCGGCTGCTGTGCTTTCCGGGCCGCCTTCGCGCAGCGCGATGTTGGCCAGCACTTCGGCCGTGCAGGCGATGATCGGCGCGTCGGCGTTGACCGAGGCGTCGCCGGTGAGCATGCCGACATCGGCCGCTCCGAAGACCGCGCACAGTGCGAAAAACTTCTCGCTTACCAGCGCCTTGATCGGCGCGGTGTAGTAGCTGCGCACCCCACCCGCCAACGCGGCGTACTGCGCGCCGGTGGCCACCAGCGACTTCCCGGAGCCGGTGGGAGTGGCCAGGATGACATTGGCGCCACCGAGAAGTTCGATCAACGCCTCCTCCTGGGCGGGATACAGCGTGGTGCCGCACGCCTCGGCCCAGGCGGCGAAGGAGGTGAACAGTTCGTCGGCGTCGGCCCCCTCGGCGCGCAGCGCGCTGAGGGTCATCGGATCATGATCTCCCGCGCCGGACGCGGGCCCTTGGGTGCCGCTGCTATTTAGGATCACTGTTATCGGAGCTAATCAGAACCGTGACCGCGAGCGTCGACGACCCCGGTCCCCGGGTCCATCGGGACGAACTTCGCAGCGGACACGCGACGGCCATAAGGAGCCTGCTTTGGGAACGCACGACTGGTTCGAACAGTTGATGGGGTTCAGCGAGGATGATGGCTATGCGGCCACCCAGAGCCGGCTGGTCGTAGAGGGCGACGAACTGGTCTCGACGGTCAGCGGCAAGCGATACGGTGTCGGTGAGTTGACGTTGCCGACATTGGACGAGCTGCGCTCACGGGTGGATCCTGTTCGGGGACAGCGTAGTTCAGCGCGGGTGTTAGTAGCGGATGTCCGCTCGTCGCACTCCTCCCCGGAGTTCGAGGGCGCGCTGTTCCAGGTGGCCTCTCAGTTCAACCTGCTGGAGATGGTGTCCCAGCATGTCACTCCGGAGGAGGGCGTGGCGCGCTACGCCGGTGACCCTACGCAGGGGCCGGCCTGCGCGCTGGCGGCCGCGGCGGGAACGATCTACCGTAACTATCTGGTGCCGGTCGGAGACGGAATCGGTCAGACCCGCGACCGTCAACTGGATACCCTGGCCGGAGTCGGGGCGGTACTGGCGGACCTGATCGGTATGCCGGTGGCGGAGCTGTGGCAGATGCAGAACGGCTAGGCGCTCTGCACCGTCGACGGTCTGACGGCGATCAGCCGGTTACTGGCCACGGCCCCCGACGACGTCGTCGACACGGTGCGCGGCAGCCTGGCCATCGGCCTGCATCGAGAGGTCGAAGTCACCGACGGAAACCGCCGCCGCGTCTCCCAGGCGTACTGCTCGGCACTTCCGGTCGGCTACTCCGCCCACGGTCGGCAGGCGTGGGCGCCGTTCGCGCAGTTGGTGTTGCAGGCCTCTTATGAGGCGACCCTGCTGGCCGCGGTTGAGCAGGCGAGCGGTGGCGGCTCCAATAAGGTACTGCTGACCCGCATCGGCGGCGATGTCTTCCAGAACGGAGACGACTGGATCGACGCGGCCATTGAGCGTGCCATGGGCATGGTGAAACAGGCTGGCCTGGACATCAGCATTGTCGCGTTCGGCAACGTCAGCCCCGGTGTACGGGGGATCGTCGACCGATACCAACTCTGACGGCCTCGGCCCGCAGTGGAACGGCTTCTCCTGAAACCGTCAAGCGAAACCGTCAAGTGGGCCCGGCCGGGTCGCACAATCAGCCGGGCCCACCAGACGGATCAGGCTCGGCTAGCGCGAGTTGGCGCCCCGGCTGGCTCGCTTGGCGCGCGGCTTCTTCGCCGGCGCGGGGGAGTCGTCGGTGGCCGAGGCACCCGTCGGTGCGGCCATCTCGGGGGAGGCCGACGACTTCGGGGTTGTGGCGGTCCGGCCCGCTGAGGCGGTGGCCGTACCGGCGGTGCCGGAGTCGGCGACCTCCACCGCGAGGGGGCCACTTGTCGATGGGCTGGTGTCGGGAACCTGGACCTCTGAGGGTTCCGCAGCGGCAACCTGCACCGCAGCGGGCAGCGGCTCCGGCTCGGTTTCCGGAGCGGTAGTCGTCAGCGCGTTCTGGATGCTCCACGCGGTCCCCTGGACCGCGGTGCGGACGCTCGGAACGAAGTTGCCCGGGATGTCCTCCTCGCTGGCGATCGGACCGATCTGCACGCCGGCCCCGATGGACAGGTTCAGCGCGGTGCCCGGAAGGCCGGACGGGCCGAGCAGACCGGCGACAGCGGTGTTCCAGGCGCCCTCGAAATCACCACTGGTCAGGTTCTCTACCCACTCGGTGCCGATGGCGACCGACCTCTCGAACAGCAGGGCGGCGCCGCCGACGAAGGATTCGACATAGGTGGCGACGATCTCGGGGATGGCCGACAGCACGGCGACGGCCCTGGCCACGACATTGTTCAGCACGTAGCCGCCGGCTCCGAGTAGCGCCTCGGTTGATTCGGTGATCGGGGTGATGATCGCGTCGCCGAGTACTTCGAGCGCCGCCTGGAAGTCGCCCCCCAGAGCCAGTTCCGCGGCGTCGACCAGGGCCGTCGGGTATGCCCACACCCCGGCGTTGAGCGCGATACCGGCATCGATCAAGCCGGTGAACACCACGTTGGCGTAGTCCAGGACGTTCGTTTGCAGCTGCCGAATGATCGGAGTTGCCTGGTTGACGAGCTGCGGGAGGATCCCGACGCTGGTGTAGGCGCCCAGCGCGGGGTCGTTGGCGAGCAGGAAGTTCAGGTCATCGCCGCCGAGCTGGCCGAAGCCCGCATCGGTCCAGTTGATCTCGCCCGCACCCGGAACGACGGCGTCGGCGCCCTCGTAGAAGGCGCCAATGAGATACGTCTGCGCGACGTTGATGCTGCCCAGCAGTTCCTGCAGCGGGGTATTCAGGGCGGCGAGTGCCACGTCGCCCAGCGCCACCTCTGCCAGTGCCGGTGCGGACAGGTTCGGCATCGCTGGGGCTATCGCCGCCATCGGGGTGACGGCGGTGACGCCGGCAACGGCGAGGACGGCGGTGCCTGCGAGCAGGTGCGAACGGACGGAAATCGGCATAAAAACGTTCCTCTGTTGAGACTGGGGTGAAAGAAAGGTGTGAATCAGATAATAAACATGATCCCCGCGTCAGTGCCATTCGGGCCATTCGGGCCATTCGGGCCATTCGGGCCATTCGAGCCCCTCATGCCGCTCGGGCGGCTCGTGCCGCTCGTGCGGCTCGGCCGGGGCCAATTCTGTCGGTGGCGACTCCTACCCTCAACGTGGGCTCGTCAATGCGGGCCGAAGGAAACGGGGTGTGGGCTGTGGAAGCCGAAGCGGAAACCGAAAAAGCCGAAGTTGATATCCATGTCGACCGGTCACGGCCGCCGCGGATGACCTTCGCTGATACCGGCGGTGAACCGATCCTGGCGTTCCAGGACGACGGCGAAGCCTGCTGGACTCTCCACGTTCAGCACTACCAACCGTTTCGGATGCGCAGCACCGCCTTCGGCTGTGTCTCCGAAGCCCTGGCCCAGGCGCGGGCATTGCTTGCGATGCCACTGCCGGTCGCCCTGCGATTGCCGGGGCGCAGGGTGAACCTCCGCAGTCAACACTGCGCAGACGGCGACTCGTATTTTCTGGACGCCACCCTGGAACGGAACGGGTCTCTGACTCTCAGCGGCCAGGACCTCGGCCACCACGACTATGAATATGAATACTGGTACATCGTTGAGGCCGCGAATGTCCCGGCGATGGTGATAGCGCTTGGGGGTGAGCCGGGTGCCGACATCATCGACCTGCTCGTGTCGCAGTGGTCCGGTGATGCCGTGGCCGAGCTCATCGCGACGATCAAGCGCAGCGGAGTCGAGTACAAGTTCTGCAACTACTTCTGATACTGCCCAGTACCTCTGATGCCGCCGAGCTGCTGCGTCAGCCGACTGTCACGTGGACATGGTTGAAGTGATTGGCCACCCGCCACATCGTGTACTCGACGCCGAATCGATCCGCCTGGCTTTGAATGTCGGCATTGATGGTGTCGCCGAGGCCCATGTCCGAGCCGATCATGATGTCCAGCGCGCGGCCACTGGGATGGTCGGGACGGGAGTCCGGGCGCACACCGCCGATGGACTGCACACCGGGGTAGGTCGCGGTGATGTACTGCGCGAGCGATCTCGCGTTGGGGGTCAGGCCGCCGCCGCCGACCAGAGGGACCGCCGACGCGGTTGCCGCCGACGCGGCGATCAGGCCGGCGACGATCGTCGCCAGTGCAATTCGCTTCATGAGGGTGGAAGGCTAGTCAGGTAAGTCGATACGCGAAAATTACAGCGCGGCATTTGGTTTGATTGCGGAGCTTCAAAGAGTTTGCCGGCTAGGGTTACACCCGACCGCCTCGCGTTCCGTCGGGTCGGTGTATTCGCAGGTCAACTGAACAGATGTGAAAATCCTTAACTGCCAGGAAAATGCCGCATCGAAAAGGTGTTCTCCGAGTTCAAAGACGATCTTCGGGCGTATTCGCGGGCGAATCCTGCGAATTACTCCGGTGAGAGTTTGCCATAAACATGTTTCGGCCTGAAAGGTGTTTTTGCACACAGTGCTCTGTTAACCAGGGTTTTCCGCATGCGGCCTCGTATCAAATGTGAAAAGTGTTGCCCGGTCGGAGTTGAGCAGTAATCGCGGACTGTTCTTTTCGATTTGGTCACGCACTGATATGAATTGCCCAATCGCATTGCATCGCAGAGGTATTCGGGGGATTCGGCAGTGTTCCCCTGCCGTCCCCCTGCTTGGGTGACCCGGGTCTCTTACCGGCCGATCTCGCGGTGGCGCCCTGCCCTGCCGTAGGTATTTTTGCCCAGCTATCAGCGACAGTGGCCGGCCTACCTGCCGTGGTCGTCCCCGCCGGCGTCCCCTTGACCGACCCCGCCAACCCGCCCTCCCGCCAACCCGCCCTCCCGCCAACCCGCCCTCCCGCCAACCCGCGTTGTCGCGCAAAGGCGGGCAAAAGCAATGGTGTTGGGTCCCGGTGTTGCTGGGCACCAGCGGACGTTGTGGCTCGCCGAGGTATCGCGCCGAGCCTTCCCGGAGGGGTCGACACATTTCCGGAGAATCGAGGGGGTGGGGAGCAGCCAGTCTCCGCTCGGGACCACCGTGACTACGGTCGGGATCAAGGTGATTACCAGTGTCGCGTCCGATCCCGGGGGCCCGCCTACCTGAAATCGCCCCCAATCGTCCCGGATTCGCCGGTGAGCACCGCGGGTTGAGGTGGGCGGCGACTTGTGCCGGAACGACCACAGTGGGGGCTCCGCGACGTGCGTTCACACCCGAACCTGTGATATTGCTGATAAATCATGTCTGCCCCCGCGCCGGTGCAGACCCGTCGGGGGCGATGAGGTGGTTGATGATGAGCACCAGTTCCGGTTCGGCTCGACTTATCGCAGTCCGCCGTCCAGTCCAGTACGTGGGGCGGGTTGGAGCGTTGGCGGTCGCCCTGGGTGTGGGCGGCGTGATCGCGGGGTTGCCGCCAGCAGCCGCCGACACCGGAGCGTCCGCCGACTCGCGGTCGACGCAGTCGGCCTCCGAATCCGGTAACTCGGCCGGCGAAACCGGACCGCGGGCCCGCAACCGGGCGGGATCTCCCGACCGCGGCATGCGGGGCGCACTCGCGCGAGCCGGCGCGGCGGCCGACTCTACGACGAGCGGCCAGATGCCGCGCAGATCGGCACGCTCCGGTGCTGAGGTACCGGTGAGCGGCGGCGGTCCACGCACCTCTCCGA
Organism: uncultured Mycobacterium sp.; assembly: GCA_964527015.1. GTDB lineage: Bacteria > Actinomycetota > Actinomycetes > Mycobacteriales > Mycobacteriaceae > Mycobacterium. The sequence goes on along the minus strand of CAZGPT010000022.1, from coordinate 21,630 downwards.
TCAACGAGTCCGTCCCCACCGGCCCGGACGCCGCCCCGGCCGAGGCTGCGCCGACGCCTGACACGGCCTCTCCGAAAGCCATCAGAATTCCGGCACCGGGCGCTACCGAGACCGATATCAGTGCCGCGGAATTGGCGGTCCCGACGGTCCCGACGGACGCCGCACAGATCGACGCGATCGTTGCCCCGGCACCCGCCGCGGCCGAGACGCCGGTGATGACCGCTGCCCCCGCAACCGGAGCGGTATCGACCACCGCCGTCACCGGACTGCTCGACTGGCTCGGCGGGCCCGGACGCACCGATATCCCCGCGGCCGCGCCGCTGGCGTGGGCCGCCGCGGCGGCCAGCCGCCGGGAACTGTCGACGGCGGCCGGCACGGCCGCTCCGCCGGCCTCGGAGACCACCGGCCAGCCCGTCCCGGCGACGTTGTCCGATCAGATCGCCGGGATCGGCATCCTGGCAGGCCTACCCGCGCAGATCCGCACCGGTATCGGGCAGGCGGCCGCCGACTGGATAGGAAGCACCTTCGGCGCCTCGGCGGTCACCGAGATTTCGGCGTTGGTCGCCGGTCTGAGCGGCAGTCCCACCGCTGAGGAGGTCATCGCGGGTGTCAGTGACGCGGTCAGCGGATGGTGGGCCGATTCCGGGCTCGGTGACGAGCTCAGCGCACTGGTCGATTCGGTCACCGGCGGCGCCCTGGGGTCCCCGCAGGTCCTGGCCGCTCTAGTGAATGCGGCGGGCCAGATCGCCACCGCGGCCGACCCGGTCGCGGCCCTGCCGGATGCATTGCGGGACCTGCTGGCCAACCCCGCCATCAGCGGCCCCGTCGACGAAGCGCTCTCCGGCGCACTGGACGCGCTGGCGAGCGAATTCGGCCCCGCGGTGTCCGAGACGATCGCCGCCTGGGTCGACGATCCGACGCTCGGCAGCCTGGCAGGTGCGGTGACCGGATTCCTCAGCCAGTCCGGGGTGTCGGCCGCGCTGGCCGACGCCGCCGGTCAGTTCGGGACCGCCCTGGTCACCGGTGCCGATCCCGGCGCCGCGGTCACTCTGGCGTGGCGGTCGCTGCAGGCCGATCCGGCCATCCAGGCCGTGGTGGATCTCGCCGTCTCCGATGCCGTGGACGGCCTACTCGCCGACGCTGAGACGCTGCAATTGCTCGGCGACGCCCTCTCCGGACTGATCACCGGGATCGCCGGTGACGCCGAACTGGGTGAGACAGCGAGTTCGATCCTGACCGGGTTCCTCGGTCATCCGGGTGTGCCGGCCGCATTGGCCGATATCGCCGGGGAGTTCGCTGCCGCCGGTCTGACCGGTGCAGATCTGGGCGCTGCCGCCACCGGGGCGTGGAACGCGCTGTCTGCCAGTCCGGCCATTCGGGCCGCAGTGGACCTGGCGCTGTCGGGCGCACTGGGCAACCTGCTCGACGATGCCGAGACCCTGGAGTTCCTCAGCGGCGCGGTCTCCGATCTGGTCGCCGGGTTCGTCGGCGACGGGGAACTGGGCACCCGGGTCGCCGATCAATTTGTCCCACTGATGGTTTCGGTTCTCGTCGATGGGCCGGCTGCGGTGGACGACTTCGAAGAACCGATAACCGCCCTGCTGGTGGACCTCATCGTCGGTGCCGATCCCGGCTCGGCCGGCCTGGCACCCGCGGTGGCGGCGGCGGGCTTCGCGGTGCTGCGGGCCGGATTGCTCGGCGACCTCAGTGCCGCACCGGCCACCATCGAAGACCTGGCCACCAACACTGCCGTGCTGGTGGCCCTCTCGGACCGCCTCGCCGACCTCGGCGTCCTCGGTGATCTCCCCGCCGGAATCCGCACCGGCATCGGAGATGCCGCGGCGTACCTCCTTGAGCAGACCTTCGGCAATCCGATTGTCGCCGCGGCGCTCGCACCCGTGTTCTCTGCCGTCGATTTCCCGTCCGGCTCGGTGGCGGTGGCGGAGTATCTCAACGACATCCTGGAGAACGGCTTCGACATCGAGGCGATGCTGATCGGGCTGGTCGGGCCGGACGTCCCGGTGGCGCTGAGCGCCTTCCTCGGCGATCCGGCTGTCCAGCAGGCATTCGGGACCGCGGCCGCCGGCACGGTCAGCATCCTCGCCGGTGTGGTGCTGGACGAGGTCGGCTCCGAAGGTGTGATCGGCACCGCGGTGTCCGGGCTACTGTCGGTTATCCAGGGCGATGTCGCCGACGTCATCGGCTCCGCGCTGGTGAACTTCTTGAACCAGCCCGGTATCGACGATGCGGTGGCAACCGGGTTGGTCGAGGCGATCCTGGCCGCGGTGACGTCCGGGTCGGACCCGGCCGAGGCTCTGCAGGTCGCCCTTGCGGCGCTGCAATCCAATCCCGCGGTGGTCGAGGCGGTGGATGCGACCCTGGCCGGAGCTCTGAACACCCTCGGAACCGCGCTGTTCGGCAACACCGAAGCGCAGCAGGCACTGGGCGCGACCGTCGCGACCCTGCTGACCGGCCTGGCCGACGATCCGGCCGTCCAGACGGTGATCGCCGACCTGCTCGGCGACGGCTTCGGACCCACCGTCGTGGACCTGCTCTCCGACCCGTCGTTCGGGGCCGCGACGGCCGGACTGCTCGGCTCGGCGGTAACCGACGTCCTCGGCTATCCGGGTGTCGGCACCGCGATTACCACTGTGCTCGGACAGGTCGCCGTCGCGATCCTGAACGGAGCCGATCCGACAGCGGCGCTTGAGGATTCATTGCAGTCGCTGGCCGTTGACCCCGCAGTTCAGGCCGCGCTGGACGCCGTCCTCCCGGCGTACCTCGACACGATCCTGGACAACGGTGAGATTCGCGACGGGATCGGCGAAGTCGCCCGGGAGCTGGTGACAGAACTGTTGCGGGACAGCGGAATCGGCGATTTGGGGCTGGCCGAGACGGTGGGTCAGGTGGCCGAAGTCGGCACGATCTCGCTGTTGGCCAACCCGGCTTTCGGTGGCCTACTCACCGATCTCGCCGACGATGTCCTGGGCGGAACACCGGTTGCCGAAATAGCCGACGTCGTGGTGCGGGCCGCGCTGGGCGACCCGGAGCTTCAGGGTGCCCTCGGGGCCGCTGTCGGTCAGGGGATCGGATCCCTGTTGGGCGACAACCTGATCGGCGCCGTCGTCGGACAGGTGACCGGTGCGTTGGCAACGCTGGTGATTCGCGTGGCCGCCGGTCTCACGCTGCTGTTCAACCCCGCCGCCGCGGGCTCGGCGACTGCGGTAACCGGTAAGGCCGGCGGCGGATACTTCGAGCTGATCCCCGACTGGGATGCCCCGATGTCGAGCATCACGGTCGCGGTCGCGGTTTAGTCTCGGCGCGGTGCGGCTGGCGGGGCTCTCACATCGACCGTTGCATCGCCGTGCCGACGGGCTAGGCTGGTCGCTGGAGTTGATCAACGCGGGAGTCCGGGGCAACCGGTCTGAGAAGGCGGCATACGGCGTCGCCGACCGCACAACCGTCCGGGTAATGCCGGACAGGGAGCGTCCGTCATGTTCGTACTGTTCACGGTGTGGGGTTATGACGTCACCGGCTTGGAGTTCGCCTCAGTCATCCTGGCCCTGATAGCAATCGGCCTCGGTATCCGGGGCACCCGCTGGGCCTGGCCCTTCTACTTCGTCGCCAGCCTGCTTTACAGCGTGCTGTTCGTACAGTTCGACCTGTTCGCCTCGGCCGCTATGCAATCGATCTTCATGGTCTCCGCCGTCTGGGGCTGGTTCGCCTGGGGCCGCGACGGGGTGCGCGTTCCTAGCCGGCTCAGCCCCCGGTGGCGCATCATCGGCGCCGTCGGGGTCATCGTGCTGTGGGCGCTGCTGGCGCCGGTCCTGCAGAGCATCGGCGGCGTGGCCACCCGGGGTGACGCCTTCATGCTGGTCGGCTCGTTGGCAGGCCAGCTGTTGATGGTCGGGCAGAAGACGGAGAGCTGGGCGGTGTGGCTGGTGGTGAACATCGTCGGTGCGGTGCTCTACGCCAGCCAAGGGCTGTACTTCACCTCGTTGTTCTACGGGGTTCTCATCGTCATGGCCGGCATCGGGTGGCGGGAATGGTCCGCACGCGCGGCAGCTCGAGCCGAGTCGCTGTCGGCGCCCGCCCATGCCTGAACCGGCGATCGCCGGTCTGATCTCCATCGTCGGAGGGGAATCCACCGGCAAGTCGACGTTGGCCGCCGAGATCGGCCTGCGACTGCCGGCGGTGGTCGTCCCGGAGTTCCTACGGGCTTGGGTCGACCAGCGCGGCCGGGTTCCGGTGGCGGAGGAACAGGCAGACGTGATGGCCGCACACCGGGAATCAGAGATCTCCGCTCTCCGTGCGGCGGAAAGGCAGGGGGAACCGCACGCGGATCGGGCAGGGCGGCACTGGGTGGTCTCCGACGGCGGGCCGCTCATGACGGCGGTGTACAGCATCCAGTACTACAACGACGCCTCGCTGCTGACGACGGCGGTGGAATGGGTCGCACGCAGCGAGCGGGTGATCTGGTGTCAAGATGATTTCCCCTGGCAACCCGATCCGCAGCGCGACGGGGCGCAGGCGAGGGCCACATCTCAGCAGGTTCTTGCCGGGATCTTCGCCGAGCATCCCGAACTGCCGGTGCTGGCGGTGCGCGGTTCCTTCGATGAACGCGTTCAGGCCGTGCTGCGGGAGTGCCGCGCGCAACGATCGGGGCGCTGACGACCGCGGCGCTGACGATCAAAACGTGTCACACCCCGTCGGTAGCGTCGGCGTTCAGAGAGGGGGAGTGCGTGAACGCAATCAATACCAGCCACCGGGTTCTGGTTCTGGGGGACCGCGACACCGGGGAACATCTGGACATGCTGGGTCGGCAGGCCGCCGTTCAGGGCGCGGTGATCGACCAGGCTTTCTGCTTCGCCGAGGGGGAGGCGGCCGCCGAGGAGGACCTGTCCGAGGTGGAGGCGGTGGTGGCGGCCCTGGGCCGCGCGATCGGTACCCACACCAATATCTGGTTGCCGTTCCCGGTCGAGGACCTACGCCGCGAGCAGCACTTCCGCCGGCTCAGCCTGGCCCTGCAGCGGCACGGCCTGAACCTGCTCCTGGGTAAGGAATTGACTCCCTGCCCGGTCCAGGGCGGCTACAACGAGATCGACGCGGCCCTGCGGGCTGAGGTGCGCGCCGTCGATGGACTGGACCTCGCGGCGCTGGCAGCCGCCGGTGTCCGAACATTAGGTGTGGAGATCGAGATGGCCGTTCAGGCGATGGCCGAGTTGGCACCGGCGTCGTCGGAGTCCGGTGACGGGCCGGAGGTGGACGATCCGACGCCGCCGCAGCGCTTCAGCACGGCCGAAGTCGCGGACTACCTCGGCAAGTCCCCGGACTGGATTTCCCGGGGACTGCGCACCGGTAAGTTCAGTTATTCCGACGGCTCGATGGTGGTGCCGATCCAGTCCGGCCGGGGCGGTCGGCGCAGCTTCACCGTCGCGATGATCCGGGCGATCGCCTGGTCGGGATTCCGGCGCGGCGCGCTGAGCCCGGAGAGGTTCAACGCCGTCCTGGAGCGGCTGATTACCGTGGCGAGATGAACGCAACCTCCCGGCGCGTGGGCTGGGGGGCACTCGCCGCCGCGTTGTTCATCGCGCTAGCGGCGCTGGCGGCCGGGATCAACACCGAGTGGCTGGCTGCGCTGGACACCTGGGCCGCAGACTTCTTCGGTGCCCATCGGTCCCGGGCCCGGGATCGGGAGGCCGCGGGTCTGTTCGGCTACCTCGGCCGACCGGTTCACGTCTTGGTCGCGGCGCTGGTGTGCGGGACATTGCTGTCGGTGCGGGTGCGATCGGTGTTGCCGATGATCGGTGTGACCGGGGCTGTCGGTATCGGGGCCGCGGTTGAGCACACCCTCAAGGCGGTGATCGGCCGGACGGCGACCGCCGGGCCATTGCTGGATTACCCGCATTCCTTCCCGTCCGGTCATGTCACTGGCGCCGCGGCCCTGCTGGGGAGCATCGCCGTCATCCTTGGTGCCGGAGCAGGTCGCACCACGAAAACCGTCCTCGCGGTTGGGGTCACCACGGCCGTCGTGTTCGTCGCCGGCCTGGCGCTGTACACCGGGGCCCACACTGTCACCGACGTGATCGGCGGCATGCTGCTCGGCGGGGCGATCGTGGCCCTCGGTGCCGCGGTCTGGCCGTCACCCGGCCGGGACGGGGCCAGGGCGCCATAGCCGGCCCGGAAAGGTCCCCGGACATTTCGCGGATTCCCTGCGAGAGGCCCGAGTGATCAGGACCTGGCCGCGCTCAGCCCTGGCTCTCCATCATTCCGATGCAGGTGCCCAGGTGCTCCGGGGTGCAGGGGATGCCGTTCACTCGGGGCAACTGGTTCACCCCACCCTCCATGACGGCGCCGGTCCCTGACGGTGCGTTGGGGACCACGGCTTGACCACCGGCCTGCCCACCGGCCTGCCCACCGGCCGCGCCACTGATGCAGACGCCGTCGAAGTGGCTGGGCACCGTGCCGTTGGGGCAGGCCGCTGCCGGCGCGGCGGTCGCGAGCAGACCGGCGCCGACCACAGTGGCGCAGGCGCCGAGGCTGAAAACTGCTCGCACCCCCGGAGCCTAACCGGTGTCGCGCCGATGGCCCCAGCCCAGTGGTTGTGGCGGGTGGTTGCCGCGGGTGGTTGTAGCGTCGGGGAATGAAGTACGGAATTTTCGGCGGCGCCGTCAATGATGGGACTCTCGATGCTGTAGCGGCCGAGGCCGCTTCGGCCGAGCGCGACGGTTTCGCCTCCTACTGGGCCCCGCATATCTTCGGCCATGATGCGTTGACGGCGCTGGCGGTGGTGGCCACCACGGTCCCGCGTCTTGAACTGGGCACCTCTGTGGTGCCCACCTTCCCGCGTCATCCGCACGCGATCGCCCAACAGGCCCATACCGTCGCGGCGGCGTCGGGGAACCGGTTCACGCTGGGCATCGGCCTGAGCCACAAAATCGTCATCGAGAACATGTTCGGCTTGAGCTACGACAAGCCGGTGCGGCACCTGCGCGAGTATCTGAGTGTGCTGATGCCGTTGTCCCGCAACGAACCTGCCAACTTCGACGGTGAGATGTACCGGGTGCATGCCGGCATCAATGCGAAGGGGTCGACTGGTTTCGGTGTGGTGGTGGCCGCACTCGGTGAGCAGATGCTGCGGGTGACCGCGGCCATGGCGGACGGCACCCTGACCTGGTGCACGGGCCCGGTGACGCTGGCGGGACACACCATCCCCACCATCACCAGGTTCGCCGAGGAATTCGGCCGCCCCGCGCCGCGGGTCATCGCGGCCCTGCCGGTTTGCGTCACCGATGACACCCAGGCCGCCGTGGCACGGGCTGCCGAGGTGTTCGCGGCCTACGGGGCGTTGCCCAGTTACCGCGCGATGCTCGATCGTGAGGGGGTGGCCGGCCCGGCCGACATTGCCATCATCGGCACCGCCGGGGAGGTGCAGGAGCGCATCGGCGCCCTGGCCGAGATCGGCGTCACGGACTTCGCTGCCGTGGAGTTCGGTGCGACGCCCGACGAGGTTGCCGACACCCGCGAGGCGCTGAAAGGTCTGCTGGGAAGCCCCGTCGGCCGGTCATGACCACCCGGTAGCGCCGGCGGTGGCCCGCCGCGGCATGCCGGGCCACCTGCACGCGACGGGTGATCGCGACACGGTCACGGATGCACACCTAAAGAGGTCTCAGAAGTAACATGCGCCGCTTGCGCCCCTAGTGTCACACCGACGGCCCATTGCTGCCGGCCGTGAACTTCTGGAGGGGTGCCCGTGCCACATCGTCCCGTGCCACATCGTCCCGTGCC
>CAZGPT010000022.1:0-13742 GCA_964527015.1 uncultured Mycobacterium sp. | reverse complement strand
CCCGTGCCACATCGTCCCGTGCCACATCGTCCCGTGCCGACAGTCCCCGGCGGGCCCGGATCATGGCTGACGTGGGCCCTTGTTCCTGTCCTGTGCGCTGGGATCACCGCGCCGCCGGCCGCCGCCGAGGGGTGTGAGGGCGCCGCAGCCGCGGCGCAGCCACTGCCCAACCAGGCCTTCCAGATTCCCAGCCCGTCCAAGATCGCACCGTTCAATCGGCCGGTCGGGCACCGTCCCGGCGGGACCAATGACCAGGCACCGCTGCCGAATTTGGGCCAACTTCTCGCTCGGGCGCTCACCCCCGCCTCGGCCCAGGTCCAGCAGCAGGCCGCCGTCGCCCCGGTTCCCCAACCCGACGCCGCCCAGGTTCCGGCCGTCGTCCGGCCCGCGCCGGTGGCGGCGGCCGGAACGCCGTCGGCTGTGCCGCCGTCGACCGCGCCGCCGGGCACCTCGCTCGTCGGTTGGGTGACCGGGCCGGACAGCCCCAACAGGACCATCCCGCGCTTCGCCATCACCGGAACCGATCTCGGAATCATGTGGGACAACGGCGATCCGGCGAACAATCAGGTGCTGATGGCCTTCGGTGACACCAAAGGCTTCTGCCAGATTCCCGGCGAGCAGTGGCGGTATAACGCCCTGCTGCGGACCTCCGACCGGGCCCTGACGAAGACGGTCGCGGTAGCCGATGCCGCCGTGGGCAATCCTTACTCCGGGTCACCGGTCTGGCGGCAGGGCATCTCCAAGCAGATCGTCAACAGCATCAACGCGGCGCCCGAGGAGACCGGCATCATTCCGACCGCCGGGGTGGGATTCGGCGGAAAACAGTTCATGAACTTCATGTCGATCAAATCTTGGGACGGCGACGGGGCATGGACCACCAACTTTTCCGCTATCGCGGTATCCCCGGACAACGGCGAGAGTTGGGGGGTCTACCCGGGGACGCTGCGCAAACCGGCAGCGGGCAACGAGAAATTCCAGATGGGTGCCTTCCTCAAACCCGGGCCCGGCGATCCCTACCTGTATTCCTTCGGAACCCCAAGCGGCCGAGACGGTTCGGCTCACGTGGCCCGGGTCGCCCCCGAGTTCCTGCCGGATCTGAGCAAGTACGAGTACTTCAACGCCGACACCGGTGGCTGGGTACCGGGCAACCCGGCCGCCGCCACCCCGGTGATCCCCGGACCGGTGGGGGAGATGTCGGCCCAGTACAACACCTATCTCAAGCAATACCTCGTGCTCTACGGCAACGGCTCCGACGATGTGGTGATGCGGACGGCGCCGGCTCCGCAGGGGCCGTGGGGCCCGGAGCAGGTGCTGGTGTCGTCGTTGCAGATTCCCGGCGGGATCTACGCGCCGTACCTGCACCCGTGGTCGACGGGGCGGGAGCTGTACTACAACCTGTCGCTGTGGTCGGCCTACAACGTGATGCTTATGCACACGGTGCTGCCCTGAAAAGGTGCCGGCCCGTACCCGGGCGGGCCACGTCCGGGGGCCGGTGCGGTGACGGGGTCGGGACTACGCTCGGAGCGGGCACGGCACATCCGTCCGTGTCTCCCCACGGGCAGGAGTGCCGATGAAACTTGAGAATCGCACCGCATTGATCACCGGTTCCAGCGGCGGGATCGGTGAGGAGTTCGCCGAACAGTTCGCCCGGCAGGGGGTCAACCTTGTCCTGGTCGCTAGGCGGGAGGACAAGCTGGCCCAGTTGCGGACCAAACTGCTGGACCTGAGGCCGGGGCTGACCATCGACGTCATCGCCGCCGATCTGTCGGTTCCCGGCTCGGCTGTGGGCCTGGCCGAGAAGATCGGCGAGCTCGGGCGCCGTATCGACATCCTCGTCAACAACGCCGGTGTCGGCCAGCACGGAGACTTCGTCACGCATGACGTCACAGAGGTCGCGGCGCAGATCCACCTGAACTGTGTGACGCTGGTCGAACTCACCGCATTGTTCCTGCCCTCGATGACCCAGGCCGGAAGCGGACTGGTGATCAACGTCGCCTCGACGGCGGCCTTCCAGCCCACCCCGGGAATGGCCGTCTACGGCGCCACCAAGGCGTTCGTGCTGTCCTTCACCGAGTCGCTGTGGCAGGAGACCAAGTCCACCGGCGTGCGGGTATTCGCGCTCTGCCCGGGGGCGACCGAGACCGAGTTCTTCGCCCGGACCGGTGAGGAGTTCCTCACCAGCGGTCGACAGACATCCAAGCAGGTCGTCGACACCGCGATGGCCGCCATCGACAAATCCTCACCGACGGTGATCTCCGGGCTGCGGAACACGTTGCTGGCCAACGGCTATCGGATCGCGCCGCGGAAGTTGATGCTGCAGGTGGCCGAACAGATCATGAAGGCCGACTAACTGCCGACCCCGGCGCTGATCGGTGCGACGTTCGAGTACCGCCGCCGCGACTGGCGGCGGGTATCTGAGTTGCTCGGGCGTTTCGGCTGAATCAGCGCGCGGTACGGCCCGCCCCGGCGGCCCGGTCGGAACCTGTGCCCGGATTCGCACTGCGCGCGGCCTTACGAGCCGCGGGTGCCGCGGGTGCCTTAGCGGCCTTGGATGCGGTGGCGTCCGGGGCCGCCGAGGGCCCGGCGATGGCCTCCGGTGGCACTGATACCTCTACTGCCTCTATTGCCTCTGCGACCACTGCCTCTCCGGCCTCGGCTACCTCAGCTACCTGAGCGGTGGCCGATGCCGACGATGCCGCCGCTGTCGAGGCAGCTGATGGCGATATCCGGGGTGCACCGCGGACCGCGCGGCGCGCGGGTTGCACGGCGGTCTCGGGCTGCGTGACGGCGACGGGGGCCGGTTGCGGTTCGTCGGCAGCAGCCGTGGCGGTTTCGGTCGCCTCGGCGGCCTCGATCGCCCCGGTCGCCTCGGCCGCGGCGGGTGCCGGCAGCGTCGTGCGAGCGGCGGTCCGGGTCGCAGCGGCGCCCCCGATCGGCGGTAGCGGCGGGAAAAAGCTGGCGATCCATGCGATCTCCCCCTGGATCAGGTTGGTGACCCCTACCTGGATCCCGGCGCTCAGCGTGGGTAGGACAAGGTCGAACTGACCGTCGATGAGGAAAGCGAAGCTGTACACGACAGACTCGGCGAACGGTTGCCAGCCGCTGTAGATGATGTCGGCCTGGGGGGCGAGCAGGCCGATCGGCCACGGCAGCCACTCGGTGGCCCAGGCGAACAGTTCGACACCGTATTCGACCCACGGCTGAATAACGTTGTAAGCGTTGATGATCCAGTCCCCCGGGGACTCGGTCACCCCGCCGACGTCGGCGCCGACGAAAACGCCGGTCGCCGCGGTCTGCGCGGCCGCACCGAGCGGCTCCAGCAGGGGCGCGACCGCCGCGGCGAGATCGATTGCCGGGAAGGCGATCGTGGACAGCGCCGGGCCGCTCTGCGGTGCCGCGTCGACGGCTCCCGCGGTGCCCGCCACCAGGGCGGCGGCGAGGCCGGCGGTGAGGTAGGAACGAGCGGTCACAATCATGCGGTTGCTCCCCGGCTGGAGTTTGCTGTCGTCGGACCCTTCCACTGTAGGCGACACGTTCCGGCGGTTTCGAACTCGACGCGCCACACCGGTTCCTCCCAGGTAGGCGCGTCCCCAGCCGGAGCGGTGAGTCTTGGGGCCTACTGCGCCAGCCAGGCCAGCGCCGCGGCAACCAGCGCGGTAGTGCCGGTGTCCAGTGTCGGTTGGATCACCGGGGCGAAATGCGGGGAGTGGTTGACTGGGATGTCGCTGGCCACCCGGTCGCCGGCCTCGGCTTTGCGGTACGTGTCCTCGTCGGTGCCGCCGAAAAGCCAGTAGCTGTACGGTGCGTGCACCCCGTTGGCGATATCGGAGAAGTCCTCACTACCCAGGACCCGCGGGGGTGCGATCATCGCGTCATCGCCCAGCGCCGCCGTCAGCGCGTCGGTGACCCGGGCGGTGACTTGCGGATTGTTGTCGGTCAGTGGAGCCTGATCGAACATTTCGAACTCCGGTTCACGGGGGCAGTTCGACGCCGCGCATTCGGCGGCGACGATTCGGCGGATCGAGCCGAGCAGCCTCGCCCGGACCGGCTCGCTGTAGCTGCGGATGTTGACTTGCAGCTCAGCTCGGTCGGCGATGATGTTGGCCTTGGTGCCGGCGTGGATGCTGCCCACCGTGAGCACGGCCGGTTCTCCGGGGTCGATCTCGCGGGAAACGATCGTCTGCAACCGCAGCACGATGGCAGCGGCGACCACCACCGGGTCGATACATGACTGCGGCATCGAGGCGTGTCCGCCGCGGCCGTAAACCGTCACCCGCACGCAATCCGATGCCGCGAAGGCCGGACCGGGCACCGCGGCGAGCCGGCCGGCCGGCAGCGGGGCGACATGCTGGCCGAGTGCGACGTCGACCGGTCCGGTCAACTCGGCCAGTCCATCCGCGACCATCCCGCGGGCTCCGTCGACGGTCTCCTCGGCGGGCTGGAAAACGGTGACCAGCATTCCGGCCCAGTGTTGGTGGCCGCGCGCCATCAACTGTGCGGCACCCAGCAGGCAGGTGGTGTGCATATCGTGGCCGCACGCGTGGGCCACGGGAACCGCGGTGTCCCCGCCTACCGGGGTGGCCATGGCGGCGCTGGCGTACGGCAGGCCGGTGTCCTCCTTGACGGGGAGCGCGTCCATGTCCGCCCGCAGCAGAACCGTTGGCCCGGCACCGTTGCGCAGGATCCCTACCACCCCGGTTCCCCCCACCCCGGTTGTCACTTCGAAGCCGGCCTTCCCCAACGTGTCGGCCACCAGTGCCGCCGTGCGGTGCTCCTGATGGGACAGTTCCGGGTGCTGGTGCAGATCCCGGTAGAGGTCTTCCTGCCAGCGGCGCACCTCGTCGCCGGTTTTGATGACTTCGGCTACAGGGTTGGTGATGGTCATTGAGGCCTCTCGTCGGGTGCGATTAGATCAGCGGGTATTCGTCCGGTGCGGCGTAGAAGCCGTTGGGCCATGTCTCCGGTTCGTAGGTATCCGCCGGTGCGTAGCTGGGCGTGATGCGGACCCAGTCGATGTCGAGATAAGCGGTGTCGAAGTCGGGGCTTCCCGCCCACCCGACTTGGTCGCGATATCCGGATGCGGGGAACCAGATCCCGATCCAGAACCGCGATGCGCGATGAGGGACGTTGTCCTGGCCGAACGACGCACCGGTGTGGCGGGCCACTTCGACGTCATCGATGAACCAGGCGACGAAGGGGTCTCGGCCGTCGCCGCCGGCATGCCATTCGTAGGCGTAGGTGTGGAACTCGCCGTCGGCGACCAGTTCACCGATATCGGGGCGCAGGGAGACGTTGCCCCCCTCGCCGCCGAACTTGCCGCCCCAGCTGTTCGCCCGCGCGTAGTCGAAGCTCACCGGGTCATTCTGCGATCCGTCGTCCCGGGCGGTGGGGAACTCCCAGTCGATCTCGGAGTTCCGGATGCGATTCGGTTCGGTCCAGTACTCCGGCTGGCTGGGGTGGTACTCGATGTAGTGGTAGCTCCAGAAGGCGCTGGCGGCGCCCAAAGTCTGCGGTACTCGTGCGCGCACCTCGTAGCGACCCGAGGCGTAGTAGTCGCGGGTGACGATGGTCGCGCCGACCCGCGTGGTGCGGCCGCCGTGCCCGGTCACGTCGCCGACGTAGTCGTCGCCGTGGGCGGCCAGACGCACGATCCCGTCGATGATCTCGACATTGGCGGGGATGACGCCACCGTTGTCCCCGCCCCACGCTTTGTCGGCGATGAGCCACTTCTGCGGATCCAACCCGGTGCTGAAGTCGTCGAACAGTTCGGGTTGCGGACTCGGGTAGGGATTGGGGGTGTCGAGCCACTCGTCCCCGCGGGCCAGGATGGTGATGTCGTCGACGAAGAGCGCATTGTTGTCACCGCGCCAGTTCTCGGCGACAACTTTGATCGGCACCCAGCGATCCGGTGTCGTGAAAACGATCTCGACGGGCTGCCATGCCTGGCCGGTGATGAGTTGCCAGGCATGCAGCGAACCGTCCGGGCTGGACACGGTGATAGTGGCGTCGCCGGAGTCGATGCGAGCGCGAGCGGTCAGCACATATTCGCTGCCGGGAGCCAGCAGCATCGGCAGGTCTTGGGCGATGCGCCCGGTCTGCTCCGGGGTCGATGCGATGCGCATGCTGCCGTCGGATTGCCGTGTCGCCTGGTCGAGCACCCACCCGCGGGAGTCGGGATCGAAGGTTCCGTTGGCGACCAGATTCTCGCCGGGGCCGGGAAGGCTGAACAGCGGCGGTGGTGAAGCCCCGAGGGCCGTGGGATCCACCGTCGGTGCATCCAAGACGCCCTCAACGAACCGGACATCGGTGACGGTGACCACCCCGGCCGGGTCATTACGTCCGGCGGCGACGAAGACGGTGACCTCGGTCTGCCCGGAGTCGGTGTAGACCGTCAGCCGCCGCTCGCTCAACGATGCGGATTGGCCCGCCCCGGTCTTGTCGAGTTGGGGCCCATCGATGACACCCCACACACCCCAGACATCGCTGGGTTCGGATCCGCTGGTGCGCAGGGTCAGAGCCAACGTGTACAGCGTTTCGGGTTTCAGATCGGTGACCCGCTGCAAAATCCGGGCAGCGGCGGTCTCGGTTGCGGCGAGCCGGACGGCCGCACCGCTGTCATCGACGACGGCGGAAACATCGCCGGATGATTCCCAGCCGGCCAAGCCCTCGCCGAATGTCGCATTCAGCAACAGGTTGATGCCAGCCGGATTGGGCTCGGGTTCGGGCTCGGGCTCGGGCTCGGGTTCGGGTTCGGGTCCGGGTTCGGGTTCGGGTTCGGGTTCGGTTTCGGGTTGTGGAGGTGGAGGTAGGTTGGGCGCGGCCAGCACGTTCACCGTCACCGTGTTGGTCGCGGTGTGCCCGGGGTCGCCGAGCAGTCCGAAGGTCACCATGCTGAGCAGGCCCGCGAACCCATGGATGCGCAGTTCGCCGTCGTAGTCCGACGCGGTGACGACGAATGTGTCGGTAAAGGACGTCACTCCGTCCCACCCGGCCGGCGGGGTGTAGACGGCTGAACCGTCGGAGATTGCCACCATGCCGGCGGCGGTTCCGGTCCCGCTCGTCTGGCCATCGATGGTGTACGTCAAGACATCGGTGTCGGCGTCCCGGGCGTTCAGTGTGAATGGCTGGCTGCTCTCGCCGGGGCGGAGACTCACCGACTCCGTCTGAGGCGCGAAGGTTGGTGAGGCGGCGAAGAAGGTGCGTTGGAACCAGGTCTGCACCGTGGCGAGGATGGACAACGGATCGTCGGCCACGGCCGCCGCCACCGGGCTCGCAGTCGCCGCCGCAGCCGCGACAACGTCGGTCGGGGTGGCGCCGTCGAAGCCCTGCCTGAGCCAACCTCGTTCGTTCTCACGGCGGCTCCAGGCCACTACCGTCAACGGTGCCGGGGACTGCGCCGGAGCGGTCGGTGCGCCCGGGGGCATAAGCGGCCCCACCGCCGCTGCGGAGATACCGGGGACACGGAGCAGGGCGACCCGCGTCACGTCGGCTCCATCAGCGCCCCCCGGTTCTGGCGCCGCACTGAGGACCGGGGGTGCCGATGCGACTGGGGAGGCGACGACGGTGATGCGATCGATCGCCTCGATAATGGCTTCGGGTGCCGACGTCGGCGGCACCGCGGGCCGATCTGCATCTGGTGGCGCCGACTGCACGAGCGCTGGCTGCGCCAGCGGCGCAAGGGTCGACGCGGACCGGCCGGCGCGCGGGTCGGCCGTGCGGCCGAGGTCGGCGGCTCTGCCGGCTGCCGCATCGATCGGGGCTGGCACAGACATTTCCTCAGGGTCCGGCGCCGATGACTGCTCGATCGCCACCGACCGCAGCGGCTTCCGCACCGAATCAGCCGCCTGTGGTTCCGCCGATGTCCATGCTCGAGGGCTTGCGGGAACCTGACGAACCGCACGCGGCGTCGCCGCCGCCCGTCGACCCGAGGAGTCGGACGACCGCGAAGACGTGTTCCCCGAACCGGATTCAGCGGGTTCGGCCCGGCCGACGGCGGTGGGAGTCGCGCCGATACCGGCCAGCCCGAGCAGCACCGCCAGGGATCCGGCCCAGCCGATGTGCCTGGCACCGTCCATGGGAAAGCCCTCCAGCGTCTTCCTGCACCCCCTTCCCCGATCTAACACGGACGCAGCCGGGGACGCGAGCGACCGGGATGTGCGGATAGCCATAGCGGGGGTGGATTCGACCAGATCAAGGCCCGAGTGCGTGCACTGCGCATCGGCGATCGGGATCGCCGGTGATCGGGAACGATAGTGCCGGGCGTCCGGCGGAGTTACCCGACACGGTTTAATGGTCAGACTTCGGCAGCAGATTTCACGGCACCCGGAGGAATGGAGACACCGCCACCGTCGGACCCGCCAACCCTGGAAGGAGGGTCGGGGATGACCACGTCCCGACGTCCGGACGCCTACCCCGACCAGCCCGAGGATTCGCTGCGGGGAGCGGTGCGAATCTGTGTCACCGCGATCATTGCCGGGGCGTTGATCGGTTTCATCGGGGGTGCTTTCCGCTGGTGTTTGCAAGCGGCCGATCGCCTGCGCCTGGATCTGGTCGACTGGACCCATCAGCTGCCCGGACCGGGCTGGCTGGTGCCGATGGCCGCCGCAGCACTCGGTGCCACTCTGGCGGCGTTGGTGGTGCGGTGGGAGCCACTGGCCGCCGGCAGCGGCATCCAGCATGTGGAGGCGGTCTACCGACGAGAGATGCTGCCGCCGCAGATCCGACTGCTGCCGGCGAAGTTCATCGGCGGGGTGCTGGCAATCGGCTCTGGCCTGGTGCTGGGCCGCGAAGGGCCGACGGTGCACATGGGCGCGGCGATCGGTGCGCAGACGGCCCGCCGCTTCCGGCTTCCCGACTCCGACATCCGGATGATGCAGACCGCGCTGGGCGGGGCCGGTCTCGCGGTCGCCTTCAACGCACCGATCGGCGGGACGCTGTTCACCCTCGAGGAGGTGACTCGCGCCTTCCGGATCAGAACCGTGCTGGCGACGGTGTTCGCCGCGTCGATGGCCGTCGGGTGCGCCCGGCTCGTGTTGGGCGACAACGTCGAGTTCCAGTTGGGGCCGATCGGCGAACCGGAATTGGTCTGGTTGCCGCTGTTCATCGTCTTCGGTCTGCTGACCGGCGGCCTCGGTGCCGTGTACAACCGGCTGGTTCTGTTCTTCATGGACCACGTGGCGGCCGTCCGTTCGATCCCCGGCACGTTCAAGGCGACCCTGATCGGCGCCGGTATCGGCCTGGTGATGTTCATCTACCCGCAGGCGGTGGGCGGCGGCGAGCCACTGATCCAGATCCTGCTCGGCGGTAAACAAGTCCTGCTGACGGTGATCATCGGCTACCTTGCGCTGCGTTTCGTGCTCGGCCCACTGTCCTACTCCGCTCCCGTAGTGGGCGGGCTGTTCGCCCCGATGCTGGCCGTCGGCGCGCTGTGGGGAGTGTTGTTCGTCGGCGTCGTCGACCTGGTGTGGCCGGGGGAACTCGCGGCCCTGACGGTGCCCATGGCGATCGTGGGCATGGCATCGTTCTTCGGAGCGTCGGTACGCGCTCCGGTGACCGGGATGGTCCTCGTCGTCGAGATGACCGCCTCGACAGCGGTGATCGTTCCGATGTTGGCCGCGACCGGCGCGGCGGTGCTGGTGGCCTACCTGGCCGGTTCGCCGCCGATCTATGACAGCCTGCGGGAGCGCACCCTGTCTAAGCTGTGACGGTCGCCGCAGGGGATAAGCCGCAGAGGAAAATCCGCAGCGGAAAAGCCTCCACTCGAAGGGAAAACCAGTGACCGATCGAGCGCACACCGTGGACTGCTGTGCGCCGCACCCGGCCAATGCGGCGAGGGTATCGCTGGCCGGGGTGGCACCCGCCGACCGCACCGCTCATCCGCACCGCCGCGAAAACGGCGCGAAGGCAGAACTGCTGGTCACCGGGTCACTGCTCACCATGGACGACACCCGACCCGCTGCCGAGGCGATGGCTGTCGCCGACGGGCGCATCCTGGCGATCGGTTCACGCGCCGACCTGGAGACCTTCGTCGGCCCCGGCACCAGGACGCTGAACCATGCGACCGGTGCGATCCTGCCCGGCTTCGTCGAACCACACCTACATCTGGTGTCCTCGTCGCTGGTCTCTGGCGGCGTGGACTGCTCTCCCTACACCCGCAAGACCCTGGATGCGGTGCTGGCCGCGCTCAAAGCCGCTGTCGCCACGACGCCGCCGGGTCAGGCCGTCGTCGGACAGCTCTTCGATCCGAGCCTGCTGCCGGGTCAGTCCGGACTGACGGCGGATCTGCTCGATGCGGTCTCCGACGAGGTTCCGGTCTTGGTGATGAACGCCTCGCAGCACTTCTTCTACGTGAACTCCGCCGCTTACGCCGCCGCCGGTATCACTGCGGCCACACCCAATCCGCCGGGTGGGGACTACGGAGCGCGGGACGGAAAACTCACCGGCGTCATCGGCGAGGCCGCCGCGATGGGAGCCTTCGTCAAGGTGCTCCCGCCGTTGACGGCCGAGGTCATCGGGAAAGCCATCACCGAGATCGCCGCCAAGGCCGCCGAAGCCGGGGTGACCTATATTCACGAGGCGGCCAGCGGTGCGATCGCCGGGGTCCGGGAAATCGACCTGCTGCACCAGCTCTTCGCCCGGCCGGGTTTTCCGGTGCGCGGCTCGTTGTCGCTGTACGGCTTGAATCTGGACGACTTCACCGCTGCCGGCATCGCGCCGGGATCCGGTGACGACCGGCTGCGCTCGCAGACCATCAAGTGGGTCTCCGACGGATCCAACCAGGGCTACACCGGATATATGCGGGAGAACTACCTGGGCCGGGACAGCCGCGGAGCGCCGAACTACTCCCTCGAACAGCTGAGTGCGTACTTCGCCAAAACCGTCGAGGCCGGCTGGCCGATCATGTGTCACGCCAACGGCGATGCCGCTCTGGACATGGTCATGGCGGCCTTCGCCGCGACAGCCAAGCTGCCGTCCTGGGACCCCGCCAAGCGGCACCGCACCGAGCACTCCTCGCTGCTACACGACGAGCACATCGCCGCGATGGCATCCCTCGGCATCACGCCGAGCTTCTTGATCAACCATGTGCGGCTGTGGGGCAGGGTGATGCGCGACGAAATCCTGGGCACCGAGCGGGCCAACCTCCTCGACCGCTACGGATCGGCGGTCCGGGCCGGCTTGCGGGCCAGCTTCCACTGCGATTTCTCGGTCTCACCGATCGGCCCGTTGAACTACGTGGCCACCGCGGCGGCCCGCACCATGGCCGATGGGGGAGATGTGCTCAACGCGGCCGAACGCGTCACGGTGGCTCAGGCACTGCGGGGTAGCACTATCGATGCTGCCTGGATGTGTCATGCCGACGGTCTGGTCGGTTCGCTCGTCCCGGGTAAAGCCGCCGACTTCGTGCTGCTCGGCGGCGACCCGCTGGCCCACGAGGCCGAACCCGACGCGGTGCGCGAAATCCCGCTGCTGGCAACTTATTTCGATGGAGCCGAGGTGTGCTCAGCCTGAGCTCTTGGCGGTCGGCTGAGAGCACATACTCAGCGGGTCCGTTCCACCGGCGCAGTTGGGAATGTTGGTCACCTTTGGCGCGGTGTAAGCCGTGGGATCTTCGCCCTCGGGTTTGACGACGGTGTCGTTCTCGTTGGTGACCAGATCCGGCATGCACTTCATATCGGGGACGCTGAAGAACTGGGTTTCCGCGCAATCCCGGCCGGGATCGCTGATGCCGACGGAATCGGGTTGCAGTGGGGCATCCGGATCGTTGGTGGCGGCCGTTGTCGCGCACTTCCCGTCGGTGGCGTCGTAGAACTGGTCGGCGGAGCAGTTGGTGCCGCCGAAGTTCGAGATGTCGTCAAAGGCGTCCGGGATGCTGCTGATGGTGTCTGAAGCGCATCTCCCGTCGGTGGCGTCGTAGAGCTCTTCGAGCGGGCACTTCGTGCCGTCATAATCGGAGACGTCGTCCCAGGCCTGCGGCTGGTCTCGATCTGGCTCGATCAGAACGCCCACGCCCAGGCCCATGACGAGCGCGGATCCCAACAGTGACGCCGCCGCAATACGAGAACCGACATACATCACTGCCCCCAGTGACTCGAGAGTTGACGTTGGGCGGAGTCTACTCGGGAGCGGCCCTGCCGCGAGGGGTGAAGTCGATCCAGCGGCTCGCGCTGCTACGCCCCCGGCGTTCGTAGCTTGTAGCCGCGGTCGATCACGTCGCCGGGCAGCGGCTGGCTCTCCTCGCCGGGGATCATCACCTCGACATAGGCCGCGCCGTCGTGCTCGTCGATGGCATCGAGGGCGTCGTCGAGTTCGGCCACCGTCGTCACCTGAACCGACAGCCAGTCCCGGCAGCCGAACGCGGCGGGCAGCCGGTGATACTGAACGGCGGCAAGATCATCGTATTCGTGCCCCCGCTCGCTGATCACGTCTTCGATGCCGTAAAGGCCGTTGTTGAGCACGAAGATCACCGGTGCGACGCCGTAGCGGCCCATCACGGCGAGCTCGTTGAGGGTCAGCTGATGGGAGCCGTCGCCGGTCACCAACCAGGTGCGTCCTGAGGTCTTGGCCATCGCGATGCCCAGGGTGGCCGGGGTGGCCCAGCCGATCGATCCCCATAGCCCCTGCCCCTCCGCGCCCACTCCGGCCGGCAACCGCACACCGTTGAGGTGAAGCATGCAGGTGCCGGTCTCGATCACCAGGGTGTCGTCGGCCCGCAGTCGGCGCCGCAGTCGCGGATAGAAACTCGCCGACGACGTCGGGTCGTCCGCCGAGCCGGTGAGATCCGGTAGCGCAATGGCCGGCGCCGGCTCTCTGGTGCGGGGGGCCGCCCCCGTGATGAGTGCGTCGAGGACATCGTCGATGGCGACGTTGAGGTAGACGTCGGTGCCGCTGCGAATCCAGTTGTCGTGGATGCAGATGGCCCGGCTGGTGTCCAGAACATCGCCCCACAGGCCGGTGTTGAGTTCGGTCAGCATCAGCCCACCGAGATCGAGGATCAGGTCGGCTCGCTCGACGATATCCCGGACCTCCGGGGGGTTGGAGGACTGCGCCGCGTAGAGCCCGATGTACTGCGGCAGGGACTCGTCGAGGACGCCCTTGTCGTTGGGTGTGACCGCCACCGGCAGATTGGCCTTGGATACAAGTTCAACGGCTTTGTCCGCGACTCCGTAGCGGGCGGCCAACGTGGTGATGGCGGCGACCGGGCTCTGTGCCGCAGCCAGTTTCGCGGTGATCGCGGCCACCGCGGCGGCCAGTTCGGTGGGATCGCTGCGCTGGCGCTTCACCTCGTCCAGCGGCGTTCCGGCGATCGGGCTGCCGAGAACCGGCTTGACCCCGTTGACCTGTGAGATAACGATATAGGCTGGCATGGACTGGCGTAGCGCCTCACGGATCACCCGTTCGAGTTCGTCGACGCAGTTATCCGGAGTGAGCACCGCCGATACGCAGCAGGCCGTCGCCGAGATCGACTGGAAACGGTCATATCGGGTGTCGCCGAGATTGTGGTGGGTGATCAGCTTGAGGTGCTGGATGCGTTCGCTTGGCATGCCGACGATGTGGAACACCGGCAGCCGGTGCGCCTTGGAGCCCATCACCCCGTTGAGGGCGGACAGTTCGCCGACGCCGTAGGTGGTGGACAGAATCGCCGCGCCGCGGATGCGGGCATAGCCGTCGGCGGCGTAGGCGGCGTTGAGTTCGTTGGCGCAGCCCACCCAGTCCAGACCGGCGACCCGTTCGACGGCGTTGTC
>CAZGPT010000021.1:10097-30042 GCA_964527015.1 uncultured Mycobacterium sp. | reverse complement strand
GTACGCGAATGCGCTCGTTGACGCGGGTCTCAGTGCTGATGGGGCCTCCCTGGTTCGGTTTCGGTATCTACGACCGACCCGGAACACCGGGGACCGCTTTGGATACCGCACCACCAGCGAAAAGGCCCTGCACATAGCAGGGCCCGATGCCGACCGATCGCGACTCGCGCCGCCTGCGCAGAACGCAGAACAGATATCCTCGAATATCTGCGACCGGACCGCTGAGCCTTGATCATCATCGCGGCCAACGGTGGGAGCGGGACTCCACTTGCTGTCCCAGCGTCAGCCGGAACGGTCGTAGATGGAAGTCTAGCAGCCATGACGCACGAGCCTGATATCCACGAGCCTGATATCCACGAGCCGGACATCCACGAGCCGGACATCCGCGAGTTGGCCTACGTGCCCGCCATCGAGGTCATCAGCCGCGCCGCGGTCATGTTGATGAGCGCAGCGGCCGAGAAGATCGGGCTTGCCTGTCCCGACCCCGATGTCAGCGAGCATCGTGATCTCGATGAAGCACGCCGGTTGATCGGCGCGCTTGCCGGCCTGCTGGACGGTTCGAAGGAGTTCCTGGGACCGCACGCGGGTCCAATGCGGGACGGCTTGCGGAGCCTACAACTGGCATTCCGCGAGGCGAGCGCCCTGCCGGACGAACCGGGCCGCGGTCCGGGCGAAAGGCACACCGGGCCGGTGAAGTAAGCCGATTCACACCCGGGCGGGTCTCGCCGAATATCCTGGCCGCCTATGACGGTCACGGCACAGCGGCCCGCGAGCGACTCCCGGCTTCACTGGGTACCGGCCGCATCGGGGATGTTCCTGGGCACCATCGCGGCCGCGGCGCTGCTGTCCAGTGTGTCGACCGGCGTGCGGCACCTCACCAGCGTGCCGCGGGAGTTCATCGACAGGTATCTGTTCAATTTTCCCGACACCAGCTTCGCCTGGGCGTTCGCGCTGGCAGTGATGGCCGGTGCGCTCATCGCCCGCAAACGGATCGCTTGGTGGGTGCTGGTGGCCAACCTGGTTCTGGCGATCGGTTTCGATATCTCATCGCTGACCGGCAACGCCGGTACCCGGTTCGAGGAAGTCGGCGAGTTTCTCGGTTTGGCGCTGCACGTGGCCGCACTGGTCGTGTTGCTAATGGCCTACGGCGAGTTCCGGGCCAAGGTGCGCCGCGGCGCGCTGTTCAAAGCCGCCGCCGTCCTGGTAGGCCTCAACATCGTCGGGATCCTGCTGGCGTGGGGTCTACTCGAACTCTTCCCGGGCTCGCTGCAGCCCGACTACCGACTGCCCTACGCGATCAACCGGGTCAGCGGATTCGCCGTCGCCACACCAGACTTATTCGTGGGCAAACCCCACGTCTTCCTCAATGCCCTGTTCGGACTGCTCGGCGCCCTGGCCCTGATGGCCGCTACCGTCGTGTTGTTCCAGTCGCAACGCGCGGAGAACGCCCTGACCGGCGAGGACGAGTCAGCTATCCGGGGCTTGCTGGAGGTCTGGGGTAAGAACGATTCGCTGGGTTATTTCGCCACCCGCCGGGACAAGTCGGTGGTCTTCGCCCCCAGCGGTCGAGCCGCCATCACCTACCGGGTGGAAATCGGAGTGTGCCTGGCCAGCGGTGACCCGTTGGGCGATCCGCGTGCCTGGCCGGCGGTTATCGAGGCGTGGCTCGATTTGTGCCGGGATTACGGGTGGGCCGCGGGCGTTATGGGGGCCAGCTCCACCGGGGCCCAGGCCTACCGGGAGGCGGGACTTAGCGCCCTGCAACTCGGCGACGAGGCGATTCTCTACCCGGACCGGTTCCGGCTTTCCGGGGCCGATATGCGCGGCGTGCGCCAGGCCGTCACGAGGGCCCGACGAGCCGGGCTGACGGTGCGGACGCGCCGCCATCGCGAACTGTCGGCCGAGGAGATGACCGCGGTGATCAGGCGCGCCGACAGATGGCGCGATACCGAGACCGAACGCGGCTTCTCGATGGCACTGGGCCGGCTTGGCGACAATGCCGATGGCGACTGCCTGCTGGTGGAGGCGATCCAGTCGGGGCCGGAGTCCGGGGACGAAGTCGTCGGGATGCTGTCGTTCGTCCCCTGGGGCGGCAACGGCCTGTCCCTGGACCTGATGCGCCGCTCGCCGCGGTCTCCCAATGGCACCGTCGAGCTGATGGTCAGCGACATGCTGGGCCAAGCCGGCTCGATCGGGGTGACCCGAGTCTCGCTGAATTTCGCCATGTTCCGGTCGGCGTTCGAGGAAGGTGCCCGGCTGGGGGCGGGCCCGGTCGCCCGGCTGTGGCGTGCACTGCTGGTGTTCTTCTCGCGGTGGTGGCAGCTGGAGACGCTATACCGCTCCAACATGAAGTATCGGCCGCAGTGGGTGCCGCGGTACGCCTGTTACGAGGACGCCCGGTTGGTCCCGCGGGTCGGGGTCGCGTCGGTGATCGCCGAGGGTTTCCTGGTCCTGCCGTTCTCCCGGCGGTCCAGGCAGCACACCGGCCATTATTCCGCCGTCCCGCACGACATTGCCGCGACCGGACGGTTACGCGCAGACGGCGGTACGCCGGACCCGGAGCTCCCGACCGAACCGGCTGCGGATGATCGACTGCCCGAACAGGTCCGGGTCCGGATGGCGAAGCTCAACGCTCTGCGCGAGCGGGGAGTCGACCCCTACCCGGTCGGGCGTGCACCGAGCCATACCGTGGCCGCGGCACTGGCCGCCGACGATGACACGAGGGTGACCGTGGCCGGCCGGGTGCTACGCACACGGGACTACGGCGGCGTCACATTCGCAACCTTGCGGGACTGGTCAGGTGACGTTCAACTGCTGCTCGATGACTCCGAAATCGATCGTGACACAGACGATTTCACCGCCGTCGACCTCGGAGACCTCATCGAGGCCACCGGCCGGATGGGCCTCAGCAAGAACGGCACCCGCTCGGTGCTGGTCACTGGCTGGCGACTGGTGGGAAAGTGCCTGCGACCACTACCCGACAAGTGGAAAGGTCTGACCGACCCCGAGGCCCGGGTTCGCACCCGCTATGTCGACCTGGCCATCAATCCGGTGGC
Source organism: uncultured Mycobacterium sp. (assembly GCA_964527015.1). Classification (GTDB taxonomy): domain Bacteria; phylum Actinomycetota; class Actinomycetes; order Mycobacteriales; family Mycobacteriaceae; genus Mycobacterium. Next base: position 26,986 of record CAZGPT010000021.1, on the reverse strand, counting down.
CCGCGATCTGATCCGGGCCCGCAGCGATATCCTGCGCTCGATCCGGCAGACCCTGTTCGGCAAGGGCTTCCTCGAGGTCGAGACACCGATCCTCCAGCCTATCCACGGCGGGGCCAACGCCCGGCCGTTCCAGACTCACATCAACGCCTACGATCTGGATCTCTACCTTCGGATAGCCCCGGAGCTCTACCTCAAGCGGCTCTGCGTCGGCGGCGTGGAGCGCGTCTTCGAACTCGGACGCGCGTTCCGCAATGAGGGCGTCGATTTCAGCCATAACCCGGAGTTCACCCTGCTGGAGGCTTATCAGGCACATGCCGACTATCTGGTGTGGATCGACGGCTGCCGTGAGCTCATTCAGAACGCGGCAGCGGCCGCCAACGGGTCCCAGGTGGTGATGCGCCCTGCCGGCACCAACGGGGATCCGCTGCAGCCGGTCGACATATCGGGGCGGTGGGCCGTCAAGACCGTCCACGACGCGGTCTCGGAGGCGTTGGGTGAACCCGTCGGACCCGATACCGACCTGCAGACGCTGCGCGGGTTGTGCGACGGGGCGGGGATTCCGTACCTGATGCACTGGGACGCCGGGGCGGTCGTCCTCGAACTCTATGAGCGCCTCGTCGAGGAACGTACCGGTGCGCCCACCTTCTACACCGACTTTCCCAACTCGGTGGCACCGTTGACCCGGCCGCATCGGAGCCGCCGGGGTGTCGCCGAGCGCTGGGACCTGGTGGCCTGGGGGGTGGAGCTGGGGACCGCCTACAGCGAGCTCACCGATCCTGTCGAGCAGCGGCGCCGACTGCAACGGCAGTCCATGCTCGCCGCCGGCGGTGACCCGGAGGCCATGGAACTCGATGAGGACTTCCTGCAGGCCATGGAGTACGCCATGCCGCCGACGGGAGGTCTGGGCGTGGGCGTGGACCGGGTGGTCATGCTGATCACCGGCCGGAGTATTCGCGAAACCCTGCCGTTCCCGCTGGCCAAGCCGCGCTGAACGGGCGCTGAACGGGCGGGTGATCGCCGCGGCCGGGAGTACGGTGAGGAACATGGCTGATGACTCAACCGCTCCGGAACCCGCGCTGCCACCGGCCGCTCCGAGCGTGCCGGATACCGGTTACACGGTGTCGGGAGTGCCGACCCTGGAGGGTGTGCGGGACAAGATCGAAACGCGGTTGGGCAACGCACTGGGCGCCACCGAACTGGCCGCGGACAGTCCGGAGGGCCGTACCGCCGCCCAGCAGTACGAGTCCCGGCAGCAGGCCGCTGCGGACAAGCTCGCGGAGATCCGCACCGCGATGACCGAACCGGACTGATGGGCCGTGACCCGGCGTTCGCTGTGGAACCCGCTGTAGAAATCTAGGCGCTGACTTTCCGCCGGCGCGGCGATTTCTTGGGTGTCGGCACTTCGAGCAGGCCGGCGAGGAAACCTCCGGTATAGCTCTGGGCGGCGGCGGCCACGTCTTCGGGCGTGCCCTGGGCCACCACGGTTCCTCCGCCCGCTCCCCCCTCCGGCCCCATGTCGATCACCCAGTCCGCGGTCTTGATGACGTCGAGGTTGTGCTCGATGACGATGACCGAGTTACCTTTGTCGACAAGGCCGTTGATCACCTTCAGCAGCTTGCGAATGTCCTCGAAGTGCAGCCCGGTGGTGGGCTCGTCGAGGATGTAGACCGTACGCCCGGTGGAACGCTTCTGCAGTTCCGAGGCCAGCTTGACCCGCTGGGCCTCGCCCCCGGAAAGAGTGGGGGCGGGCTGGCCCAGACGGACGTAGCCCAGACCCACATCGACCAGGGTCTTCAGGTAGCGGTGAATGCTGCTGATCGGTTGGAAGAATTCGCTCGCGTCCTCGATGGACATGTCGAGGACTTCCGAGACGGTCTTGCCCTTGTAGTGCACCTCGAGGGTCTCCCGGTTATACCGGGCGCCCTGGCAGACCTCGCACGGGACGTAGACGTCGGGCAGGAAGTTCATCTCGATCTTGATGGTGCCGTCACCCGAACACGCCTCGCAGCGGCCGCCCTTGACGTTGAACGAGAACCGGCCCGGCTGGTAGCCGCGGACCTTGGCCTCTGTGGTGGCGGCGAACAGGGTCCGGATCTTGTCGAACACTCCGGTGTAGGTGGCCGGATTGGATCGTGGCGTGCGTCCGATCGGCGACTGGTCGACCCGCACCAGCTTGTCGACATGCTCCAGACCGTTGATCCGGGTGTGCCGACCGGGCACCTGCCGGGCGCCGTTGAGTTTATTAGCGAGCACCGTAGCGAGGATGTCGTTGACCAGAGTGGACTTCCCCGACCCGGACACCCCGGTGACCGCGGTGAGGACCCCGAGCGGGAAGGCCACGTCGATCTCGCGAAGGTTGTGCTCGCGGGCACCGACCACGGTGAGCCGGCGCTTACGGTCGATCGGCCGGCGAAGCGAAGGCACCTCGATACTTTTCTTGCCGGCCAGGTAGGCCCCGGTCAGCGATTCGGGGTTGGCCAGCAGATCCGGGTACGGGCCGCTGTGCACCACCCGGCCGCCGTGTTCGCCCGCAGCAGGACCGATGTCGACCACCCAATCGGCGTGGGCGATGGTGTCCTCGTCATGCTCGACGACAATGAGGGTGTTACCCAGATCCCTTAGTCGGGTAAGGGTTTCGATGAGCCGGCGGTTGTCACGCTGGTGCAGTCCGATGGACGGCTCGTCGAGCACATACAGCACGCCGACCAGACCGGAGCCGATCTGAGTGGCCAGTCGGATGCGCTGCGCCTCACCGCCGGAGAGCGTGCCCGCGGCCCGGCTCAGCGACAGATAGTCCAGTCCCACATCGAGCAGGAAGCCCAGCCGGGACCGCACTTCCTTGAGTACCTGCCCGGCGATGGCCCGTTCACGCGGTCCCAGGGTGAGTTCGTTGAGGAATTCCGAGCAGTCCGCGATGGACAGTTCGCAGACCTCGGCGATGGATTTCTTGCCGCGCTCCCCCGCCGCCAGGGTGACCGCCAGGATCTCGGGTTTGAGGCGGCTGCCGTCGCATTCCGGGCAGGGTACGTCACGCATGAACCCCTCGTAGCGTTCCTTCATCACCTCGGAGTCGGTCTGCTCCATGCGGCGTTGCAGGAAGGCCATGACACCCTCGAAATCGGCGTAGTAGGCGCGAGTCCGACCGTAGCGGTTCCGGTAACGCACATGCACCTGCTCGTCACAGCCCTCAAGGATCGCCTTACGCGCCTTGACCGGCAGCTTGCGCCAGGGGGTGTCGATGTCGAAGCCCAGCGCCTCACCGAGACCGGCCAGCATCCGGGTGAAATAGTCGGAGTTGTGGCCCATCGCCCAGGGTGCCACCGCACCGTCGGCGAGGGTCAGTTCCGGATCGGGCACCACCAATTCGGGGTCGACTTCCTTGCGGATGCCCAGACCGCTGCACTCGGGGCACGCACCGTAGGGCGAGTTGAATGAAAACGAACGCGGTTCCAGATCATCTACCGCGAGCGGGTGGCCGTTGGGACAGGCCAACTTCTCGGAGAATCGCTGCTCGCGGTTCGGGTCGTCCTCGTCGCGGTCGACGAAGTCCAGCACCACGATGCCGTCGGCCAGACTCAGCGCGGTCTCAACCGAGTCGGTAAGCCGCTGTTTGGCACTGGTCTTCACGGTGAGCCGGTCGACCACCACCTCGATGTCGTGCTTCTCCTGTTTTTTCAGCTTCGGCGGGTCGGTAAGCGAGTGCACGACGCCGTCGACCCGGACCCGGCTGTAGCCCTGGGTGTTGAGCTTGTCGAACAGGTCGACGAACTCGCCCTTCCGGGTGCGGACCACCGGGGCGAGCACCTGGAATTTAGTACCCTCGGTCATGGCCAGAACCTGGTCCACGATCTGCTGCGGGGTCTGCCGGGCAATGTGTTCCCCGCACACCGGGCAGTGCGGGGTGCCGGCGCGGGCGTAGAGCAGGCGCAGATAGTCGTATACCTCGGTGATGGTGCCGACGGTGGACCGCGGGTTGCGGTTGGTCGATTTCTGGTCGATTGAGACCGCCGGGGAGAGACCCTCGATGAAGTCGACGTCGGGTTTGTCCATCTGGCCGAGGAACTGCCGGGCGTAGGCGCTCAGCGATTCGACGTAGCGGCGCTGCCCCTCGGCGAAGATGGTGTCGAAGGCCAGCGAGGACTTACCGGACCCGGACAGGCCGGTGAACACGATCAGGGCGTCGCGGGGTAGTTCGAGGTCGATGCCGCGGAGGTTGTGTTCACGCGCGCCTTTGACGATCAACCGGTCAGCCACCCGCCTATGCTATGCGCCCACCCCGACGGCGGTAACGTGGCGTTCATGACAGACGAGCCGATCCGAGTGGCGAACAGCTACACCGGTCATGTGGAGTCGCAGAACGCCGCACGGCGCACGCTTCCGGGGGTGACCGTCATCAAGATGTCGGTCGGGCCGATGGACAACAACGCCTACATCGTGACATGCGCGACAACCGGTGAATCGCTGCTGATCGATGCCGCCAACGACCCCGATCTGCTGATCGAACTGGTCGCCGAGCAGGCGCCGAAGCTGTCGCTGATCGTGACCACTCACCAGCACATGGACCACTGGCTGGCGCTGGAGGCCGTTGCGGAATCCACCGGTGTACCGACCGCCGCGCACCAGCTCGACGCCGAACCGCTGCCGGTAAAGCCCGATCGGTTCCTGGCCGGTGGCGACGTCATCGTGATCGGCAATCTGACCTTCGACGTGATCCACCTGCGGGGCCACACCCCCGGTTCGGTTGCACTGGCGTTGCGTCCCACCGGCGAGCGGATGGCCGTGCAACTGTTCACCGGGGATTGCCTGTTCCCGGGCGGTCCTGGCCGGACAACAAGTCCGGCGGAGTTCGACTCACTGCTGACCGGCCTGGAGAGTCAGGTGTTCGCGACCTACGACGACGACACCGTGGTCTATGCCGGACACGGTGACGACACCACGCTGGGGGCTGAGCGGCCGCACTTGAAGGAGTGGCGCGAGCGCGGCTGGTGAAACGGGCCTACAACCCAGTGAGGTCGTCGGGCACATCCACGGCATGCTCCTTAAGAGCGTCGAGTCCGACGATGTCGAGGGTGCGCTCATGAGTGCTGGCCAGTACCACAGGTGCGGGACAGCCATCCTGGTAGGCGCGCAACCAGTTGCCGGCGGTGACACACCACCGGTCCCCCGGCACCAGGCCGGGGAATCGGTATTGCGGCATCGGGGTGGACAGGTCGTTGCCGATGGACCGCTGATGATCGAGGAACTCGGTGCTGACCACGGCGCAGATGGTGTGTAGGCCGCGGTCCTGTGGCCCGGTGGAGCAGCAGCCGTCGCGGTGGAATCCGGTCATCGGCTCGGTGCCGCACGGTTCCATCGGGCCGCCCAGAACGTTGCGATCAGCCATGCGACCCAGTATGGGTGCCGGGGGCCCCAAAACACATTTGCATAATCTGCGCGGCACCTTCATCGCAACGATCAGCCGGATCGCAACTCGGTATCTTGATCGCACCACCCTTGCCCTCGGCGCCGAACTCGAGGGAACGTGGAACCAGTCCGGTGTCGGCTATGCGCGAGGCGTCCGCGTCACCTGGGAGAATCAGACGGTGGTAATCGAGGCGGCCGACGGCCAGACGTTCACCGGCTGCAAGGAATACACGCGGGACGGTGAGCAGCCACAGAAAGAGGTCGGAATCTTTCAGGGCCGGCTCGTCGACGGCAAGATTCAGGGTCAGTACGCCGAGATCGGCGATGACGCTGCGGCTATCAACATACAATTGTCGAGGAAGTAGAAGCGGTCCATGCGCGATAATGATCTGCACGAGTGATGCACCACAAGCGTTCTGTGAGAGTGGAATACCAGTCGACGGTTCTGAACGTGACCGGCCCAGTGCCGTTCAGGCAGCACGGTACCCGGGGTTTGAGGACATCCTCACGGACCCGGCCGCCCCTGCGGGCGGGCGCCCAACAATTCCCTTTTGGCCTGCGCAAGTTCGGTTTTGGCCGCTGCGCTGACCTGCGGGTAATGCGGGTTGAGCTGCCGTAGGGTTTCCAGCAGCACCGCCGAGGTCGACAAGTGGCTGAACCATTTATGATCCGCGGGGATCACATGCCAGGGAGCGAAGTCGGTGCTGGTCTGGCTGAGCATGTCCTGGAAAGCCGTTTGATAGTCGTCCCAGAACTCGCGCTCCCGTAGGTCGGCAGCCGAGAACTTCCAATTCTTCTCGGGCTCGTCGATCCGGGCGAGGAACCGACGCTCCTGTTCGGCTTTGGAGAGGTTGAGGAACAACTTGACCAGGACGGTCCCATTATCGGTGAGATAGCGTTCCCACTCGTTGATATCGCGATACCGCCGCTGCCAGAGGCCATCTCGGTTGAGCACCGCGGTTCGCGGCCACAACAACTCCGGATGTACCCGGGTGATGAGCACATTCTCGTAGTGGGACCGGTTGAAGACCGCGATCCGGCCCAACTCCGGTAGCGCCGCCTGGTGGCGCCAGAGGTAGTCGTGCGCCCGCTCTGTCTGCGACGGCTCCTTGAAACTGTGCACATCCACGCCCTCGGGATTGAGGCCACTCATGACGTGCTTGATGGTGCCGTCCTTGCCGGCGGCGTCGATGCCCTGCAGAACAATGAGCAGCGCCCGGTTGGACTGGGCGAAGAAGCGGTCCTGCCAAGCCAGCAGTTCGGTCTGGGCCACTGCCGAAGCCTCGGTACCGCCGTCCTTCCCGAGGTGCGCGTCGCGGCGACCCGGGTCGAAATCCGCGGACAGATCCACCGTCGACCCCGGCGTCACCCGGGTGGCCTCGGCCAGCTCCCTCCACCGATGTGACATCAGTTCGCCCCGGCGGACATTGCTGACGCGGGGTCGAGGAGTCGGTAAGCCAGGAGCTTGATGCGGTCGCTGATGAGGAACCAGGCCAGTGCATAAACCCACACCAACGCCGCCCACGTCCAGCCGAGCGGGGTCATGAACAGCCCGTAGACGGCGATGAGGGTGGCGATGCCCTGGGTGCCGAGGACGGCGAAGAGCAGGATCGGGGCGGGCCGGATCGACCAGAACGGCCCGCGGGTGCGGGTCAGGAAGATGGTCAGGTGCCCGGCGACAGACAGCAGCAGATACATCAGGGTCTGCACGCGGTCCTGGCCCAGGTCGAATACCCGATTACCCAGATAGAACAGCCCGAACGCGGCGATCGGCCCGATGATGCCCAGCACGGTGGCGATACCGAGCACCAGTCGCATGTTCCAGGCTTCGGGTTTGTCGGCGTAGTGCACCCTGTCATACGCGATGGACAGGATGGCGCCGTCGTTGAGCAGCGCGAGCATCACGATCATGATGGCGGTCAGCGGGTAGAAGTTGAACACCAAGATGGCGCCGGTCATGAACAGCAGCACCCGAAGAGTTTCGGCGATGCGGTACATCGCGTAGCTGTTCATCCGCTGAAAGATCTTGCGGCTCTCTTTAATCGCGTCGATGATCACCGACAACCCCGGCGTCAGCAGCACGATGTCGGCAGCCGCGCGAGCGGCATCGGTCGCACCCGACACGGCGATACCGCAGTCGGCCTTCTTCAACGCGGGGGCGTCGTTGACCCCGTCTCCGGTCATCCCGACGATATGGCCACGCTTCTGCATCACATCGACGATGTGGTACTTGTGCTCGGGAAACACCTGGGCGAACCCGTCGGCATTGTCGATGGATGCACCCACGGACGCCCTCTCGACCTTCTTCACCTCGCCCAGCCCCGCGGCATCGAGGATGTCCGTACCCAGACCGACTTTGGCGGCCGTCTCCCGCGCAATCGCCAGCGCATCCCCTGTCACCATCTTGACCGAGACACCCATGGTCCGTGCGGTGGCGAGGGTCGCCGCGGCGTCGTCCCGAGGCGGGTCGAATAACGGCAGCACACCAAGGAACTGCCAGTCGCCGCCGGAGTCGGCGCGGGCCACACCCAGCGAGCGAAATCCTCGGGCGGCAAAATCATCGACGGCGGCATCGGCGGCGGATCTGATCTGCGCGGTGTTGGCGGCCAGCGCCAGGATCACCTGCGGGGCGCCCTTGGTAACCCGGATCGTGGTGCCGTCGGCCGCGGTGACGGTGGCTTCGGTGCGTTTGTGGACCGGGTCGAACGGTGCGAAATGGGTCACCGCGTACGCCTGCAACTGCGCGACGTCCGAAAGTCCGCCGAGCACCGCGCGGTCGATGGGGTCGTCGTTGTCGGTGCGGGAGGCCAGCGCGGCATCGAGGATGACCGACTCGTGACTTACCCCATCGACACTGAACGGAGTGCCCAGTGTCAAAGCGTTCTGGGTCAGGGTGCCGGTCTTGTCCGCGCACAGCACGTCCACTCCGGCGAGTTCCTCGATGGCGACAAGCCGGCTGACGATCGCCTCCTTCTTGGCCAGCAGCCGCGCGCCGACGGCCATCGTGACCGACAGCACCGTGGGCATCGCCACCGGTATTGCCGCGACGGTCAGCACGAGGGCGAATTGCAGTGTCGTCAGGATCGGATTACCGCGCAGCAGGGAGGCAACGATGATGACCGCGACGAGTGCGATCGCGAGGATGATCAGGTAGTTGCCGATCTTGAGCACCGCGCGTTGGAAGTGGCTGACCGCGTGCGTGTCAGTGACCAATTCGGCGGTCCTGCCGAAGTAGGTACCCGAGCCGGTCGCGTAGACCAGGGCATCGGTTTCGCCTTGTCGAATGATCGACCCGGAGAAGACGGCGGCACCCGCCGTACAGGTGACGGGCAGGGACTCGCCGGTCAGCGCAGACTGATCGACCTCGATTTCGTCGCCGTCGAGCAGTCTGGCGTCGGCGGCGACGATGTCACCGAGTCGAAGTCGGATGACATCACCGGGCACCAGCTCTCGCGCCGGTACGGTGATCCAGCTGCCGTCGCGGATCACTCGCGCGCTGATGGCGAGTTTGGCTTTCAGGGCGGCAATCGCGTTGCCCGCCTGACGTTCCTCGGTGTACGCGACGATGCCGTTGGCTAGCAGCAGCACCAGGATGATGAAGAAATCCGGCCAATGCCCGACAACAGCGGAGAGCACGACGGCGATCTCGATCATCCACGGGATGGGCCCCCAGAAGTAGCCCAGGAACTTCAGCAACGGATTGGTTTTGCGCTCGGCGATCTCGTTGGCACCGTAGCGGTTCACGCGCTTGGCCGCCTCGGCCTGACTGAGACCCTGCGCGGAGGTCTGGAGCTGCTTTTCGACCTCGGTAATCGGCATCGACTTGAGTTCGGTGCCTGTTTCGGCCTCACCGCCGATCGAGGCTCTGGTTGTCCTGGTTGTGCGGCTGGACACGGCGCTCTCACTGCTCCCTGAACCGGTTGAGCTTCTCGACTCGCTCGACGCTACCGCGATGACAGCATCGCGGGTAAGGGGGCTAGGCGGCGTGTTGAGCCAGGGCGATCCCGATATCGATTTCGAGTGAGCTCGAGCGGCTATTGGTCCATCCTGCCGCCGACGGAGCGGTGGAGGTATGGCTGGCTCCGGTCGGCGTGGTCAGTACGGCGGTGTGGGTGCCGTCGCTGTCGGTGTGGGTTGCGACGGTCCACCCCGGGGCTTCTTTGGTGTAGTTACACGCCTCGCAGGTGCCGTTGCCGTTGGCCGCGCTGGTCGGCCCGCCCTTCGAAACCGGTCTGGCATGGTCGGTGTGGCGAATCGGGGCATCGCAGTACGGGGTGCGGCAGGTTTCATCACGCAACCGGATGAAGCTCGCCAATCCGGTCGGGAAGATCCGAGACCGCGATTCCATCGCCACCAGGGCGCCGGAGCGGGGATGGCAGTAGAGCCGGCGCAGCGTGGCCCTCGACCGCTGATCCGTGGCCGCCGATCTGACCAGCAGTCTGGCCACCCCTGCTGGAATCGGACCGTAGCCAGTCACCATCGCCGAAGCAGGCGATCCGGCGAGCAGAGTCTCATCGGAGATCACTAGCTGAACCGCCACGGGGGTGGGTTCCTCTGCGGCCCGGCCGGTAACGCGCTCAATAAGCGTGTCGGCCATCACCTGACCGCGTGATCGGCCGTCCCCGCAACGGTCCGCGGCCCGCTTGAGCGCGGCGTAGACCGAGACACCCTGGGTCATCGGGAGCAGCGCCGTCAGGTAGGCCATGCACTCTGGGGCCGGCCGCAGGGACACGGCGCGTTCGGCTGGGGCTTTGACCGCCCGATCGACTACCGCGTGCGGATCGATCCGATAGGCGATCTTCTTGGCCTCAGCGCATATCCGCTGATCCCCCAGCCCCGATAACCGGTCCGGATCTGCACACAGTTCAGCGTCGAGAGCGCGGCGATCCTCCACGTCTAGGCAGGCGCTCTCCCGCACGATCAGCGTAGCCCGCCACTCCGAGAGTGCACCGGACTCCAAGGCCGCCAGGGTATGGGGCATCTCATTCACCAGCGCCTTGGCGAACCCCAGATGCCGGCTGCCGCGAGCCGGGGAATCGTGTCTGGCCAGGGCCACCTCTGCGGCGACCCCGCGACCCCGCCCCCGGCTGGGCACCCCGGCGGCATCTTCTGCACTGCGACGTGCGGCATCGAACGCGGCCGCCGCCCGGGCTTGGGCCGCTGCGGCCGCGGATTTGAGCCGTTCCAGCTCCCCGATCTGGGCAATTAACGCCGGCTCCCCGGCCGCCGGATCGACTGCCAATATTGATTCGAACATAGTTTCGACTATACGTCCGGGCACTGACTAGTTGACGAGCCCGCTCCACTTCCCGGAGCTCGGCGGCAAGGTCGTGGGCAACCAGGGTCTTTGGTAACCAGGGTCATTAGTAACCAGGGTCTTTAGTAACAAGAAAGGGCCGTCGACGTCGTTTAAGCACCTCAGTGTCTTATGTTTGCCATCGGTGGAGGTGGCCATGCCGACGACACAGTTGGGCAGCAGTACCGCAACGCTGGCGATCGCACTCGGAATCGGTGCCGCGATCACGGTGGCAGGCGTGGGTTCGGCCAGTGCAGACAGCACCGCCGGCAGTTCAGCTGATCAGCGCAGCGCGGCACGAGCCGACGCAACGCGATCGCGGGACGCAGTTCGCCGCGGAGCCCGCGCGACGACCACCCGAGTCCGAACGGCCAGCCCAACCCGTGCTAGCGGCCGCGCCGCTGTGATCACAAAGCCCGCGAGTTCAGAATTGATCGCGAAATCTGTTGTAGTCCAGTCGAATCAGTCACGGTCGACCGGACCGAGGGTACGTACCCGTCGCACTCGACCGGCGGCTGCCACTGCCGCCCCAACAGTCGCCGCCTTGACAACGGCATCGGCACTGGCATCGGCACTGGCATCGGAACTGACACCGGCACCGACCCAGGCCCAGTCCGTCGACCCCATCAACACGCTGTTGAACAACACCACGCCCCGGGTCAAGGCCACCCAGTCCGGGCCGGCCGCCGGTGGGGTGGTCACCGGAACACTCGACGTGCTGGACCCGGACAGCACCGGTGTCGGGATGGCGGTCGGTCGGGCTCCCGCGTACGGCACCGTTTCCGTGACCGCCGGGAAGTACACCTACACCGCCGATCCGGCCGCGCCCGACGTGCACACCGGGTTCACCGACACCTTCGTGGTGGCCGTAAACGACGGCGACACCGGTTTCCACCTCCACGGCCTCGCCGGATTGATAAACCTGCTGACCTTCGGCCTGGTCGGGGCCAGCGGCCACACGTCCTCCGCCACCGTCACAGTGTCGGTTGCGCCGTTCAACAACGCGCCGACGGGCGCCGCCCGGATCACCGACAGCGACCCGCTCACCGGTTTGGTCACCGGCCACGTCACCGGCAGCGACCCCAACGGCGACAAGCTGACATTTCTCGGCTCGGCGACGCCCACCAAGGGGACCGTGATCGTAGGTGCGACAGGCGAATTCAGCTACACCCCCACCCCGGCGGCACTGACCGCGGCCAACGCTCCGGCCGCCACGGCCGCCGAACGCCAGGATGCCTTCAGCGTCACCATCGATGACGGGTACGGCGGCACCGTCATGGTGCCGGTCACCGTGCCGATCGGCCGCAGCCGGGACGTGGAGCTGTCGACATTCTGCGGCTGCACCCTGATGCCGGCCGACACCGTCTTCCACGCCGACGTCAGCGGCCTTCCGGTGTTGGAAACCTCGGCATACTGGACGGCTCTGCTCAGCGGCACCCTGCGGGCGTCCTGGGCCGGCGAGCCCTGGATGGGCAGCAGCGGGGGCATGCCGGTCAACGTCGTCCCGGGGGACCGTCCAACAGAGACGGTGATCTTCAACCGCGGCTACTCGACCACCGGCCCCGGTATCGACGACCGACCGTACGCGATTCCGGACCGGCCGCTGGTGGAGGGCATGCCGGACGTCCCGGCCTGGGACCGCCACCTACTGGTGTTCCAGAAGGACGCCTGCATCTCTCAGGAGTTGTACAACGTCGCCAACGGAGTGGAACTGCCGGCGGCCGGGGTGCTGGACGCGCTGGGTAATACTGCCTACGCCGCGCTGTACGGCTCGTCGTGGATCGCCGAGGCGGGTGTGCACGTCGATATGAGTTCGCCGCTATACCCCGAGGTCGGGCACGCGAACGCCTCCCGCTTGCCGTACCTCCCGCTGATCCTGCGTCCCGACGACATCGAGCGCGGATTCATCGACCACATGCTGGGTATCACAATCGCGAAGGATCGCGGTACCGGATACACCTGGCCCGCCCGTTCCGGCGACGGCACCGGGACCAATCCCGATGGCGTCCCGATGGGCACCGTCCTCCGGCTCGGCGCCGACTTCGACATGACCGATTTCGACCCCTCCACCCAGGTGGTGCTCCGGGCGCTGCAACAGCACGGCGCCGTCGTCTACGACTCGTTCGGCCCCGGCATTGACGGGGCACACCTGTTGGTGATGAGTAATGGCTGGACCGGCACCGGTCATGTCACCCTCCAGCAGGAGTTGAGCACTATTCCTGTGACTGCGTTCGAGGCCGTCGATGTGCTGAGCCTGGCGCTTGACCCGGCGGCCGGATGGATGATCCGGACCTGAACACCGGAGAACCTGAACAATCGGGTGTGATTTCGGCACAAAGCATCCGCCGGTTCCGAGGCGGGCCTACCGTTGGGCCACAGTCGTAGACACCTCAGGAGGTCCCCATGGGATTTGATCCCAAGAACGCCGTCAATGCAGCCAAGGACATCGCTAGCCACGCGGTCGACAAGGCCGCCGATATCGTCGAGGACGCCGGCAAGGTGGTGAAGGGGGATATCGCAGGTGGTGTCGGCGCCATCGTCGAGGATTCCGTCGACATCGCCACCCATGCCGTGGATAAAGCGAAAGAAGCCTTCACCGGCAAGGACGACGCGACCGAGGCATAAGCGGAGGCACCGTCAGCACGGGGTTGCGGCCGACCCGCCCCAAATATTCGGCACGGCCGTATTGTCGTAGCCCGATAGGAAATCAACGAGGCGGCCGCTTTCCTCGTCGAGTCTGCGGCGATGCAACGCGCCGACATTGCCGCCATAGACGTGGATACTGACCGACACGTCCCCGGAGGTGTTGGTGACACGATGCCAATCACCGACGGTCGGTGATACCGCATCGACATCTCCACTGAGCATCACCCGACTATTCCCGGTGGCCACCGGGATCCCCTCGTGCAGCGAGTACTCCTCGGTCTGCTCGGCGCCGCGCAACACCCCGACAAGGCCCCATACGGTGTGATTGTGCACCGGCGTCCGCTGGCCGGGTCCCCACACGAAACTCACCATGCTGAAACGTTCGAGTGGATCGCAGTGCAACAGGTACTGGGCGTAGCGGTCCGGACGCGGAACGGCGTACTTCACCGGCAGCCAACCGTCGTCCCGCACCAACCCCGCGAGCAATGTCCGCCCGGACGCCAGCAGCTCGCTTTCCCGGTCGGTAGCGTTAACCAACTCGGTCATGTCCTGGACATAGCGGCGTAAGGGTGCGCGCTTGTCGATCATCGATTTCCCTCTCCCGGCGTGCAGTTGAATTCAGGCCGTACTGCCCGGCCGTCGCGGTCAGATCCAGCCACGGCGTTTGAATCCGATGAACAGCACAGCCGAGGCAAGTACCGAAATCAGCGCGCTGGCCCATGTGCCCGCATCGGTCCCGTAGCCCGGGTAGGGGATGTTCTGGCCGAACCAGCCGGTGACCAAGGTCGGCACCGCGATGATGCCCGCCCAGCCGGTCAGCTTCTTCATGACGGTGTTGAGCCGGGCGTCCTGTAACGAGAGGTTGGTCTCGAACACCGTGGTCACCATGTCCCGCAGCGATTCGGTCCATTCGGCCGCCCGGATCACATGGTCGTACAGGTCCGAGTACCAACCGTCCAACTCTTTCGAGTCGATTCCGGGGGCGCTGCGCCTCATGATCGTGTTGACCACTTCGCGCATGGGCAGCACGATTCGGCGCAGTTCGACGAGTTCCTTGCGCAGCCGGTAGGTGTCGCGTTGTAACTGCCGGGTCTGCGCCCGGTCGTCGAATAAGCCGTCCTCGAGGGACTCGATGGCGTCATCGAGTTGCTGGATGGTGTCGAACTGACCGTCCACCACCACGTCGAGAATTCCGTGCAGCAGGGCCGGGCTGCCCCTGCGCAGTAGGTCGGCGTTGTCATCCCAGTGACGTATCAGGCCGTCGATGTCGAAAACCGTTTGCAACGGGTCGGTTTCGTGCCGAACGGTCACCACGCAGGAGGAGAGCACGAATATCGACACTCGCGCGGTGAGCAGCCTCGACTCGATCGAACCGGGAATCTGCGGCCCCAGTGCGGTGGCGTAGACGGTGAGGAAGATGTGGGTGGCGTAGCGGGTGGCCTTGGTGCGCTCGGTGCGCTCCACGACGTCTTCAACAGCCCGGGGGTCGAGACCGAGATCGTCAGCCAGTTCATCGAGCAGAGCGCGGTCCGGATTGCACAGGTCAACCCACACCAGGGCGTCCGGCTCATCGCGATGACCCGAGAGATCTGCCAGTGGGAAGTTCTCGCTCTTCAGTTCGCCGTCCACCCACAGCCGGGTGCGGGTGGTCGGGCCATCCCGGCCGGAGCCGTCAGCGGTCACGTCAGTGCGGTTGAGCGGTCCCGCTAGTTCGTGGTGTGGACGATGAGCACGTCGGTCTTGGACTTGCGTGCAACATTGGCCGGCACCGAGCCGAGCAGACGTCCCGCGATCGTGTTGAGGCCGACATTGCCGACCACCAGTAGATCGGCCTCGACCTCATTGGCGAGGTCGACCAGCGCTTCGACGGGTGCACCCTCGACGGCCCGTTCCTCGACGTTGACCGCTCCGGCCGCCTCCGCCCGTTCCCGGGCATCCCGCAGGATTTCGTAGATCGGAGCGTTACCCGTCACCTTGTAACCCTCGTCCTTGAGCATGTCAGCGGCTCGGGTGTCCTCCGGGCTGGGCAGGTAGGCCGTGACGACGATGACCTTTGCATCCGGCCCCGCGCCAAGGTGCCCGGCCCGATCGACGGCGCGTAGCGAGGAGTCAGAGCCATCCGTACCGACGACCACGGTCTTGTAACCGCCCATTCGTACCCTCCAGTCAGAGTTCTAACACCACCGGGAACAGTAACGCCTCGGCTCGTCGGCGGGGGTGTGATTCACGACATGCGGGCCTCGTCTTCGACCGCCGGACGCCGCTGATGAGCGCAAACATCCCCAGGTGACGTTGACTACAGGTCCTATCGGGCTTCGGTCTTCGCCGACACGAGTTTCGGAACCTCGAGGCTGTTTTCCCGCACAATCACCGGGTCACCGACATTGACCGTGTCGAAGTACCATTCCGCATCCTCGAGGCTCAAGCCGATACAGCCGTGACTGGTGTTCTCGTTACCCAAGGCGTTGAGTGCCCAGGGGGCCGAATGGACGAAGAGTCCACGGGCGGTGAAACGGACCGCGTATTCCACGTCGTAGTGGTAGCCGTCCGGACTGTAGACGGGGATGCCGACGGTGCTTGAATCCATCACCACATCGCGTTCCTTGGCCATGACGGTGTAGATGCCGACGGGCGTCGGGTACTGGGTCCTGCCCATCGAGGCCGGGAACACGCCCTCTTCTCCCCAGTTCGGTCGATGGTGCGGCGCGGGGAGCGAGGACGGCGGTCCGGCATCGACTCCGTCGATCGTCACGGTGAACGTGTGATCGGAAATGCTCGCAACCCCGACGACGGCGGGACCCGTTGCGAACTGCCGCGGCCTGCCACCTACCGAAAGCGCGACGG
This sequence comes from uncultured Mycobacterium sp., assembly GCA_964527015.1. Lineage (GTDB taxonomy): Bacteria > Actinomycetota > Actinomycetes > Mycobacteriales > Mycobacteriaceae > Mycobacterium. The sequence goes on along the minus strand of CAZGPT010000021.1, from coordinate 10,797 downwards.
TGGTGTGCGCGGGCCAGAATCGATCGGGAACCCAATGCACGACGTTGTTGTCGATCCATTCGAAGGCGCCGGACATAGCCGGCGTCGATGTGATGTCGATGGCGCGCTCAGCCGCGACGCGATCGGTGACGGGTGCGTTGAACGTCACCACCACCGGATGCGCCACCCCCACCACGGCCCCCGAAGCCGGCCGAACCGACGCGATACCGGAGCCGAATGACTGGTTTGCCTGGCTTACCGTCGATGCTGCCGCGCTCACAGCGGTCGGCCCGGCAAATACGCTCGCAGCGATGGCGCCGACGGCAACGACACCCCTGGCAAACCCCCGCATCGCATCCGCTCCTGTTGAAGTGACCAAGTCGTCAGCCTCCGGTCGTGACGGGCGGACCGGGCAGGATCGGCTCACCGGACACGGGGGCACCGGCGGGGGCCGGACCAGTCGACGTGCCTTTGCCGCCGAGTCCACCCATGTCGATGATCGGCGCGGCAACCGGCATCGCTCCACCAACCGGAGCCCCGATGGGAATCGGAGCACCCACTACGCCGGCACCCATCGGGACGGGAGCACCGATTGGCACCGGAGCACCGACCGGGATCGGGGCGCCGATCGGGACCGGAGCACCGATCGGGACCGGAGCACCGATCGGGACCGGAGCACCGATTGGGACGGGAGCACCGATCGGGATCGGGGCGCCGATCG
>CAZGPT010000021.1:0-9997 GCA_964527015.1 uncultured Mycobacterium sp. | reverse complement strand
GGGACCGGAGCACCGATTGGGACGGGAGCACCGATCGGGATCGGGGCGCCGATCGGGACGGCGGCGGCCACCGGGCCGGGCAGCGCCAACGGGACACCGGCCATGTCGGCGATTGGAGCGCCGGCGGCAAGGCACGGGCCCCCGGCTGCGCCGGCGGCGGCCGGATCTGTGGCCACACCCGCCAGATCTTCGATGCACTCGTAACCGCCCGTTGTGAACGGAGCAGCGGTCGCGCCCGGACTCAGCGCCATCGCGATCCCGCACAGCCCAACGCCGGCAACGGCTTTGATGTTGAACCCAGTGATGGTCCTCGACATAGTTTTCCCAATCCGTGGTGAGGTCTGGAGGAGAAACTACAGAGGTGTAAGACCGCAGACATGCCGACAAATTGGGGGTTATCGAACCGTGGCCAAGCAGAGCCGCCGCGGTTACTTCAGGCCCGCGGCGTCCATACCGCGCAGTTCCTTTTTGAGGTCGGCGATCTCGTCACGCAACCGTGCGGCGAGTTCGAACTGCAAGTCACGCGCGGCGGCCATCATCTGGGTGGTGAGTTCCTTGATGAGGTCGGCCAGTTCGGCGCGCGGCATCGATGACACGTCGCGGCCGTCGATGATTCCGGAACTGCCCGCTCGGCCCGGTTCGCCCTGAGCCCGCCGACCGCGAGATGCGTTGCGGCCCGAACCACCGACCTCGGTGGCTTCGGCCTCCCCGGTGTCCTCGGCCTCCCGATAGACCTGATCAAGGATGTCGGCAATCTTCTTTCGGAGCGGTTGTGGGTCGATACCGTGCTCAGTGTTGTAGGCGATCTGTTTGGCGCGCCGGCGCTCGGTTTCCTCGATGGCCTCGGTCATCGAGTCGGTGAGCTTGTCGGCGTACATGTGGACTTCTCCGGAGACGTTCCGGGCGGCGCGTCCGATGGTTTGGATAAGGCTGCGCGTGGATCGCAGAAAGCCCTCCTTGTCGGCGTCGAGAATCGACACCAGCGATACTTCGGGCAGGTCCAGACCCTCACGCAGTAGGTTGATGCCGATCAGGACGTCGTAGTCACCGAGTCGGAGTTGCCGAAGCAGTTCCACCCGACGAAGCGTGTCGACCTCGGAGTGCAGATAGCGCACCCGGATACCGAGCTCGAGCAGGTAGTCGGTCAGGTCCTCGGCCATCTTCTTGGTCAGTGTCGTCACCAGCACCCGCTCATCCCGCTCGGCCCGGGACCGGATCTCACCGATCAGATCGTCGATCTGCCCCGTGGTCGGTTTGACCACGATCTTCGGATCGAGCAGGCCGGTCGGACGGATTACCTGTTCGACGAACTCGCCACCGGTCCGGGCCAGCTCATATGGCCCGGGCGTGGCCGACAGGTAGACCGTCTGGCCGACTCGCTGGCTGAACTCTTCCCAGGTCAGCGGTCGGTTATCCACTGCCGAGGGCAACCGGAAGCCGAACTCGACCAGGTTGCGCTTGCGGGACATGTCGCCCTCGTACATCCCGCCGATCTGGGGCACGGTCACATGGGACTCGTCAACAACCAGGAGGAAATCGTCCGGGAAATAATCCAGCAGGGTGGCCGGTGCGGAACCGGCGGAGCGGCCGTCGATATGCCGCGAGTAATTCTCGATGCCCGAGCAGAAACCCACCTGGCGCATCATCTCGATGTCGTAGTTGGTCCGCATCCGCAGCCGCTGCGCTTCGAGCAGCTTGCCGCGGTTCTCCAGGTCTGCGAGCCGTTCGTCCAGTTCGGATTCGATGGATGAGATTGCCTGCGCCATGCGCTCCGGGCCGGCGACGTAGTGGGTGGCCGGAAATATCCGCAACGAATCGACCTTGCGGACGACGTCGCCGGTCAGCGGGTGCAGGTAGTAAAGCGCCTCGACCTCGTCGCCGAAATATTCGATTCGGACCGCGAGCTCCTCGTAGGACGGGATGATCTCGACGGTGTCGCCGCGCACCCGGAAAGTGCCTCTGGTGAACGCCATATCGTTGCGGTCGTATTGGACGTCGACCAGCAGTCGCAACAGCGCATCACGCGGTACCTCGGTGCCGACCTGCAACTCGACCGACCGGTCCAGGTAGGACTGCGGTGTGCCAAGTCCATAGATGCACGACACCGAGGCGACCACCACCACATCCCGTCGCGACAGCAGGTTCGACGTCGCGGAGTGCCGCAGCCTTTCGACATCGTCGTTGATGGAGCTGTCCTTCTCGATGTAGGTGTCGGTCTGGGCTATGTAGGCCTCTGGCTGGTAGTAGTCGTAATAGGAGACGAAGTACTCGACGGCGTTGCGCGGCAACATCTCCCGCAGTTCGTTAGCCAGCTGCGCGGCGAGCGTCTTGTTCGGCGCCATCACCAGAGTGGGCCGCTGCAGCCTTTCGATCAGCCATGCGGTAGTGGCTGACTTCCCCGTTCCGGTGGCACCCAGCAGCACCACTTCGCGCTCCCCCGCCCGGATCCGCCGCTCCAGTTCGTCGATAGCGGCGGGCTGATCGCCGGCCGGCCGGTAGGGACTGACTACCTCGAACGGCGCACCGGTCCGCACCGCGTCCTCGACGGCTCGGTATTCGGAGTCTGCGACTACGGGGCGTTCGGCGGCAAAGGCCATGGCCTACAGGTTAGGCCGAGTGCCAGACAAGTTCCCGCTCGCATCCCGCAGGAGTCCGGGCACGCCGGATCTTGATGGTCTGTCTCGCCGCAGCGATGCTGTTCACTAATCGGCCTGCACCCGGGTCCCGGCCGGTGAAATGCCCGGGTCCGGAATCCGACCACGACATCGTAGGCTGATGCCATCCACCCACCCAAACACGAGACGTTCGACCTCGTCGGAGGCACCAACACCGATCCCAAAGGGGTCGTGCGGTCCGTCGACGAGTACCTCCTGCGCCCGTGGGGGCTCTACCTGGCCCGCCCCACCCCAGGCCGGGTCCAGTTTCGCTATCTGGAGTCCTGGCTGCTCCCGGCGCTGGGGCTACGAGCCACCGTGTTCCACTTCAACCCAGGCCACGAGCGCGATCAGGACTACTATCTCGACATCGGTCAGATCACGGTCGGCGCGGAGCGCTGGACCACCGAGGATCACTACCTGGACCTTGTTGTCCGCACCGGCCGCGGCACCGAAATGGTAGACCTCGACGAGTTGCTGGGTGCACATCAGATGGGTTTGCTGAGCGCCGAGACCGTCGAGACCGCGGTGCGCCGGGCGGTTGCCGCGGTCGACGGGCTCGCCGCGCACGGCCACGATCTGAACGCCTGGCTGGCCTCTACCGGCATGGAGCTGAGCTGGCGATAGGCGTATTCTCAACCCCTGTGGGACGCACGAGACCGTCGGCGACCGTCGGCGCTGCTGTGGCGCTGGCAATGACGCTGCCGATAGCACCGGATGCCGCGGCAGCCGAGGACGATGGACTTCAGCACAACGTGACCTACCGCGCCCGCATCGACGGCCTGGCCCGGGGTGCGCTGGTTTCGTATCGGATCAGCGACAGCCAGGTCAACAGCACCGACCCGACGATGCTGCCGGGCCGGACGTTCGAGGCCACCGCAGTGCTGACCGACCCCGGCGAGGCCGGGATGCGGATATCCATTCAATGGCCCTACTCGGCCAATCTTCATTGCGAGATTCTGGTGGATAATCAGCTCTTCGCCCAAGCGGACCAGTTCATCGGCCCCAAACTCACGCCCGCCCGCGAGGATGCCGACTACGGCGCAATGAACTGCGGCGCCCCGCTGAGCAATGCCCAGGGCCTGCCGCCCGAAGAAGTGCCGCTGACGACGCCGTCAACCGGTGATGAGACCTATGCCCCGCCGGTCGGTGCACCGCCCGCACAGCTCCCGGCCGGCGATTCCATGGCCCCAGTCACCTGATCGGACCAGGGCTCCAGCCGCTGGTCTGCGCCCAGAGCGACGCCCGTTCATAGGCCTCCAGCAGCCATGCCGCCGCGCGGTTCCCGCGCCTGGCAGCGGCATAGTCCGCCCGCATCCCCGGGTTGGAATTGAGCCAGTCTACGAATATCAACGCGAATCTCTGGTTCGGCCGACCGTCCACTCTGATGTGGATGTGGGTGGGCCGGCCCGGGTCGGCTGAGGCATGCAACCTCTTGTGCCACAGGACGTTTCTGCTAGCGGGATCCAGCGCCGCATCGGCTGTGATGGATTCGACCCGCGGGTAACCGGCCGCCAGCAGATCCCCGGAAATCTCGTCGGCGAGTTCCGGCCCGGCGACGGTCACCTGCATATCGATGACGTCCCGGGCGACCATACCGGCGACGGCGGTCGAGCCGATGTGGTCGATACGAACCGCGCGATGGCCGCAGGCGGTGTTGACCCGGGCCCGGATCCGCTCGGCCTGCAGCGGCCAAGACGGATCAGGCGACACCAGCCCGTCCGGGTCAGTGGTCGGCCTGCCGGCGGCCAGATTGCGGGCGAACGGCAGGATCCGCTGAAACCACAGCTCGCGGGCCCGCTGGACGAGCTGGGCCGGGCTGGCGGAGTTGTCCAGCCACACGTCGGCAACCCGGCGTCGCTGTTCCTCAGAGGCCTGGGCCGAGATACGGGCCCGGGCGTCCCCCTCATCCATCCCACGCCGACCGATCAGTCGTTGCAGCCGAACGTCGGCGTCGGCGTGCACCACCACGACCAGCGGGAACAACGGGGCCATCCCGGATTCGACCAGCAGCGGGATGTCCTCGACGATCACCTCGTCCGTCGCCACGGCGGCGACGATCTCGGCTCGCCGCCGCGCGACCAGCGGATGAACGATGGCATTGAGCCGTGCGCGCTGTTGCTCGTCGACAAACGCCCGGGCGGCCAACTCGGGCCGGTCCAACGCACCATCCGGAAGGAGGATGCCGTCCCCGAAGTGGTCGACCAGGGCCTCCAGCCCCTCGGTGCCCGGCTCGACCACCTCACGGGAGATGACGTCGCCGTCGACGATTACCGCACCGCATTCGGCGAAGACCGCCGAGACTGTGGACTTCCCGGCGCCGATTCCGCCGGTCAGTCCGATGCGCAGCATCGCCCGCGACAGCTAGGCGTTGCCGGCCAGCTTCTCACGCAACGCCGCCAACTGGGCGTCGCTGGCCAGCGAGCCACCGGTTTCCGCGCCGGGGCTCGAACTGGCCGAGGAACCCGTCGGACGTTCCTCGGCGGCGGCGGCGTCAGCCGCGGCGAACTTCTCCATCTGCCCGGTGTGCATCTTGTGCCGGCGCTCGGCCTCGGCGTAGCGGGCCTCCCATTCGGTGCGCTGCTTGTCGAAGCCCTCGAGCCACTCGTTGGTTTCGGCGTCGAAGCCCTCCGGGAAGATGTAGTTGCCGGCTTCGTCGTAGCTGTCGGCCATCCCGTATTTCGACGGGTCGAACTCGTCGGTGTAATCCTCGTTCGCCTGCTTCAGGCTCAACGAGATGCGGCGCCGATCCAGGTCGATATCGATGACCTTGACCAAGGCGTCGTCACCGACCGCGACAACCTGATCAGGCACCTCGACGTGCCGCTCGGATAGCTCGGAGATGTGCACCAGGCCTTCGATGCCCTCCTCGACGCGGACGAACGCGCCGAACGGCACCAGCTTGGTGACCTTGCCCGGCACGATCTGACCGATGGCATGAGTGCGGGCGAAGTGTCGCCACGGATCTTCCTGGGTTGCCTTGAGTGACAGCGATACCCGCTCGCGATCCATATCGACGTCGAGCACCTCGACGGTGACCTCGTCGCCGACCTGGACCACCTCGGACGGATGGTCGATGTGCTTCCAGGAGAGCTCGGAGACGTGCACCAGACCATCGACCCCGCCGAGGTCGACGAAGGCACCGAAGTTGACGATCGAGGAAACAACACCCTTGCGGACAGCGCCCTTGACCAACTGGTTGAGGAACTCGCTGCGCACCTCGGATTGGGTCTGCTCGAGCCATGCGCGGCGTGAAAGCACGACGTTATTACGGTTCTTGTCCAACTCGATGATCTTGGCCTCGATCTCCTTGCCGATGTACGGCTGGAGATCACGAACCCGGCGCATCTCGACCAGCGAGGCGGGCAGGAAGCCGCGCAGTCCGATGTCGAGGATCAGGCCGCCCTTCACCACCTCGATGACGGTTCCCTTGACGGCCTCGTCCTTTTCCTTGAGCGCCTCGATGGTGCCCCAGGCGCGCTCGTATTGGGCGCGCTTCTTCGAAAGAATCAGCCGGCCTTCTTTGTCCTCCTTGGTGAGGACGAGAGCTTCCACCTCATCGCCGACGGACACCACTTCGTTGGGGTCGACGTCGTGCTTGATGGATAGTTCGCGGGACGGGATGACGCCTTCGGTCTTATAGCCGATATCGAGAAGAACCTCATCCCGGTCCACCTTGACGATGGTCCCCTCGACGATGTCGCCATCGTTGAAGTACTTGATGGTCTTGTCGATGGCAGCGAGGAAGTCCTCAGCCGAGCCGATGTCGTTGATGGCTACTTGCGGCGAGGTGACGGTGGGACTGGGCATATTGTGGGATGACTCCGGACACGGTTAATCGTAGGGACAGGTTCATTGGTGTTTGCCCCGCAGAACAGCATGCGGGGCCGGGTTGATCCTACTCGACCGGGGACAACCTCGACAAACCCGGGTGCGGCCGCCGCTACTCTCCTGTGGTGTCCCACGCCTCCCACTTCAGCCCTGCCGGGCCACCCTTCCCGCGGCCGGTCCGCAAAGTCGGCGCCCCGCTCGCGGCCATCGTCGCGTTAGGCACGCTGGCGGCATCGATCCTGGCCCTGCTCACGTCGGCGGACCCGGGTGGTACCGCTCTGGGCTTCGCGCTGTCCGGCTTGGCGATGACCTTTGTCCTGCTGTGCTACCTGTGGCTAGACCGCTGGGAACCGGAGCCACCCCGGCTGCTGGTGATGGCCTTCCTATGGGGCGCCTCGGTCGCGGTGCTGCTCTCGGTGGCCTTCGGGCACATCATCGAGCAGACTTTCGGGGGTGGTGGGCAAGCCCCCGCCTTCGTGACGGTAGCCATCGGGGCACCGGTCGTCGAGGAAGCCGCCAAAGGGGCTTTCCTGCTGTTGATGATGACCGGCCGGCGCCGCATCGAACTGAACACGATGACCGATTGCCTGGTTTACGCGGGATTCACCGCGGCGGGTTTCGCCTGGCTGGAGAACATCTTCTACATTTCCAGCGGTGAGACCGTGTCCGGTTCGCTGGCCATCGCGGGGATGCGACTGGCACTCGGTCCGTTCGCCCACCCGCTGTTCACCACGATGTTCGCCATCGGGGTGTACTTCGCACTACAGCAACGCACCCTGCCCGCCAAGGTGAGCTGCCTACTGCTCGGCTATCTCGCCGCGGTGGTCATGCACGGACTGTGGAACGGTTCGGCGCTGCTGGGCGCCGGTACCTACCTCGGGGTCTACGTGGTGTGGATGATGCCCATTTTCGGGCTGGCAATCATCCTGGCCGTGGCGAGCCGACGTCGGGAACGGCACATCATCGCCGCAAAGCTACCCGGGTTGGTGGCGCACGGACTGGTGACACCGGCCGAAGCGACCTGGCTGGCCGCACTGCGCTCACGCACTTGGGCGGTGCAGAGCGCACGACGCGCCGGCGGGCGGCACGCGGCGAAGGCGGTCGAGCGGTTCATCATCGCAGTCGTCGAACTGGCCTATGTCCGCGACCGGATCGACCGTGGCTTCGGCGACGAGTGGGTGTTCGCCCTGCACAGTGAGGAGGCCCACCGGGTGGTGGCCGCCCGGGCCGACGCCGGACCGGTGCTGCACATGCTCAACGGCTACCGCCTTCCGGTGCCCTGATTCCGTTGACGCGCCACGGCATCCCGCGTGCGGCCGGATGTGATGCGACGAACGGTGTCACGCGATGAACTTCGCGAACGGGTGGAACCGGAACCGATTCGCTGGATCCACCTTCTTCTTCAACGCCTGGATGGTAGCCGCGGTTTCGGCCGAACCGAATATCTCGGATGGGACCACCGAACGGCCAACATCGTCGGGCTGCGAATGAGTGCCGCTGAAGTCGACTCCGAGGCCGCGCACCGTCCGCGCCTTGTCGACGACGTTGTTCGTGAGGTCGACGATCATCTGCCGCTCGGCCGGAGTCTTGGGCTTCGAGTCGTAAAGGGTGACAAGATCGACGAAGAAGGCATGGTGGCAGTTGCCGGTGGGAAGCCTCGGTCCCTTCTGCGCTTCGCCACCGAGTGAGCGGATTTCGACAATCGACAATTCGGCCTCGTCGAGAGGCGCCGCCCCGACGATGGTGTCGCTCACGAAGTCAATCACCTCATCGCCGGGAACTCCGACGGTGCCGACACAGTGGCAGAGCGTCGCGAGCGGGTCGCCCTTCTGGTCCGCGATCACAGGCCACAGTGCCGCGGCGGCTTCGGACCATGAGCCCCAATAAGCCTGCGACAGGGCGGGGAGCTTCATGGACGCGGCGATATCCTCCAGCGGCGAGACGAACTCCGCGGTGCTTCCCGCGAAGGTGTCATGGAAGACCGTGGTCGCGACGAGCGCCTTCCCGCCCGTGACCACGAGTTCCAGCGAGACCGATTCGTTCGGGATTACCTGTGTCTGCATGAACCGCATCACCTCGTAGGAGTACCGCACCGCCTGCTCACGCTTCCTGAAACCGAAAACACGCTGTTCAGCCCCCTTGATCGCACTCTGATGCGCCACGCGGAACGTCATGTCGACCACAATGGCCAGCGCACTGCCCGCCCCGAGCATGGCGGTGAAGAGGTCGTCCTCGGGTGTCAGCACGCGAATCTCGCCGCCAGCCGTCACGACTGTCATCGTCGCCACGCGCTGACCGAGGAGTCCGAGCCGGCGGGAGAAGTAGCCGCTCAATCCGCCGTTGGTGACGTACCCAGCGACCCCGACTCCCGGACCGGTCCCGACCGGAAGGGCGCCGCCGTATTCCTTGACCGCCTCGACGAGCCCACGGAACACGACGCCGGATCCCACCGTGACCAGCCTTTCGTCGCCCGTCCCGGTGAACTCGATCGACTTTAGGAGAATCAGGTCGATGATCACGGCTTCGCTGCTTGCGACGAGCGCTGCGCTCGACGACTCGTGACCTCCGCAGACACAGGCGATCGGCGTCGTCGCCGGCAGCGACTGCACGATCGCTGAAATCTCCTCGGCGGACCGGGGGCGGTAGATCTGTTTCGCCAGGCTGGTGACGGCGCCGGGCGCGCCATCGCGGTCGGCGAGGACCTTGTTCGCGCTCACGCTCCAGGCGCGTTGCGCGAACCACTCGCAGTTCGATGACATCAACGGCTCCGGCGCCTGGCATGCCTCACACCGACGATGCTCGCGCATGGACGGATTATGTGCAGGCGAATCGCGCGGCGAGGTACTTCGACACCGAGGCCGATACTTCAGCCGCTGTCTGAGTCGGGCCACCGGTGTTGGCCCGAGTCGGGGCTACCCGCGAACAGCCCGCCGTCGATGCCGATGATGGAGCCGTTGACGAACGCGGCCTGGTCGGAGCCCAGAAACAGGATCAGAACCGTAATCTCGGTGATGTTCCCGAACCGTTTGGCCGGTATCTGATCGATTTTGGCCGCTGCGAATTCCTGGTCACTCCACAGCCGCTGACCCATCTCAGACATGAGGCATGAAGACGGTGGGACAGATGGCGTTTGCGCTCATCTGGTGGGGTCCCAATTCGACGCCGAGCCACGCTTTACACCAGGACGCCGGCCAGGCCAGCGCGCGCCCCAGCCCACGGGAGCCCCCGGTCACGAGGGCGCGCCGGACCGTCAGGGAGATGCCACTGGCCACTGCGTTCATCGGATCAGTCTGCCTTGGCCGAGGTCGAGTTCCGGCTACTAATGCGCAGCCGCGTCCCACGTGGGGCCGTACCCCACCGAGACCTCCAATGGCACGTCGAGCGGATAGGCGCCGCCCATCTTGTCCCGTACCAATTCCTCGACGACCCCCCGTTCGCCCGGTGCGACCTCGAGCAGCAGCTCGTCGTGGACCTGTAGCACCATCCGGGATGCCAGACCGGCCGAGGCCAGA
>CAZGPT010000020.1:127-30143 GCA_964527015.1 uncultured Mycobacterium sp. | reverse complement strand
ATTCGCTGCAAGGTGCTTATCAGTTCTGGGATTGCATGTTTCGCTGCCGCAGGGGCGAAGGTGATGAGCTGGCACACATGCAGCGCCGCGCCGGAGTTTTCATCGACCCCTCCACGCCGACGGCTGCTGTGGGGTCGCTTGTCAGGGTCGGGGTGGGGCCGGCGTCGGGGGTCTGCCGGTGCCGAGGCGCGGGCTTTCATCGGACGGCGACGCACCGCACCAGCATCCCTGCTTCGGGAAACGATCCTTACTTCCTCGAGGGTCGGCTGGTCAGCCCGACGAGATTGCTGTCAGATTGCAGACCCCGCGACGTAGTTCGCATCCGCAGCCGATCTGCTCGATCTCGCTTCGGGTATGGACTGATCGGCCAGCGCACTATGCAGCGGCCCGCGAGTGCGGTAACCGCAGCGTGAGGAGCTCCGCACCGGCGCACGGTCCGGAGATCTCCTGAAGTTCCTGGATCCAGCCGGCACGAACATGGGCTGCGCACTCCACGCGATGAGCAGCTTTCCAGACACCGTGACACACACTCGAAGGCACTCAACGCCGCACGCCGACATCCATCTCCGCCCGTTTGGCCAGTGCCAACTCCCGGATCCTGCCGATGTCGTCGTCGGTGTAGACGCCGTTGACACCGGAGATCGCGGCGAGTTTCATGCCGTGCTTCAGCCCCAGCCGGTAGATCTCCTTGACCTTCTCCCATTCGATATTGCGCCCGACGGTGAACGTCTCGTAGCGACCCTCGAGCGCCAGGACGATGGTCTCGGCCAGGCATGCGTAGGCAACACCTTGCGGCAGGCCGATTCCCTTCATCTGCGGATCGCCGGGCAGTTGGATCTCCCCGGATTCGATGACCAGGACGTCGGGCCGCTTGGCGACATCGGAGGCCGAAAGGTCCAACGGCCGTGCGACGTCGGTGATCACCGCACCTGGCTTCACCTTCATGATGTCGAGCACCTTCTTGCCGGCCCCCGAGGTGGCCGTCACGATGACGTCCATGTCGGAGATGTGTTCGTCGGCGCTGGCGCCCACATGGATCGCCGCCCTCGGGTTCTCCCGCTCGATGTCGGCCTTCAGCGCCAACAGCTTCGCCGGTTCGATGGAGACCAGCCACAGCTCGTCGGCGGCCATCGCCAGCAGTCGCGCACACACCGAGCCGATGGCGCCGGTCGCGCCGACCACCATCGCCTTGCCCTTCAGATGTCCCGTCTTGTCGACTTGGGCGATGCCGAGTCGGCGGACCGCGTCATGGGCGGCCCACAGCGCACCCGAGGCGCTGTAGGAGTTGCCCGTGGTGATGGGCAGCGGTGCGCGTTTGGCCACTGTGACACCGGCGTCGCCGACGACTTTGGTGAACGCGCCGAGGCCCATGATCTGGGCACCCATCTTCTGTGCCATGTTGGCCGCCGCGAGCAGTCGCGAGTAGGTGAACTCCGGATCGTGGGCCATGAGTTCCTTGGGGGTTCCGCCGACGGTGATGAGCCACCCTTCGGCCTCAGCGCCGGTCGGGGACGTGATACCGGTGACATGGCTGTAGACGAACGGCGGCGCGTGCGCCATCAGCTTCTCCACGCCGTCCATGAAGATCCCGGGCGCCAGGCCGGCGACGGCATCGAGCGCCTTGACGTTGCGGAAGTATTCCTGGGACAGCGGATGGATGACGAAGGCGAATCGGGACTTCCGCTTGAAACCGCTGGGGTAGAGAATCCTGGGCTGAAGCTCAGCAGAGGAGATCATCTCGAGCAGGTCGTCGTCGGACAGGCGTGACTCCTCGGCCTGGCCTGCCACCAGCATCAGCGCTTCAAGCGTCGCCTCATTGACTACCACCCCTTCGAACGGCTGCGGCACATCGTCGAGGATTAGGTCTATTCCACGCTCCCGCAGGCTCTTCAGTCGTTCCTCGCCGATGGACGTCGAAATGAGGGTCTTGCCCTTCAGGTCGTCCAACTCGAACTGGGCGAGTTCTCTGAAGGTGGCCACCACGACGTCGCAGTCCTGCAGGGCCTCACGGACCCGGGTCTCGATGAACTTCCGGCCGGGGGCGGTGGCCGTCGACATCACCGGGGAGGGGATTTTGTCCAGGAGCCAGCCAGAGGCCGATACGACACGCTCGAACACCTCAAACGGACTCTGAATGTCGGTAAGGCCGTATTCCACCGCCGGGTCGGCGAAACGCAGATTCTGCGTGCTCTCTGAAAGTACTCGAGTGGAGCGGTAGTGGTTTCGTCCGCCGAGCACGACCACCCGCGCGTTGGCGAAGTAGCCGGGCATCTCACCGGCCAGGTGCCGAATGGTCCACTCCTGCAACACGGTGCGCAACCGGTGGCCGTCGGTGGCAACCGCCCCGGTGGCGGCGCCGGTGACCTCGTCGATGGCCTTCCGAAGCTTGCCGGGATTGCCCTTGCACGTTCCGGACACCTGCGCGTCGTGGACTCCGCTGACCCCGATGGCAGCAGCCTGCCCGGACCGGGTGCGCAGTTCCGCGACGGCCCGCTTGACGCTGCCGCCGGTGCTCACTCGGACGATCCGGAACGACCTTCCCAGGAATTCGACGCACTCGTCGTAGTCTCGTCCGGCGCCGCTCAGGCTGATATTGACGACCAGCGATGGGCTTTGCTCAGTCACGGGATCTCCCTCTAGGCAGTTGCGCCGTCAGGTCATTGCCTGCGAGTCGAATTCGGGGTGGGCCGCCATGAAGTCCAGCAGCTTGTCGGCGTAGTCGCGGAAGCGGGGGCATGAGACTCCGGTGCCTTCGAGGTCGGCCACGGTTTGGGCCGTGCCGTATGTGGTGGGGAACGCGAAATAATCCAGCGTCTCCGCAGGCAGGCCGGTGAGCAGTTCCATCCCGGGGACCGTGTCAAGCAGTCCGCGCACGACCGATACCGGGATGGGCAGCCAGATCAGCCTCCTGCCGAGGTGCTTGCCGAAGATCTCGGCCACCTCACGGGCCGAGGGCGGATCGGGGTCGGTCAGCTGGTATGTCTTGCCCGCGGAGCGGTCGAGGACGCTCAGTGCGTCCATCGCCGCGATGACGTAGTCCCGCGGAACCAGCGATGCCATGACTCCTCGGTCGACGTTCGGCAGGAACGTCGCGCCGGGCAGGCGCTTCATGTAGTCGGCGACGAAGTAGGGCCCGTCGTACTTCTGGGTCTCGCCGGTGCGGGAGTCCCCGACAACGATGCCGGGGCGGTAAATGGTCGCGGGCAGCCCGTCGGCGATCGCCGCTCGCACCAGTCGCTCTGCCTCGTATTTGGTTTCCTCGTAATGGTTTTGGAACTTCTGACCTTCCTCGAGCATCTCCTCGGTGAATTCGCCGTCGTAGGCCCCGGAGACGTAGCAGGTGCTCACGTACTGCAGCCGGCGGAATCCTGAGCGCTCCTGGCAGAATTTCAGGACGTTGTCGGTGCCGGTGATGTTGACCAGCTTGGCAATGTCCTCAGGTACGGAAAGGTCGTACACGGCGGCGAGGTGCCAGACCTCGTCGACGTCGTCCACTGGGACGGAATCGGGCAGCCCGAGACCCTCAGCTGTGATGTCGCCCTCGACGAGTTGGACCCGGTGCATGGTGTGGGGATGGGCTGTCTGAATCTCGGCCAGCTTGGCTTTGGCGGTATCCATGTGTCTCGCCTGCACAACGCAAAGGACGGTGGACCCTTCCCGTTTTGCGAGGATGCCGGGCAGCAGGGCCGACCCGAGGAAACCCGGGAACCCCGTCATCAACACTGAAGTCATATTTTCCTCGCGTTCATTGGCCGACGGTCAATGGGCGCTCCGCGCCTGACGCGGGACATGTGCCCTCGGGGGTCATCTTTCCAGAGCGCGCCCTACGAGACATCGGAACGAACTCGGCAGGCACGGCCGGCCCGCCATTCGGGCCCCACCGATGTCCATGCCATGTGACACCCCACGCCAGCCGGTCAGCCCCGGAGGTCGCGAGCTCGGAAGATCACCATTGCCAGGCTTGCCAAGACGACGGAGGCACCCGCCAGGATCGCCAAATGCTGGGGGTCGAAGCCGTTGACGAGGGGGTTGGAGGCGTTGAAGTAGTACCAGGGACTGGCTTTGGCGCCCTCAGCCAGCGTGTTGGACAGTGGCAGGATCGCGCTCATCACGAAGGCGATTCCGGCGAGCGTGCCCGTACCGGCGGTGGTCAGTCGGCCGTTGCCGGTGGCGGCACCGATCAGGATGGCAACCATCCCGAAGAAGATACCGAGAAGAACGGTATGCGCTGTGGCGCCCAGGATTCCGCCGGGCGTCAATCCGAGATTCCCGATCAGGTTGCCCACCATCAGGCCGACGGCCAGAAACGCACCGACGATCAGGACATGGATAGTCATGGCCGCGGTCTTGACGGACAGGAACATCAGCCGGGAGACGGGCGCCGACAGCACCATCCCGAGGGTCTTGGCCTCTTCCTCGCCGGCGGTCGCACGGGCGGCCGAAACGACGGCGACGGTGATGATCGCGGCCGGGGCGACCATCGACATGAGTTCGGCGTTGGCCCAGCCCGCGCCGGTGGTCATGTCCGCGCCCGGCAGTGCTCGGAGGATGTCGTCCATCAGCCCCGACGACAGGTCGGCGAAGGTATCCCGCATCGGGGGCCACAGCGCGCCGACGAAGGCGCCCATCACGATCAGGAGCAGGCCGAGGACTGCGGTCAGCGTGCGCCGGTCGGAGACCGACTTGGTGAGCAGGACCCACACCATCGGCAGGTGCTCCGGTGCCGTCGAGGTAGTAGTGCGGTATCGGTTCGTGGTGGTGGTCACAGGATCACCCCTTGAGGTCGCGGTGCTCAAAGATGTGGGACGCCGCGCCGAGCGCCGCGGCGGTGAGCACGACCAAGACGGTCAGGTGCCCGGCATGAAGACCATTGCGAAGCGGGTCGGAACCGGCGTAGTAGTGCCACGGACTGAGCCGGGCCCACCCGTCGAGGCCGGCCAACGGCAGCATCGCGTTGGTGATGTAACTGATCGCCGCCACCGCTCCGGCCGCTCCGGCGGAAAGGCCGGGATTGCCGGTCGCGGCCCCCACCGCCAGTGCCAGCGCGCCGAACGCGATAGCCAGCAGAAACAGGTGTACGCAGGTGGCGAAGACGGCACCGACGGTCAGGCCGGTGTCGAACAGAGCTGAGGAGACCATCGCGGCTGCGCCGAATAACACCACGGCGGTCAATAGTGCCGCCGCCAGACCCGCCGCTTTTGCGGCCAGGATCCTGCGGCGGGTGATCGGCTGGGCGGCCAGCAGATCCATCGTGCCGGCGTCTTCCTCGCCGGCGATAGCGCGCGCTCCGGTCAGCACCGCGTAGCCGATCAGCCCCAGGGGGGCGATGAGGTTGAACACCTCGCCGACGACGTATCCGCCGGGAACGTCTCCGCCCATGAACGTGGTGAGTGCTTCCGGAAAACCCTCGGTGAGCTCGGTGATGGTCTCGCCGAGACCGGCGCTGATGGCCAGCGCGGCCACGGTGAACGCCGCCAGAATGACGCCCAGGGCCGTCGCGGACCAACGACGTTCGGCGAGGTCCTTGGTGAGTACCGCGGCACTACCCATTGGGATTCTGCTTGCGGTAGTAAGTGAGAAAGACCTCTTCGAGGTCGGATTCACGGCTGTTGAGGTTGACCACCTCGTGAGTCAACGCGGCTTTGAGGATGTCATTGACCGTGCCGTCGAAGGATACTTTCGCGTGGCGGTCCTCCACGGTCGCGCTGTGCACCCCAGACACCCCTTCGAAGAGATCGGCGGGCACGGGAGCGGCGAATTCGAAGTCGATGCGGCGGATGGCCTTACGCTTCAGCTCGTCGACACGCTCGACCACCACCAGTTCGCCCGCGCGGATGATGCCGACCCGGTCGGCGACCCGTTCTACTTCGGAGAGGGTGTGCGAAGAGAGGAAAACCGTCCGTCCGTCATCGCGCACCTCACCGACCATTCGCTGAAATTCCTGTTGCACCAATGGGTCCAGTCCCGCGGTGGGCTCGTCGAGTATGAGAAGCTCCGGGCGGTGCATGAACGCGAGGATGAGGCCGATCTTCTGCCGGTTGCCGGTGGAGTACTCGCCGACTTTGCGGGACAGGTCGGCTCCGAGACGTTCGGCCAACTGATCGACGAACTCCGGATCGACCCCGCCGCGCAACCGGGCGAAGTAGCGAACTGTCTGAGCGCCGGTCAGTTTCGGATACAGCGCCAGGTCGCCCGGCAGATAGCCGATCGCGCGACGAATCTGCAGTGAATCAGTGAGCGAATTCATGCCGAGAATGTTCGCGGTGCCGGAACTGGGCCGAATCTGGTCGAGCAGCAGCCGAATGGTGGTCGACTTCCCGGCGCCGTTGGGGCCCAGGTAGCCGAAGACTTCGCCGCGCGACACCTGCAGGTTCAGATTCCGAACAGCCGCGACATCCCCGAAGTTCTTCGTCAAGTCCGCGGTCTGGATCGCTGCCGACGCGATGTCGACGATCTCGGCCCTCTCGGCCATCTCATGCCTTCCGCCGCCTGATTTCACTATGCCGTTTCCATCCACGGGTGTGGTGTCAATCGTCTGCAGCTCAGAAGATTTCAGAAATCATGCAGCGCACGGAACCGCCGCCGTATGCCTCAATAGTCTGCACATCTCCGACCAGGATCTCGCTGGACTTTTCGATCTCCGCTTTCTGTTCGGCGGTCAGCACGTTGAAGGTCGAGTGCGTCATCACGGTGTAGTGCTGGTCGTCCTTGCCGAGCAATTCGATCTCGTTGCCGGCGAAGTCGTCGATCTCGTGCTCGGAGACGGCGAGGATCTCCTTACCGCTCTCGGTCAACTCGTCGATCACCAACTTGCGCTCGTCGGGGTCGTCGATGGCCTCGAGGCACACGACGGCGTACTTTTCACCGATCGCCATCATCACATTGGTGTGGTAGATCGCGACGCGTTGCCGGCGGTAGGTCTGGAACCCGTGGAACGGCACCGCCTTGAACCCGAAATCTTTGCAGAACTGCAGGAACAGGCCTTCGTCCGCGCGTTGCGACAGGCAGCAGTAGGCCTTCTTGTTCGCGCGGTCGAGCACCATCGCCCCGGTACCCTCCAGGAACCGGCCGTCCTTCTCGTTTTTGGTGTAATCGTAGATCCGCAGATGGTCTCGTCCCATCGCCTCGACGAGGGCCCCGAGGAACTTGATACGTTCCAATCGGCGGTCTTCGGCGAACATCGGGCACAGGACGAGGCGGTCGCCGTCCAGTGAGACGAACCAGTTATTGGGGAAGATGCTGTCCGGGGTATCGAACACGGTCGCGTCGTCCTCGATGACGTGCACATTGATGCCCTTGCTGCGCAGCTTGTCGACGAAACCATCGAACTCGATCAGCGCCTTGGCCTGGACGATGTCGTGCTTCTCGCCGAGGT
Source organism: uncultured Mycobacterium sp. (assembly GCA_964527015.1). Taxonomy (GTDB): domain Bacteria; phylum Actinomycetota; class Actinomycetes; order Mycobacteriales; family Mycobacteriaceae; genus Mycobacterium. The sequence continues at coordinate 22,768 of CAZGPT010000020.1, read as the reverse complement.
TCTTCTGGAAGAAGTCGTTGCTGGCGGTTTCGGCGTTGAAATAGAACGAGCAGGGTCGCACCATCGCGATGTCGCGGGTGATCTGGTGATGTTTCATATAGGCCTCCTCCAGGCAAGGTAACAACAGGCCGGCCGAGCGAGTCACGCTCGGGTCGTGGTTGCCTCAGCGCGGGATCCCCGCCACGTGCGCCCATTGTGGTTGGCTTCGGGCCACCCTGTCGTCGCCGGGGATCAGGAATCAGATTCAACGGGCCCGCGGCGGGTGAGCCGGACCTCGGTGATGACGTTGCGGCCGACCGCAGTCACCTCAATCGTCCAGTTCTCCCGATAGACCCGATCGCCGGCGGCTGCCGGGATTCGACCCAGGTCGGCCAGCACCAGACCGGCGATGGTGGTGTAGTCACCGCGGGAGGTGTCGGCGATCTTGACGCCGAGGTCCGGCAGATCGTGCACCGGGAAGCTGCCCGGCACCACCAGGCTGCCGTCGGGCATTGTGCGCACCGCGAGGATGTCGCGGTCGGTCTCATCGTGGATCTCACCGACGATCTCTTCCAGTACATCCTCGAGGGTGACGATTCCCGACACCCCGCCGCGCTCATCGATGACGACGGCGAACTGTTCGCGGTCGGCCTTGAATCGTCGCAACGCCTCCGAGACGGCCAGGCTGTCCGGTAACTGCAGCGCCTGCCGGGCCGCATCGGCGACGGCGGGCTGCTCGCCCAGCAGGTCGCGAAGGTGCACCACACCGATGACCGAATCGAGATCCTGGGAGCCGACCACCGGGGCCCGGGAATGCCCGGAGCCGGCGAGCGTGGTCAGTGCCTCCCGAACCGGCATGGTGGACGGCAGCATCACGACCGCGCGCCGCGGTACCAGGATCTCCCGCAAGACCCGCTCGTTGATCTCCAACGCGCCGGCTATCACCTCACGCTGCTCAGGTGTCAAGCCGCGGTGGGCTGCAACCAACTCCTGCAGTTCGGCGTGTGTCAACTGCTCGGTCGCCGCGTCGGGGTTTCCGCCGAGGAGCCGAACCAGAATGTCGGTCGCCTTGCCCAGCAGCCACACCATGGGTTTGGTGAGGGCGGCCAGCTTGTCCAGCGGGACGGCCACCAGCAGGGCCCAGCTGTGGGCGTACTGCATGGCCAGCCGCTTCGGTGCGAGTTCTCCGACGACGATGTTGACCGCCGCCAGCACGATCGTCACCGAGGCGATGGCGGCGGCTTCGGCCGCACCGCCGAGCAGGTTGAACGCCGGTACCAGCGGTTGGGCCAAGGTGACCGCAGCGGTGGCCGAGGCCAGATAACCGGCCAGGGTGATTCCGAGCTGGATTGTGCCCAGGAACCGGTTGGGGTTGCGAGCCAGTCTCACCAGAGCCTTCTCCCGGCGACCGTTACTGCGCTCCAGAGTGCACAACTGGCCTTCGCGCAGCGAGATCAGGGCGATCTCGCTGCCGGCGAAGAGTCCGTTCAGCAGGAGCAACACGCTGATCAGGCCAATGTCGAACCAGTAACGGCTCACAGATCCACTCCTCAACCGGGATATGACAGCGGGATATGACAGATGGGGCGACCCCGTGACGCTAGCGCTGCGTTTCGAACCGTCAGTCCGGCTCGCCGACGCGGAAGCCCCACGGGAGTTCCAGCCGGTGGCGGGCGAGAAGTTCGGTGTCGGCCAGGACCGAACCGATCTCGCCGTCCGCGACCACCACACCGGCGTCCATGATGACGGCCCGGTCGCACAGTTGAGCGGCATAAGGCAGGTCGTGGGTGACGATCAGCAGGGTCGTCGTGAGCTCCATCAGGGTTTGGGCCAGTTCTCGGCGGCCCACCGGGTCGAGATTGGCCGAGGGTTCGTCGAGAACGAGTACGGCCGGCCGGCATGCCAGGACCGTCGCCAGCGCCGCGCGCCGGCGCTGCCCCGCGGACAGGTGGGCGGGGCTGCGATCGGCCTGATCGGTCAATGACACCGCGGCCAGGGCAGCTTTCACGCGTTCGGCGAGCTCCGCTCCGCTCGCGCCGAAGTTGGCCGGACCGAAGGCGACGTCCTGGGCGACGGTCGGCATGAAAAGCTGGTCGTCAGGATCTTGGAAGACGACACCCACCAGCTCTCTGATGGCACGAAGATTCCTGCGTGCGAGCGGGATTCCGTTGATCTCGATGGTTCCCGATGACGCCGTCAGCACGCCGTTGAGATGCAACATCAACGAAGTCTTTCCGGCGCCGTTCGGGCCGAGCACCGCCACCCGTTCGCCGTTCCCGATGGTCAGATCGACACCGTCGAGCGCCAGCTGTCCGTCGGGGTAGACGTGACGGAGGGCTCCGATGCGCACCGCCGGAGTCATCGCAGCACCCACGCCGCTGCGGCGACCAGTGCCGCGACGACCGCCGGTGCCAGCGCCACCGACCAGACCCGGCCCGATGCCCGGGCGGCGCCACCCGGACCCAGCAGCAGCGGCGGGACCGTGCCGTCGTAACCACGCGAGAGCATGGCGAGGTAGACGCGCTCCCCGCGTTCATAGGAACGGAGGAACAGTGCGCCTGCGCTTTTCGCGATTGCCCCGGCCTGATGCAGATTTCGCGGCGAGTCGCCGCGGGAGAGTCGGGCCATCCGCATCCGACTCGCCTCGGCGGTCAACACATCGATATAGCGGATCATCAGCACCAGTATCGAGGTGAGCAGTGCGGGCACCCCGAGCCGGGACAATGCCAGCGGCAGTTCGCGAGCAGGGGTGGTGGCCGCGACGGTCAGGGACGCGGCTACGCCGAGGGTGCCCTTGATGACGATCCCCCATGCGGCGTACAACCCGGCGACTGACAGCGACAGACCGCCAACCTTGACCCGTTCACCGCCCTCGGTGAACGGCAGCAGTATGGCCAGCACCAGGAAGGGGACCTCGATCAGCATTCGGGGCAGGATCCACCGCAGCGGAACCCGGGCCAGCCGCCACCCACCCAGCAACATCAGCGCGTAGATGCCGAACGGCCAGAACATCTCGCGGGGAGTGGCCACCACCGCGAGTACGAAAACCACCAAGGCGACAATCTTGACCTCGGCCGGAAGCCGGTGGACGACGGATCTTCCATCGAGATACAGCGGGTGGGAGTGGCCCGCGGCCATCCGTCAGTCTCCGGGGGTTGGTCGGGTGCCGCGCCGCGGTTTGCTCCGGGCAATCACCCGGAACACTACGCCGGCGGCTGCCAGGGTCACCAACACACCGATCACCCCGGCGGGTCCGACCGTTCCGTCAGAACCCCCGAGCGAATAGTCGGCGAGTGGGGAATTCGCCATCGGATGCTCGGTTGCGCTGCGGGCGATGCACTGCCCGGTCAACGTTTCTTCTCCGCCGTGGTCGATCACCTGACAGCCCTGGCGGCTTGCCGAATCCAGCCCGTCCGGAGCCGGACTTGCCAGATAGGAGACCACGCCGGCAATGATCAAGGTGACCAGGAAGGCGACGGCCCGGAACAGTCGGCTGCGCGATCCGGAAGTCGGGCCCGTCATATCCGCGATACCCGCGCCTCGGATCCGGTACGGCTGTGTCGCAGCAGATACACCAGATCGGGTCGGGACCTGGCCACCCCCATCACCGTCAGGGCGGTGATGATTCCCTCACCGACCCCGATCAGAACATGCGTGCCGAGTAGATAGCCCGCCACCGCGGTCAGCGATGACTGCGCCTGGCCGCCGATGGCGTATTCGATCAGGAAGCCCAATGCCGCGCACACCGTGCCGATAACCGCGGAAATGAACGCGATCTGGCCCAACCCGGTGATCGACACCTCTGCTCGGCGGCGCCCGGCCAGCGAGTAGAGCAGCACGGCGGCGCTGTAACCGGCGGCCACGCTGATCAGGGCGATATTGGTGATGTTGGTCCCCAGCGCGGTCACGCCACCGTCGGCGAACAGCAGCGACTGCACCACCAGCACGATCGCGATGCACAGCGCGCCGGTGTACGGCCCCACCAGAATGGCGGCGAGCGCGCCGCCGAGCAGGTGACCGCTCACGCCGGGCAGGATTGGGAAGTTGATCATCTGTACAGCGAAGATGAAGGCCGCCACCAGACCCGCCAGCGGAACCGTCCGCTCATCGAGCTCCGCCCGCGCGCGCCGCGCACACAGCGCGAGCCCGATCGCGGCGATGGCCCCGAACAGCAGTGACGTCGGTGCGGAGACGATGCCGTCACTCATGTGCATCGCCTGGGTGCTCACGGTGGTCACGAAGGCGAGACTAGGACCGGGACAGTCACCTGTCTAGCTGTTCAGGTATTCAGGTATTCAAGTCAAAGTGCCGGCACACCTCACGGGTGTGCGGCGCCGATCCAGTGCAACAGATCGTGCACTGTCGGATCGTCGAGCTGATAGCTCACCTGACGCCCCACCCGGGTCGCTTTCACCCACCCTTGTCGACGGAGGACGCGAAGTGCCTGGGACACGGAATTTTCCGATCGGCCGACCGCGGTCGCGAGTTCCCCGACGCAAATTCCCGGGACGCGATGCAGGCTGAGGAGAATTTCCAGCCGGTTCGGATCCGATAACAGGTCGAAGCGCTGCGTCCATCCGGCGATGTCCACATCGGCCCGGGCCGGCCGGACGTCACCGTCAGGTTCACCGGACTGTGCCACGGATCGAATCTAACCCGTGCCGGATCTAGCCGAGTCGGTCGATGACCGAGTCGAAGGCATTGAGGACGAATTGGTCGGTCTCGGGGTCCGAAGACACCGGTTGCGAGGATTGTTTGACGATCCCAATTCCACGCCGACGGTCGAGATAGATCCATTGCCCGTGCACGCCGATCGCGATGATGGCCGCACGGCCCGGGGTGTGTCGAATCCACCACTGCGCCCGATAGCTCCAGTTGTCATCGCCGAAGGGCCCGAGGGCTTCCGGGCCGCGGGAGAACTTCTCCTGACTGCCGCCCTCGTCCAGTGCGGCAAGTACAGCCGCCGGAATGAGGCGGTGGCCGTCGAGCACCCCGTCGTTCAGCAGTAGCATCGCGAAACGGGCCAGGTCCCGCGGGCCCGCGTTGAGGCCGCCGCCGGCGACCAGCGTGCCGTGTCGGTCTAGCAGAACATAGGTTTCGGACTCGGTGCCCAGCGCAGTCCAGAGGGTGTCGGACAGCTGGTCCTGGAATGACTTACCGGTCACCCGGTTGGTGATCCAGTTGACCACGTCGGTCTTGGGGGTCTGATAACGGAAGATATCGCCGTGCTCGTGCTCGGGGTCTTTGGCCAGGGCGAGGAGAAAGTCGGTCAGGCTGCCGGCGGCCTCGCCCGCCGGAGTCTCCAACCAGCCGATCGCCTGCGCATAGCGGGCGATGCTGGACGAAGGGTCGGCGTAATCCTCGCTGAAGTCCATCGAGTTGACCATGTCCATGACCTGACCGACGGTCGCCTCGGCGAATGCCGACGCGGCGGCCAGTTCGGGCACGAACTCGACCACCGGCCGGGTCTCGTCGAGCAGACCCTCGGCGGCGGCCATCAGGGCGAAGAGCCCGGCGAAGGACTTGGTCACCGACATCATCTGATGGGGTTGCCGAGCATGCATGCCGTTGCCATAGTGCTCGTAGACCAGGTGATCAGCGGTCATGACAAGAAATGAATCGGTGTAGGTCTCGTGCAGGAAGGTCGGGAAGTCGGCGATTCCGCCATCAGGGCGATCGACGGCCAAATCGTCTATACCCAAATCGGTTTCACACACGATCGACCTGATGACGTGGCCGTTGCGCACCGGGGCCGACGGGTAGAGGGTCCGCATGTGCTGGTAGGCCCAGCGGTTATACGGAGGTGTCATCAGCGCGTTGGTGCGGTCGACCCGCTTACCTGGTGGCGGTGGGAACCCCACCATCAGCCCCAGTTCCGCAGCGGTGGCATACGGATCGTCGTGCATGGCGGAATAATAGGCCGCGCCGCCCCGTCGCCGGGCTGTGTTTGGATGCAGACGTGCAAAGACTGACGCCCGGCGATGCGGTGATCCTCGATTACGTTCGAACCCCGCGGGCCAAGGCGTCGGCGAAGGGTTCGCTGCACGACCGCACCGCCACCGATCTGCTCGTTCATCTTCAGCATGCCCTCGTCGGTAGGACCGGCCTGGACGCCGGCACGGTTGGCGACGTGGTCGTGGGCTGCGCCTCGCAGGTCGATGAGCAGGGTGCGAATATCGCCCGTACCGCGGCGATCCTGGCCGGATGGGGAGACCACATACCGGGAGTCACCCTGAACCGGTTCTGCGCCTCGGGTGTTGACGCCGTGGCGCAGACGGCCGCCCGGTTGCGAACCGGGGACCTCGGCCTCGCCGTCGCCGGTGGGGTCGAATCGGTCTCCCGGGTGCCCATGTTCGCCGATCGCGGTCCGTTGTGGGCCGATCCGGCCACCATCCGCGCTGTCGGGTCGGTTCACATGGGAGTTGCCGCTGATCTCAACGCGACCATCGAGGGATTCCGGCGCGAGGAACTCGACTGCTACGCCGTCGAGACCCAGGGCAAAGCGACGGCGGCGTGGTCGTCTGGAGCGTTCTCCCGATCTGTGGTCAGCGTGCCGGCGACCGAGTGCGGACCAGGCCTAAAATATGACGAATTAATCCGGCCCGGAACAACTCTCGAGTCACTGGCGGATCTGCCGGCTGCTTTTGCCCAATTGGGCGCCGACGGTCAGGATGAGATCGCATTGAACGTCTTTCAGGGAGTTGCGGCGATCGATCATCTGCACACGGTGGGAACATCGCCCCAGATGGCCGATGCCGCGAGCCTGCTGCTGCTCGGGACCGCGGAGTCGGCTGAGACCGTGGGCATCGCTCCCCGGGGACGCATAGTCGCCGCCGCCACCACCGCGGTGAACCCGGTGTTGATGCTGACCGCGGGGCAGGCCGCGGTCGAGCAGGTGATCACCCGGTCCGGGCTGCGGCCGGCCGATATCGACGTTTTCGAGTTCGCCGAAGCGTTTTCCGCGCTGTGCTTGCGGTTCCGCCGCGACCTCGACGCCGGTCCGGACCGGATGAACCCGAACGGCGGCACCATGGCCATGGGGCACGCGTTCGGCGCGACCGGCGCGATTCTGGTGGGGAGCTGTCTGGAGGAGTTGGAACGCCGGGGCGGCCGATTCGGGGTCGCCGCAGTGAGTGGAGCGGCGGGTCTGGGTGTGGCCGTCCTGGTTGAGCGGATCGCCTGCTGACCGACAGTGTCGAGCCGGGTCAGCCGGCGGCGCATCCGCTCAGGAAAAGTTCGGCCGGGATCGTCGCGTCCGCCGGCGGGGTGCTGGTGTTCGGATCGGTACCGCACACCGCGGCCTTGTCCCGGGCGTTCCAGGATTGACCCCGCCGCTCGAACACGAACGATGTCGGCGCACCCATCTCGGGGTTGTCCGCGCTGGCCAGTAGTCCGCTGGTGACCGCCCAGCCGTCCGCGCAGGTGGCGTGGTCAATGGTGTAGAGGTTGTCCGGACCCAGTGCCCGGGCGGCCTCAGTTGCCGGCTCGGCCAGGGCGGACTCGGTGCACTCCGTTATGCCGCCGACCGGCGGATTGCCGGTCTGCGATGGCGCGGCATCGGAAGCGTTATCGGTCGCGCACGCGGACAAGCCGGCCACGGCCAGGGCCGCCAGGGCGGTGACGATGCGGGCGGGCAGTCTCATCGCATCCTCCGATCCGGTCGCAGGGGGACCCTTGGCGCGGGGATGGGTAGAACTGCCGTGGTTCGGCAGTCGCTTCCGTCCCCCGCCGATTAGCTTACGGTTGTAACCGATCCGGCGTTGTCGCGGACACCACGACGGCCAGGCAAACGGAAGACGAGACCATCCACCGATGACCACCGCTGAACAGGACCGTCTCGCGGAGGCGAAAGCCGGAATCGTCGACTGGCGTCGTTGGGGCACCTACCTCAGTGAACGCGCCTGGGGAACGGTCCGCGAGGACTACAGCACCGACGGGAACGCCTGGGCGTACTTCCCTTTTGAGCACGCGCACAGCCGCGCCTATCGCTGGAACGAGGACGGGTTGGCCGGCTGGTGTGACCGCGACCAAATCATCTGCCTGGGGCTGGCGCTGTGGAACGGACGCGACGGTGTGCTCAAGGAACGCCCGTACGGCCTGACCAATGAACAGGGCAACCACGGCGAGGACGTCAAGGACTACTGGTTCTACACCGACAACCTGCCTACCCACGCCTATGCGTCGATGGTCTACAAGTATCCACAGGCGGCCTTCCCCTATGCGGACCTGCTCACGACCAATCAGAACCGCGGTCAGTCCCAGGGGGAGTACGAACTGTTCGACGCCCTGCGTGACCAGTGGCTGGAGCAGCGCTATTTCGACGTCCGCGTCGACTACGCCAAATCGGCCCCGGAAGATCTCTTCTGCCGCATCACCGTGGTCAATCGCGGACCCGATCCCGCGCCGATCCACCTGCTGCCGCAACTGTGGTACCGCAACACCTGGTCGTGGAATCCCGGGCAATGCGCCCCGCGGATCACCAAGTGCGGTGACGGGCGGGTGCGGACCACTCATCCGCAGCTCGGTGAGCGCTGGTTCTCGGTCACCACCTCCACCGGCGAGGTGCCACCGGTGATTTTTTGCGAGAACGAGACCAACAACACGCGGCTGTTCGGAACTCCGAATAACGCCACGACCGTGAAGGACGGAATCAACGACTACGTCGTAAACGGCGATCAGGACGCGATCAGCGAATCCGAGGGCAGCAAGGCCGCCGCGCACGTCATCGCGACGTTGCAGTCCGGTGAAACCCTGACCGTCACAGTACGTTTCGCCACCGCCAACCTCGAGCGACCATTCGATGACGCGGATACCGTGCTTTCGGCTCGGCAGGCTGAGGCCGCGGAGTTCTACCGGTCGGTGGCAGCCGCGGATCTGAGCGAGGACGAACGGCTGGTGCAGCGGCAAGCCTTCGCCGGACTGCTGTGGTGCAAGCAGTTCTATAACTACCGTGTCCGACGCTGGCTGAAAGGTGACCCGGGTCAACCTGTCCCGCCGGAGCAGCGGTGGAACAGCCGGAACAGCGACTGGCAACACCTCGCGGTCACCGACGTTATTCTCATGCCGGACGCCTGGGAATACCCGTGGTTCGCCGCCTGGGACCTGGCTTTCCACTGTGTGGCCATGGCGATGATCGATCCGGAGTTCGCCAAGCAGCAGATCCTGGTCCTTCAGCAGTCCACGGCACAGCACCCGCACGGCCAGATCCCCTCCTACGAATGGTCTTTCGGCGACACCAACCCGCCGGTGCACGCCTGGGCGGCCTGGCAGGTCTACCAGATCGAACGCACGCAGAACGGCTCGGCGGACCGTGACTTCCTGGTGCGGGTCTACCGATCGGTCACGTTGAATGCAATGTGGTGGCTGAACCAGAAGGACGCATCCGATCGCGGCGTGTTCGGCGGCGGCTTCCTCGGGATGGACAACATCGGGGTGTTCAACCGGGACCTGCCACTGCCCACGGGCGGCCAGTTGGCCCAGGTGGACGGGACGGCTTGGATGGCGGCGCTGATCTTCCACCTGCTGGAGATCACCATCGAACTGTCCCGCGCGGAACCGAACTATCTGACCATGTTCGGCAGGTGGATCTGGGATGCCTGGCTGATCGCCAACGCACTGGAGAAGGGCAGCGATCACGTCAGCTTCTGGGATGAGCGGACCGGCTTCTACCACGATGTGATCGAAACCCCCGGCGCCGGAAATCATTCGCTGGAGGTGTTCTCCATGCAGGCCGTCGTGCCACTGTTCGCGGCGATCGCGATCCCCACCACATCGGTGGAGGTGCTGGACACGGTCAACCGATGTCTCGATGAGTTGGCGCGGGTCTACGAACACACCGACCGCGATGTAAGCCTACGGCTGAAAGGGGGAGACGGTTCGCATTGTATGGTCGCCATCGTCCACACCGACCGGTTGACGGCCATTCTCGAACGTCTTCTCGACCCGGAACAGTTTCTGTCGCCCAACGGGATTCGGTCGCTGTCGAAGTTCCACCGCGATCATCCGTATGTCTACCGGGTGAACGGCGAGGACCACGCCGTCAGCTACCAACCGGCGGAGTCGGATAGCCGCATGTTCGGCGGGAACTCGAATTGGCGCGGCCCGGTCTGGCTTCCGATGAACTTTCTGTTCGTTCAGGCCCTGGACTCCTATGCGCGGTTTCTTGGTGACACCTTCACCGTTCCCGACCCGAACGAACCGAACACACCGGTCTCGCTGGCCGGCATCGCCGACCAGATGGCCCGGCGCCTGACCGGACTACTCGTCCGGGATGAGCGGGGACGCCGCGCGACCCACGGTGACAACGACTATTTCCAGACCGACCCGCACTGGAAAGACCTGGTGCCGTTCCACGAGTACTTCGACGGCGACACCGGTCGCGGGCTCGGGGCCAGTCACCAGACCGGTTGGACCGCAACGGTGGCGTTGTTGCTGCAGTTCCGGGGCAGACTACGGTTCGGTTAGCGATATCCAGCGGCCAGTTCGGCGGCCTCCTCGTCCCGGCGGGCGCGGGCCGCCCGGTCGGCGGCCATCGCGGGCGCGATGATCAGCGGGGCGGCCATCAGCCCCACCAGGCCGAACACCCAGCCGCCCAGCGTTGTGTCCGATCCGCCCAGCAATGGTCCGGCCAGACTCGGTCCGAGAGCCAGGCCGATCGCGGACATGCCGAGCATGACGGCGATCAACCGGCCGGAATTGCGGTCGAGGTCGGCAGCGACCGACAGCGCCAGTGGGAGGGTCACCCAGTAGCCGAGATTGATGGCCAGATTCCCGGTGATGTAGGCCGTCGGGGTATGCACCAGAGCCACCAGCAGGATGCCGGCCGCGGACAGCAGCAGTCCGGCGGCACCGAGGGTGCCGCGGCCCAGCCAACGGCCCAGCAACCACGGCGCCATGGTGCCGAGCAGTCCGACCAGTTGGGAGACACCCAGGAAGCTGGCAGTGGCCTCGGCGGACATTCCGGCGTTGGCACCCAGTTCCTGGGCGAACGTCCACAGGCCCGCCACCGCGAACTGGGACAGTGTCACGGCCGCACACAGCAGAAGTGGCACCGGGCCGAACACGTTCAACGGCGGCGCATCGCGCTCGAGTTCGGTCCCGATCTCGGGATTCAGTTGTGCCACAGCACGCGCCGCCGCCGCCCGTTCTTCGGCGATTGCCGCGGTGTCGGGCATCTTCCACCAGATCAGGCCCAGGCACACCACCTGCACGGCCACCATCGCCGCGTACGGAAGCACCACCGGGTAGATCTGGCGCAGATACGGGTTCGTGCTCATCATCACGAAGACGAAGATCATGTACCAGGTGGTCAGCAGCCCGAACGCACGCTCGCTGTTGCTGGCGAAGGATAGTGCCGCATTGCCGGCGACGAATGACAGGCCGCACCCGACCCCGAGTCCGACCATTCCCACCAGCAGCGACCAGAACCCGTTATCGCTGACATTGCTGATGTACAGCAGCGACACGGACGCGATGACGACGCCATAGGTGGCCGTGCGTTTGAGATTGCGGTGACCGATCGAGTGGGCCAGTGCCAACTCCACCGCTCCCATGGTGCCCAGCGCCGCCGTCACGAGGAACCCGGCCTGGGTGTTGCTCAGCCCGAATCCCTCGTGAAAGGAGGTGGCGTACAACGGGCTGAGCAGATCGGCCATCACCCCGGCCAGCCCTGCGGCGATCCCGCCCACGAGTAGGCCGCGGGGCTCTTTGCGTCCCGGCACTGCCGCGCCTGCGTTCACCATCGGCTCAGCTCGCTCCCGTCCGGATTCATCGGGCCGTTCCCGTCGGGGATCATCGTGCCCGCAACGGCGACCCGCCGCAGGCGGTTGCGGCTTAACCCGCGCGGTACTCCCTACGATCACCGGATGGCCGACCGCTACGGAACCGACGTACTCGCCGACGACCCGCACAGCTCCCGGCGGACTCGCTCAACCGAGTGTTGCGCCGAGATCGGGTTGGTCGTGGAGGATCCACAATCGGGGTACGTCGGTGCAGTTATCCGCATCGAGGGTGGTCATGTCGAACTCGAGGACCGGCACCGTCGCAGCCGGGTGTTTCCGCTGGGCCCGGGTTTCCTGGTGGAGGGCCGTCCGGTGATCCTGACCGCGCCCCGCCGTGGCGCCGAGGCGGCCACCCAGCGCACCTCTTCGGGGTCGGTGAAGGTTGCCGACGCCCGGGCCCGGGTCGCCCGGGCCGGTCGTATCTACGTCGAGGGTCGTCACGACGCCGAACTGGTCGAGCAGGTTTGGGGTGAGGACCTGCGCGTCGAAGGTGTCGTCGTGGAATATCTCGGCGGCGTCGACGATCTGGTGGAAATCGTGGGATCCTTCCGCCCGGGTCCGGACCGGCGGCTTGGGGTTCTCGTCGACCACCTGGTCACCGGATCGAAGGAGGCCCGTATCGCCGAAGCCGTCGGCCGCGGCCCCGGCGGCCCGCACACCCTGGTCGTCGGCCACCCTTACGTCGACATCTGGCAGGCCGTCAAACCGGAGCGGCTCGGACTTACCGAGTGGCCGACGGTGCCGAGGAAAATCGAGTGGAAACACGGGATCTGTCAGGCACTCGGCTGGCCACATCGCGATCAGGCTGATATCGCTCGGGCATGGCGGCGCATCCGTGGTTCGGTTCGGGACTGGACCGACCTGGAGCCGGCGCTGATCGGCCGGGTCGAGGAGCTCATCGACTTTGTCACGCAACCGGTCTGACCGGGCGATCACAGGACGCGGACGCGGGCGCTCTCGATATCGTAAACGGCTCCGGTGATCTTGACGGCCCCGGTCCGTTCGGCCTCCGCCAGCATCGGGCTGTCCCGTCGGATGCGGTCGATCACCGCCCCGACATTGCGATCCACCGCATCGTCAATATCAGCCGCCCCGGCGATACCGGGTCGGATGGCGGCGATGATGGAGTCGATATTGCCGCCTGGCTTGGCGTTGTCATACGCGGCTTTAACCGCCCCGCAATTGGAATGACCCAGCACCACAATGATTTTGGAGCCGAGCACCGCCTGACCGAACTCGAGGCTGCCGAGGTTGGTCGGCGAGTCGGCGATATTGCCGGCCTCACGCACCACGAAGATATTGCCGACGAACTGATCGAAGATGATTTCCGGGGCAAGGCGGCTGTCCGCGCAGCCGAGAACGGTGGCGAACGGCTCCTGGTTCTGTCCGATCCCGCCACTCCAGATGGCGTCGATCTCGGCGGTATCGCGAATTGCCGGCGTCCGCGTCGCGAATCGGGCGTTGCCGTCCATCAGCACCGCAAGGGCATCGTCACCGTTGGCGGGCTGCGGCACGGTGAGCGAACCGGCCGTCTCGGTCTGGGAGGTACCACTTTCACCGCAGGCCGCCGCGGCCAGTGCGACCACCGGAAGAGCGGCCAGGACATATCGCCGGGATCGCTGAACGTCACTGTGGGGGTCGGGTTTGTTCATCGCTGCAATGCTTACACACCGGGGCGGCTGATGACTCCCCTGACCAATGTCCACCCGACCAGGGTGCCCAACGCGATCGAGATGATGGCCGCCCCCGCGACGCTCAGAGTCGCCTGGTCCAGATAGTCCCGAGCGGCGCCACGGCTGACCGACATGAAGGTCAACTGGCCGGGTACCAGGGACCAGAATGCCGCCAGCCAGAGCACCATCGCCGGCGGTGCGTTGTTGATCCTGGCGGCCATGATGGCGAACGGGATGGTGACCATCGCACCGACGAAACCGGAGTGCGCGGCGTTGAGCATCAGTCCTGCCAGGCTCTGGGTTCCCATAGCTACCGCGATGGTCAGCAGCAGCCAGATCAGCGATCCTCGCGGAGCGGAAAGGTAGAGGTAAAGGCCGATCGAGATCACCAGGATCGACACGTAGAAGGACCACGGGCCCATCGACGGCGATTGGGGCTGGGGCGGCACCTGGCCCGCGATCTGTACTCCCAACACGACGCCGTAGACCATCAAACCCAGTTGGGCCACGCCGTAGACGACGCGACTGGCGCCGGACATGATCTTGTTCCCGGCCAGTTCGATCGAACCGACGACCAGTGCCATGCCAGGCAGTGTCGCGATCAGCGCGGGGCTGATCACCGGCAGCAATCCGTCGTCGGCCGCGTCGGCGACGAACCAGGTCGCCAATAGCGTCACGACCATCGCGGACAGGGTCGGCAGGATCGGCCCCAGCCCGGGCAACGGGCGACTGATCTGCATGATTGCGCCCACCACCAGACCCAGGAACGCGTGTGCCAGCACCGCCTTCCATGATGGTTGGAGGACCATCCCGAATCCGACGGCGGTCAGGGCGTAGCCCAGTGTGGTGGTGACCGCGCCGAATCGCGGAGGCTGCCGGCGAGCGGAATGGACCGCCGCAACCGCCTCGGTGGGGTCGATCGCCCCGGCCTCGGCGAGATCGGCGATCTGGTCGATATCGGCCGCCGTATCGAACTGGCCGGACGGCTGAACCGAGCCCTCCAGACGGAGCCGAAACGTCCGGCCGCCGATCTGGATCAGCAGCATGGTGGGGAACGCCGCGACCTCGAGTGGTTCAGTCGTGTACCTCGCGGCGATGTCCACCAGTCGCGTCTCGACAACCTGAATGGGTTGGGCGACCTCGATCAGGCCTGCCCCGATTTCGCGCAGCATCGCCGCGATGTCGTCGAGGTCGTAGTGATCCGGCGCTGCCAGCGCCGGCGGGGGAGTCTTGAGCAGCATGTCGTCATCATGGCGACCGCTTTGGCCGGAGTCACCATCAGCAAAGCGCGTTGACGTCAATCTTTGCGGAACTGATAGCGTCGAAATGGTGGGGGCTCATGCGCGTATCGGCCGATTCAGTGGCCTGACCGTGGCACTCGGCCTCGGTGCGGGGATCTTCGCGGCCGGGCAGGGGGTAGCCGCGGCGACCCCCGTTTCGCAGGGCGCCGACAGCAGCACATCGAATTCCCCGTCGAGCACACGGCAGGCAACGGCGTCGAGCACCCGCCCCCAACGTGGGGCGCCGCGGGGCGCCGCGCCGGCCTTCGTCGCGACAGCCAACGGGACGCCCAACAGGTCGAGGGCGGCCTCCGCGGCAGCGGCCGTTCAGATCCCCCGGCCCGGCAGAGCGCTCCGCCGTCTTGAGATTCCTCAGCTTGCCGCCGACCCGACGCCCGCCAAGACGGTTGACGCCGGGACTGCTCCGGCTGTTCGGAGAGTCGCCGCAGACGTCGCTGTAGATCTGCCGCAGCTGCCGGTTCGCGAGGGCTGGTCCTTCACAGTGTCGCCGGATTCGATCGCCGAGAAGGCAGCAAATTATGTAGCCACCGGTGCGGATCCGGGGGAGAGCGCCAGCTTCTTCTTCGGCGACCTCGCGGTCACCAGCCTCGATACCCTGGCCGCCCCGGACATCACGGCCGAGCAGTCGCGTCTGCAGTTGGGCAACCTGGCGGCATCGGGCTACTTCGGCGGAATCTGGCTGCGCGACAACCTGCGGGAGGCTCCGGCCGTGATCGCTCCGGCCGCACCGGTCACCACCGACCTCACGGTGTCGGCGCTCGGAATCCGTCTTTTCGATGCGTTGGCCGTCGGCCTGATGGGGGCGGCGACCACCCGCAGCGACTGGATCGCGCGGACGACGGCGCACGCCTCGGTTCCCGCCCTGCTCGCCCTCTACGGCTACAACCGCGGCTATCTGGAGGTCCTGCTGGAGAATCCGCCTGCCGGTATCGCACCCCCGCAGGGCACGCTGAACTGCGATGGCTTCCTGGGCTGCAAGTCCGAGGCCTTCCCGCTGGAGATCGCCGGCCGCCATGACGGGGCGCTGGACCGCCTCGCCGACCCGCCCAACCTCGGCTGGCAGGAGATGAGGCTGTGGACCTCGGTACTGGAGGGGGCGACCGGAGCCGGCCGAGGTGTGTGGGAGAGCATCGCTCAAGCCGGTGCCTTCTCGCCGACGTCATATCAGGCGCTCGTTGAGCTGAGCTCGGCCTATCTGATGGTCAGCAAGGCCGCGGTGCTGTCCAGCATGCGCGGTTACGCCGACGGGGACGCCGAGATCGCGCGCAGTTCGCTGCGTTTGCAGGCCGGTTTGTGGATTTGGTCCGGCGCCTACTTCGCCGGCCTGGCCTCCACCGCGCCGGCCGGAACGGTGCCGGCGATCGTGGTCGGTTAGCTGGTGGTGGGTTAGCTACCTAGCTAGGTGGCCGGCAGTTCGATCCCGACCTCGACCATGGTCTCCTCGTCGCACAGGCCCTGATCGCGGGCGATCTGGGTGGCCGCCGCGGCATCGGCCACCAGATACAGCGGGACACCCTCCGCGCGAAGTTCCTTCGCGTGTGCGCGGAGCTCTGCGTTGCGATCGTTGTCGTCGTCTCCGACCTGCCGGATCAGGATCAGTGACACCCGACCGGGGAACTCGCGCGCCATCTCCTCATACGTCAGGGCGTCACGCTGCCCGCTGTCACCGATCAGCACGAACGGCATCCGCGGGTAGGCCTCGAGCAACCGGCGGATTGCGGTCCGCTTGTGCTCTGCCCCGCTGCGGCGCAAATACCGCTCGGTCGGTCCCCAGTCGGTGAGGAACATCGGCCCCACCGGGAAGCCGCGCAACTGCACGAACTCCTGCAGGGTCGGGTAGAAGGACCAACTTCCGGTCGAAACGTAGAAGAAGGTCGGCGTCGGCTTCCGGTTTCCGGCTCGGGTGGGCATGCCTCGGGCCAGACCTCGGTAGAGCGCTGACATCCCGGGGATGGCAGCGCGCTCACTGGCCTCGCGGAGCACCGTTCGGGCCAGCATCGCCGCGCCCTCGGTGAGGCCGGTCAGCAGGATGGTGTCGTCAATATCGGAGATCACCAGAAACGGTGCCTTTAGAGACGGTTTGACCACCCGTCCGGTTCCGGACGCCGATTCACCGTTCTCGATGGGTGTGGTCACCGCGTGGGCGTCGTGCCATCCCGCCCGGAGATTCGGCACGGCCAGCGAGAAGCTCGCGAATCCGTGACTGTCGGTGATCTCGGTGGCGCTGTGGTCCCCGATGCGCAGCTCGACCTGCGCGCCGACAATCCGCAGGGCGGCATGCCGCTGCAGGTTGGCCTGGGCGACCTCCCAGTACGGAATGCGGCTGTCACCGGGTAGTTCCGGGGTTTCGGTCACCCGTACCCGGACTTTGGCCACATCGTCGGCGACGAACCCGCGGTAGACCACCACCTGCGTACCGCGGAATGATCCGGACTTGACCCGCTGCTCCCGGCGGCGCTGTGTCAGGTTGCTCTCGACCCCGGCGACGAAGGCGGCGGTTTCCTGGCTGCGCAGTCTGGCGTTCAAATCCGAGACGATCCGGCGGGGGAGGCTTGCCATGAAACCAGCATGGACCGGCGAGCCGGGGCTCGCATCCGTAACGGCGAGACGGACTGACCGATTGGCTCATGACAGGTAGCTGTCGAACCACCGCTGCAGCCGGCGCCACGCATCAGTGGCGGCGGTCGGGTTGTAGCGCTCCCGGGTGTCGTTGAAGAACGCGTGGTCGGCGTCGGGTTCGGTGACGAGGTCGTAGACAAGTCCGGCGCGGTCCAGGGCGGCCCGCGCTGCCGGCTCGGATGCGTTCACACGGTCATCGAGGGCCGCGTAGATTCCCAGCACCGCGGTGTCCTTGGAGCCCGCGAAGTCGGGATTCTCGGGCACCGGGCCGTAGAACGGCACGGCCGCGGCGAGGCGGGGCTCACCGGAAGCCAGCAGCTGCCACACCAGACCGCCGCCGAAACAGAACCCCACGACGCCCAGCTTCCGGTCGGGCACCCGCCTCTGGAGCTCGTCGAGACCGGACCTGAGGTCGGCGACGAAACGCTGCGGGCTGATGTCGGACAGCGCGGCCGTCGCGGCCGCCGGGTCCTGAAATGCTTTGGTGCCGCCCTCGGCGGACAGCAGGTCGATGGCCAGGGCCGAGTAGCCGACCCCTGCAAGCCGCGCCGCCACGGAGCCGACCCAGTCGTTGAGACCCTTGTTCTCGTGGATCACCAGGACCGCTCCGCGGGGTGCCTCGGCCGCCGCCCATATCCCCTGTAACTGTCCTTGCGGCCCGGCCCATTCGATCGTCTCGGTCGAGCGCGCGGTCTGCATTCCCGGGGGCGGCCCGGCCGGCGTGACGGTCGTGCTCGCCGCGGGCGACGAGGCCGGACGCGTGTCTCCACAGGCAGCGATCAGCGCGCTGGCCGCGGCGGTGCCCACGCCCATCAGACCGAGTCGGCGCAGCGCCTCCCGGCGTGACAGCAGACCGGCGGCGTGGTCGGTCGCGATTTCCTCGGCAATATAGCGGGCAAGTGGCTCCACCTAGTCCAGTATGCGCCTGCTTCAGTCGCGGTTCTTGCGATCCTTCGGCGGCGGCACGTTGGCCACCACCGGAAATTCGCCGGTATTCCCGATTCGATCCTGTGCGATCTCCAATACCCGGTCACGCACCAGGTACCAGCCACCGATCAGGGCGGGAATGAGAATCAACAGGCTGGCGATGGTCCAGGTGCCGATCGGATAGTTGAAGCCCATCAGCACCAGCACCGTGACCAGGAACACCAGGGTGGCGTACCCGGTGTACGGCGCGCCCATCATCCGGAACGAGGGCCGGACCATCCTGCCCTGCTCCGACCACCGGAAGAGCTGGAGCTGGCAGATCACAATGGTGGCCCACGACGCCAGGATGCCCAGCGACGCCACATTGAGCACGATCTCGAAGGCCCGTTCCGGCACGATGCTGTTGAGCAGCACACCCAGCAGTCCGATCGAGGCGGTCAGCAGTATTCCACCGTAGGGAACGCCGCGCCGCGACATCCGGGCGGTGAACTTCGGGGCGCTGCCGTTCATCGCCATCGACCGCAGGATTCGGCCGGTGGAGTACAGACCGGCGTTGAGACTGGAGAAAGCCGCGGTCAGTACCACGATGTTCATCAACGGGCCGGCCCCGTCGATTCCGATCTTGGCGAAGAAGGTCACAAATGGGCTCTCGTCGGCCGAGTAGTCGGTGTAGGGCAGCAGCAGGGCGAGCAGGAACAGTGAACCGACGTAAAACAGGGCGATACGGGCGATGACCGAGTTGATGGCGCGCGGCATGATCTTCTCGGGCTCGGCGGTCTCCCCGGCAGCGGTGCCGACGAGTTCGACTGCGGCATAGGCGAACACCACACCGGAAGTGACCAGAACCAGCGGTATCAGACCGGTTGGGAACCAGCCGCCGCTCTCGGCCATCACGCTGAATCCGGTCAGGTTCCCGTCGATCCGATAGCGGCCCGCCAAAAAGATAGTGCCGGCGACCAGGAAAGCCGTCAGGGCGATCACCTTGACCAGCGCCGCCCAGAATTCGAACTCGCCGAAGATCGACACCGACACCAGATTCACGCCCAGCACCAGAGCCAGGGCGATCAGCGCGATCAGCCACTGCGGCACCGGGTCGAAAACCGCCCAGAACCGGAAATAGATCGCGATCGCGGTGGAGTCGACGATCGTGGTCATGGCCCAGTTCAGGAAGTACATCCATCCCGCGGTGTAGGCGGCCTTCTCGCCGAGGAATTCCCGGGCGTAGGAGACGAATGATCCCGAGGAGGGCCGGTGCAGGACCAGTTCGCCCATGGCGCGCAGGATCAGGAAGACGAAAATCCCGCAGACCCCGTAGACGATGAACAGTCCCGGACCCGCTTCGGCGAGCCGGCCCCCGGCACCGAGGAACAGACCCGTCCCGATCGCGCCGCCGATCGCGATCATCTGCAGCTGCCGGGGTTTGAGACTCTTGTGGTAGCCGGCGTCCTCGCTGGTGAGGCCGGCGGGCTCAGCTGCTTCGTCGGAGACGGCGGTCATCGGGTCGGGCCGATTGGCGTCTGCGACTCCGGGTCATGCGGCGGTGCCGGCATATCCCGGAAGGTGAAGAGGAAGCCGAACACCGCGATAGCGGCGGCAACGGCGTATCCGACCGCGGAATACCAGCCGATATGCAGGTAGGCGGTCACCGCCACGATCCCCATGGCCAGGAAGACCATGGACATCCCGATGAGGGGTGTCTTGGCTTTGAAATCAATGAGACGCACGTGCGCACTCCCGGCTTCTTGGTGGTCTCAGCAAGCTAGCAGCCCGCGCGTGCTTAGCTCAGCAATCGCGATAGATCGTTTTCATCGTTGTAACAATCCTTCTAGCCTGCGCGGCGGGCCTGGGTGTGGTGGGATCACATCTGTGGGAATTAAAGTGGCGCTGGAACATCGGACCAGCTACACCTTCGACCGGCTCGTGCAGGTTCACCCACACGTAGTGCGGCTGCGCCCCGCGCCGCACAGTCGCACTCCCATCGAGGCCTACTCGATGGATGTCGAACCGGCCGACCACTTCGTCAACTGGCAGCAGGATGCCTTCGGCAACTTCATGGCCCGCCTGGTCTTCCCCGAGCCCACCCGAACGTTGACCATCACCGTCGGGTTGATCGCCGACCTGAAGGTCATCAACCCATTCGATTTCTTCATCGAGGAGTTCGCCGAAACCTTTCCGTTCAGCTACCCGACCGATCTGCGTGATGACCTCGAGGTCTATCTGCGTCCGGTGGACGAGAACGGGGAGGGTTCCGGACCGGGGGAACTGCTGGTGCAGTGGGTGCGCGACCACGCGATCGTGCCGGGAATCCGCACCATCGATTTCCTGGTCGGACTCAATCATGCAGTGAACTCGGCGGTGGGCTACAGCGTCCGGATGGAACCGGGTGTGCAGACCCCCGATCACACCCTCGGCAGCGGGATCGGGTCCTGCCGCGACTCAGCCTGGCTGCTGGTCTCCATCCTGCGTCGAATGGGTCTGGCCGCCCGGTTCGTATCGGGGTATCTGGTGCAGCTCACGTCGGACGTGCCCGCTCTCGACGGTCCGTCGGGGCCAGCGGCGGACTTCACCGACCTGCACGCATGGACCGAGGTGTACATCCCCGGGGCCGGGTGGATCGGGCTGGATCCGACCTCCGGGTTGTTCGCCGGCGAAGGGCATATCCCGCTGGCCGCGACGCCGCACCCTTCCTCGGCGGCACCGATCACCGGTGCCACCGGGACGGCGGAGACCACGTTCGACTTTTCCAACACCGTGACCCGGGTGCACGAGGACCCGCGCGTCACCCTGCCTTATACCGATACGGCGTGGACGGCGGTCACTGCGCTGGGGGACCAGGTCGACCGTCGGCTCGCCGCCGGCGACGTCAGGCTGACCATGGGTGGGGAACCGACCTTCGTCTCGATCGACAACCAGGTCGACCCGGAATGGACCGTCGACGCCGATGGGCCGCAGAAGCGGGATCGCGCCGCCAAACTCGCCGGACTGCTGAAAGCGGAATGGGCGCCGAACGGTTTGGTGCAATACGGCCAGGGCAAGTGGTATCCGGGTGAACCGTTGCCGCGCTGGCAGATCGGGCTGCACTGGCGCCGCGATGGCAAACCCTTGTGGAAGGACTCCGCGCTGCTGGCCGGGCCGTGGGACGACGAGACGATGCGGGTCCCCGAAGGCGCGGCTGAACAGCTGTTGTCCGAGCTCGCGTCCGGCCTCGGATTACCCGCCATGCAGGTGCGCGCGGCCTATGAGGACCCGTTGCTGCGATTGTCCACAGCGGTGCGGCAGCCCGATGGCGACCCCGTCGATCCGTCCGATGATTTGGAGTCCGACAGCACCGTGGGCCGTGATTCTCTGCTCGCGCGGCTTGAGCAGTCGGTCGACCGACCGGCGGCCTGGGTGGTGCCGCTGCATCGGCTCGACGACGATACCGGGTGGGCGTCAGCGGACTGGCGGCTGCGGCGCGGGCGGATCGTGCTGCTCGGCGGCGACTCCCCGGCCGGGTTCCGGCTGCCGCTGGACTCGATCAGCTGGCGTCCGCCGCGTGAGCGGTTCCACGCCGATCCACTGGCCGCGGACGGCGACCTGCCTGAGGCTGCCGACACGGCCGAGGCGGTTGTGGAGGATGCTGAGACCGCACCTATCACCGCCGTCGTCGCCGAGGTCCGGGATGGCCGGCTGTTCGTTTTCATGCCGCCGACGGATGCGCTTGAGGACTTCGTCGACCTGATCGCGCGGGTGGAGGCGGCCGCGTCCGCGGTCGGCTGCCCGGTGGTGATCGAAGGTTACGATCCGCCCCCGGACGGTCGGCTCAAGTCGATGTCGATCACCCCAGACCCGGGAGTGATCGAAGTCAACGTCGCGCCCGCCACCAGCTTTGCCGAGCAGAACGAGCAGCTGCAGATGCTCTATGAGAAAGCGCGGCTGGCGAGGCTGTCGACCGAGTCGTTCGATTTCGACGGAACCCACGGCGGGACCGGCGGGGGAAACCACATCACCCTGGGCGGGATCACGCCGGCCGACTCACCGCTACTGCGCCGGCCGGACCTGTTGGTCTCGCTACTGACCTACTGGCAGCGCCATCCTGCGCTGTCCTATCTGTTCGCGGGTCGATTCGTCGGCACCACATCGCAGGCACCCCGAGTGGACGAGGGGCGGCCGGACGCACTCTACGAACTGGAGATCGCCTTCGCCGAGATCGCCCGGTTGACCAGGACGCACAGCCGGAAACGCGACGATGGTCGCTCCGCAAGCGTCGCCACCGATGGTCGCTCCGCAAGCGTCGCCACCGATGGTCGCTCCGCAAGCGTCGCCGACGATGGTCGCTCCGCAAGCGTCGCCGACGATGGTCGCTCCGCAAGCGTCGCCGAC
>CAZGPT010000019.1:11421-30181 GCA_964527015.1 uncultured Mycobacterium sp. | reverse complement strand
TCCTCGTTCTACTGCCCGGTCTGCCAGCCCCGGCCGCGCCGGTAGTCTGCGGCCATGACCGATCTCTGGGTTGAACGGACCGGTGTCCGCACCTACACCGGCCGCAGCAGCCGGGGCGCCCGGGTATCCATCGGCTCGGTGACCGACGAGGGCGTCTTCACACCGGGTGAGTTGCTGAAAATCGCTCTGGCCGGCTGCGCCGGCCTGAGCAGCGACCAGCCGCTACGTCGGCGACTCGGGGATGACTACCCGGCGGTCATCCGGGTCTCCGGCGAGGCCGACCGCGAGCAGGAGCGCTACCCGCTGTTGTCCGAAAAGCTCGAGATCGACCTGTCCGGACTGTCCGCCGAGGAACGCCAGCGCCTGCTGTTGGTGGTCACCCGCGCCGTCGATCAGGTGTGTACCGTCGGGCGCACGTTGAAGTCCGGCACCGAGATCACCTTCGAGATCGACGAGACCGTCGAGATCGACCAGACCGGCGCGCGGTGAACCTGCCGTGAGTGAGAGTGTCCGACTCACCGCCTGGGTGCACGGCCGCGTCCAGGGTGTGGGCTTCCGCTGGTGGACACGGTCGAGGGCGCTGGAGTTGGGGCTGACCGGCTATGCGGCCAACCAGCCCGACGGCCGCGTGCTGGTGGTCGCCCAGGGCGGCCGGCAGGACTGCGAGACCTTGCTGGATCTGCTGCGCGGCGGCGCCAGCCCGGGCTCGGTGGAGAACGTCATCGCCGATATCGGTGCGGCGGGGCAACCGGTCGAAGGTTTCCGGGAACGCTGATTCCGCTCGACGGAGCCGATCAGTATCGTCGGAAGGGAACGGGTCGTACCCGAATCGACCAAATCGACTACTTCGACCGCACCGGGGAGAACTCATGTCCGACAGCGCATCGCCTTACGTCATCCCGCTCGATTCCAGTGGTCTGGGGGATCGCAGCTATATCGCCCACGACGGTGACCGCGCCCTCGTCGTCGATCCGCAGCGTGACTTCGACCGGATCGAGGAGCTGCTCGCCGAACATGGACTGACTCTCACCCACGTCGCCGAGACCCACATTCACAACGACTACATCACCGGCGGACTCGAGCTGGCCCGCCGCCACGGCGCCACCTATGTCGTGCCCGGCGATGTGGACCTGGCCTTCGAGGCTCAGGCGGTGCGCGGTGGTGACACCTTCGTGGTCGGGGAGATGAACGTCGATGTGATCCACACCCCGGGACACACCCCGCATCACGTGTCCTTCGCCGTGCGCAAAGGCGATCACCTCGGCGCGGTGTTCACCGGCGGATCCCTGCTCTACGGCAGTGTGGGCCGGCCCGACCTGGTCGCGCCGGATCTGGCCGTCAAACAGGCCCATGACCAGTGGCACTCGGTGCGCCGACTGGCCGACACCCTCGACGATGCGACCCCGATTTACCCGACCCACGGCTTCGGGTCGTTCTGCGCGGCCACCCAGGCCCAGGGTCTGTCGTCCACTATCGGCAACGAGAAAACGATCAACCCCGCCCTCACCGAGGCCGAGGAGGAGTTCGTCGCGAACCTGCTCGCCGGCCTCGACGTCTTCCCCGCCTACTACGCCCACATGGGACCGGCCAACGCCGCCGGACCCCGCGATGTCGACCTGTCGATGCCCGAACCAGCCGACCCCGCCGTATTGCGCGAGCGCATCACCCGCGGTGAATGGGTCGTAGACCTTCGGTCGCGCAAGGTGTTCGCGGCGGGGCATGTACCCGGGGCGGTGAACTTCGACCTCGACGGCCCGTTCATCAACTATCTGGCCTGGATGATGCCCTGGGGCACCCCGGTGACCCTGCTCGGGTCCACCCCTCAGCAGGTGCACGCCGCCCACCGCGAGTTGGTCCGGGTCGGTATCGACAACGCCGTCGGCCAGGCCAGTGGCGGTCCCGACTCCTGGCTGGAAAGCCCCGATGCGGCGCAACGGCTGCAGCAGGTGGACTTCCACGGTGTCGCCGCGGCCCTGGCCGCCGGCACCGATATTCACTTGCTGGACACCCGACAGGTCCTGGAATGGGAGTCCGGCCATATCGAGCAGGCCGTCTTCATGCCGTTCTACGAGGTCGCCGACCGGCTCTCGGAGATCCCGCGGGACAAGCCGGTCTACGTCTACTGCGGATCGGGATACCGCGCCGCAGCCGTGGCC
Organism: uncultured Mycobacterium sp.; assembly: GCA_964527015.1. Classification (GTDB taxonomy): domain Bacteria; phylum Actinomycetota; class Actinomycetes; order Mycobacteriales; family Mycobacteriaceae; genus Mycobacterium. The sequence goes on along the minus strand of CAZGPT010000019.1, from coordinate 28,025 downwards.
TCGCTGCTGCAGCACCAGGGCTTCACCAATATCGTCCACGTCGACGACGATTTCGCCGATGCCGCGGCAGCGGGCTTGAGCATCGTCGACGCCGAGGCTCCCGAGCGCGAGCCCGGCTGGACCTGGCTCGCCTCCCGCGCAGCGGTCCGCGAATACAGTCCGCGATCGGCGGCCGATGCCCGGGGATAGCCCCGGGACCGCTGATCGGGCCGCCGGTACGCTGACCCGTCGTGTATCTCAAGAGTCTGACGCTCAAGGGCTTTAAGTCCTTCGCCTCGTCGACGACTCTGCGTTTCGAACCGGGCATCACCTGCGTGGTGGGGCCGAACGGGTCGGGAAAATCCAACGTCGTCGACGCGCTGTCCTGGGTCATGGGCGAACAGGGTGCCAAGACCCTGCGCGGCGGCAAGATGGAGGACGTCATCTTCGCCGGCACCTCGTCGCGGGCGCCGCTGGGCCGCGCCGAGGTCATCCTGACCATCGACAACTCCGATAACGCCCTGCCCATCGAATACTCCGAGGTCTCTATCACCCGCCGGATGTTCCGCGACGGCGCCGGTGAGTACGAGATCAACGGCAACAGCTGCCGACTGCTCGACATCCAGGAGTTGCTCAGCGACTCCGGCATCGGCCGGGAGATGCACGTCATCGTCGGCCAGGGCCGGCTCGCCCAGATTCTCGAATCCCGCCCGGAGGACCGCCGGGCTTTCATCGAGGAAGCCGCCGGTGTGCTCAAACACCGCAAGCGCAAAGAAAAGGCGCTGCGCAAACTGGATGCCACCTCGGCGAACCTGGCCCGGCTCACCGACCTGACCACCGAGCTGCGCCGCCAGCTCAAGCCGCTCGGGCGCCAGGCCGAGGTCGCCCGGCGCGCGGCGACCATCCAGGCCGACCTGCGGGACTCCCGGCTACGGCTGGCCGCCGACGATCTGGTGACCCGCCGGGCAGAATTCGCGGGCGCAGACGATATCGAGACATCGTTGCGCCGCGAACACGAAGAAGCCGCCCACCGGCTGGCCGAGGCCACCGCGGCGCTCACCGCCCACGAGGCCGCGGTGAGCTCGCTGTCCGAACGCGCCGAGGCCGCCCAGCAGACCTGGTTCCGGCTCTCGGCGCTGGCCGAGCGGCTCACCGCGACGGTCCGCATCGCCAACGAGCGGGCCCAGTATCTGGATGCCGAACCGGCCGGCCGCACCGGACCGGATCCCGAGGAACTGGACGAGCAGGCCGCCGAGGTCGCCGAGCAGGAGCGGCGACTGGTCGCCGAGCTCGAACAGGCCAGGGCCGGCCTTGAGGTTGCCCGTGCCGAACTCACCGGGAGGGAGACCGCGGCGACCGAAGCCGAGCGGGCCCACCTGGCCGCCGTCCGGGCCGAAGCCGATCGGAGGGAAGGCCTGGCCCGGCTGACCGGCCAGGTCGAAACGAGCCGGGCCCGGGTGGAATCCATCGATGACGGGGTGGCCCGGCTGACCACCGGAATCGACGAGGCCGCCGCCCGAACCCAGGTGGCCCGGGCCGAGTTCGAGACCGTCCAGAGCCAGGTCGGCGAACTCGACCAGGGTGAGCTGGGCTTGGACGAGCACCACGATCGTGCGGTGGCCGATCTGCAACTGGCTGACGAGCGGGTAGCCGAACTGCAGACCGCCGAGCGTGCCGCCGAACGTCAGGTGGCCTCGTTGCGGGCCCGGATCGACGCACTCGCGGTCGGTTTGGAGCGCAAGGACGGTGCCGCATGGTTGGTGGAGAACCGAAGCGGCGCAGGGTTTCTCGGTACCGTCGCCAAGCTGGTGAAGGTCAGCCCCGGATACGAGACACCGCTGGCGGCGGTACTGGGGGCGGCCGCCGACGCGGTGGCGGCCGACGGTTTCTCGGCAGCCAGGTCGGCGGTCCAGGCCCTCAAGGACGCTGACGGCGGCCGGGCCGCGATCGTCCTGGCGGATTGGCCCGCCTCGCGCGCTGACACCACGCCGCTGCCGACCGGGGCGCGCTGGGCGACTGAGCTGTTCGAGGCGCCGGCACGCCTGCAGGGTGCGATGGCCGCGATGCTGGCCGGGGTGGCCGTCGTCGAGGATCTTGCCGCCGCGCTTGATCTGGTGGCGGCCCGCCCGACGTTGCGCGCCGTGACCCGCGATGGAGACCTGGTCGGCGCCGGCTGGGTGGACGGCGGCTCCGACCGCAAACCCAGCACCTTGGAAATCGCCGGACAGGTGGAACAAGCGCGGGCCGACCTCGCCGCCGCGGAAACCCAGGTTGCCGAGCTGACCGCCGCGCTGGCCGGTGCCCTTACCGAGCAGTCCAACCGCCGGGATGCGGCCGAACAGGCGCTGGCGGCCCTCAACGAGTCCGATGCCGCGATCTCCGCCATCTACGAGCAACTCGGCCGGTTGGGGCAGGAAGTCCGTGCCGCCGAGGACGAATGGCGGCGTCTGCAGGCCCAGCGCGCGGACCTCGAGGCCGGCCGGGTACAGACTGTCGACGAACTCGCTGAACTCGAGGCGCGGCTGCGCGCCGCTCAGGAGTCCCAGACCGTCATCGATGCCACCCCGGGAGAGCGCCAGCAGATCCAGGTCGCCGCGGAGACCGCCCGGGCCACCGAGGTGGAGGCCCGGCTGGTGGTGCGCACCGCCGAAGAACGTGCGAATGCCGTTCGTGGCAAAGCGGATTCGCTGCGCCGGGCTGCCGCGGCCGAGCGCGAGGCGCGAGTCCGGGCGAGTGCGGCGCGGGCCGCTCGGGAGCACGCCGCCCAGGTGGCCGGAGTTGTCGCCGACAGCGGTCTGCGGGTCGCCGAGCACTTGGCGGGTGTGGTTGCCGGGGCGTCCCGGTCCCGGGACCACCTGGCCGCCGAGCGTCAGCAGCGGGCGGGTGCCATGGCCGCCATGCGCGAGGAGGTTGCCGCGCTCACCACGCGTATCGGGGAGTTGACCGACTCGTTACACCGTGACGAGGTCGCCAAGGCTCAAGCTTCGCTGCGCATCGAGCAACTCGAGCAGATGGTGCTTGAGCAGTTCGGTATGGCCGGCGACGACCTGCTCGCCGAATACGGGCCCGAGGTGTCGCTGCCGCCCTCGGAGTTGGAGATGGCCGAGTACGAACAGGCGCGGGAGCGGGGTGAGGATGTCACCGCACCGGCGCCGATGCCGTTCGACCGGGCCACCCAGGAGCGTCGCGCCAAACGCGCCCAGCGGGATCTGTCCGAACTGGGCCGGGTCAATCCACTGGCACTGGAGGAGTTCGCCGCGCTCGAGGAGCGCTACAACTTCCTGTCCACCCAGCTCGAGGACGTCAAGGCGGCCCGCAAGGACCTGCTCGACGTGATCGGCGATGTCGATACCCGGATCCTGCAAGTGTTCACCGAGGCCTATGCCGATGTGGAGCGGGAGTTCTCCCAGGTGTTCGCCGCATTGTTCCCCGGCGGTGAGGGACGACTGTTGCTGACCAATCCGGCAGACATGCTCACCACCGGTGTCGAGGTCGAGGCGCGCCCGCCGGGCAAGAAGGTCAAGCGGCTGTCGCTGCTCTCCGGGGGCGAGAAGTCGTTGACCGCAGTGGCCATGCTGGTCGCCATCTTCCGGGCCCGGCCGTCACCGTTCTACGTGATGGACGAGGTCGAGGCCGCCCTCGACGACGTCAACCTGGGGCGGCTGATCGGCCTGTTCGAACAGCTGCGGTCCCAGTCCCAGCTGATCGTGATCACCCATCAGAAGCCGACCATGGAGATCGCCGACGCGTTATACGGCGTATCCATGCAGGGCGACGGCATCACCACGGTGATATCCCAACGGATGCGCGGACAGGATCTGGTGGCCGGCAAGGTCTAGTCGCCACAGCCGGTCAGTCGCCACAGCCGGTCACGCCGATCCGGCGTAGGCCGGCGACGTCGGCTGCCCCGGCGCAGTGCAGACAGATCCGCAGTTCCTCGATGAACCCGCCGAGGACATCGACCGCCGCCCCGGTCGACTCGATGGCCGGGGCCAGCAGTGGACGGGCCAGCGCCACCACGTCGGCGCCCATCGCCAGTGCTTTGGCGGCGTCCATGCCGGAGCGGATCCCGCCGGAGGCCACCAGTGGAATGTCCGGCAGCTCGTGGCGGACCTCCCTCAGGGCCCGGGCAGTCGGGATCCCCCAGTCGGCGACCGCCGGGTAGCGCACCTCGCCGTAACGGACCAGCTGCTCCACCCGGGCCCAGGAGGTGCCGCCGGCGCCGGCGACATCGACGGCGGCGATCGGCATGTCCCGCAGCCGCCGCGCAGCCGCTCCGCCGATCCCGTGGCCCACTTCTTTGACCAACACCGGGTAATCCAGGTCCGCCGTCAGCCGGCCCAGCCGCTGGAGCGAGTCGGTGAAATCGGTGTCCCCGCTTTCCTGCATGGCCTCCTGCAGCGGATTGATGTGCACGGCGACGGCGTTGGCACCCACCCTCTCCAGGGCCGTGGTGAGAGGCCCAGCCAGGGTGTCCGAAACCTGCGCCAGGCCGATATTGCCGATGAGCAGGATGTCGGGGGCCAGATCGCGTACCTGGAAGCTCACCGCCGCCGTCCTCGCGGCCGCGTCCTCGCCGAGCATGATGCGCTGGGAGCCCAGCATCATCCCGACACCCAATTGCTGGGCCGCGCCCGCGAGATTGCGATTGATGGTGCGGGCCAGTTCGGCCCCGCCGGTCATGGCGCCGATCAGGACCGGTGCCCGCAGGCTCGATCCGAGGAACCGGGACGATAGGTTCACGTCGGCCAGACTCGTCTGGGTCAGGGCGTTGTAGGGCAGCTCCACTAGTTCGAAGCCGGTGCTGACCCCGACGAATTCCACCTGGCCCGTCAGGCAGGCGTCGATGTGCCGCAGTTTGCGAGTCGCCATGATGGCCCGGGGAGGCGGTGGTGTGGTGGAGGGGGGAGTGGACGAGGCAGTGACGGAGGGAGTCGGCGGAAGAGTCATCGGGAGCCATCCTCAGCGGGTCCGCGGGGGTGTCGGGGGCACGGCGGGAAACCCTGGAACAATGACACGGTGTCCCAGGGTCTCTGGATCGCCATCGCGGTCATCGCCGTCCTCGTCATCATCGCGCTCGTCGTCGGGTCGGTGCTCTACCGTCGGCGGCAGATCAGCCTGCGGGGCGGATCTGACTCTGCCGTCGAGGCTCCCACACCGGCCGACCGCTCCGGCGGCTACACCGCCTCATCGGGTATCACCTTCACACAATCGTCAGGACAGGCGACGGCTGAGCGCCCGACGCCGAGCGACCCGGGTTTCGGTTCGGGACTGCCCGGGGTCGGTGATGACGCCGCGATCCCACGGGATTCGCTGAAACGCCCCATCTCCCAGGTCCAGCTGCCGGAACCGGACCTGATCGATGAAAAAACGGACATCCCGACGGACAGTCAGGTCCGCCCCGCCGGGCCACCGGTGGAACCGGAGGTGCCCCCCCGCGAGGAGCTGGCGCCCGGCATCCGCGATATTTCTCCTCCGGCGGGCCGGCTTGAACGGCTCCGCGAACGACTGTCGAAGTCGCAGAACGCCTTCGGTCGCAGCATGTTGGGCCTGCTCGGCGGCGGGGACCTCGATGAGGACTCCTGGGAGGAGATCGAGGACACCCTGCTGATCGCCGACCTGGGCCCGACGGCGACCGAATCCGTCATCACGCATCTGCGCTCGGCGATGGTCAGCAGCACCGTGCGCAACGAGACACAGGCACGTGCAGTACTGCGTGAGGTGCTCGTCAACCAGCTCAATCCCGACTTCGACCGCTCCATCCGGGCGCTGCCGCACGCCGACAAACCCTCAGTACTGCTGGTGGTCGGGGTCAATGGGACCGGTAAGACAACCACGGTCGGCAAGCTGGCCCGGGTGCTGGTGGCCGATGGGCGCCGTGTCGTGCTCGGTGCGGCCGATACCTTCCGGGCCGCCGCCGCCGACCAGCTGCAGAGCTGGGCAGCCCGGGTCGGAGCGGAGGTCGTGCGCGGTGCCGAGGGAGCAGACCCGGCGTCGGTGGCCTTCGACGCGGTGGCCGAGGGGATCACCGCGGGGGCGGATGTGGTCGTGATCGATACCGCCGGGCGCCTGCACACCAAGACCGGCCTCATGGATGAACTCGGCAAGGTCAAGCGGGTGGTGGAAAAGCGAGCCGCCGTCGATGAGGTGCTGCTGGTGCTCGACGCCACCATCGGACAGAACGGCCTTGCCCAGGCCCGGGTTTTCGCCGACGTCGTGGCCATCACCGGTGTCGTTCTGACCAAGCTGGACGGAACCGCCAAGGGTGGCATCGTTTTCCGGGTCCAGCAGGAGCTGGGAGTGCCGGTGAAGCTGGTCGGTCTCGGTGAGGGGCCAGATGATCTCGCACCTTTCGAGTCGGGGGCCTTCGTCGACGCCCTGCTCGGCTGATCCGCGGCGAGTGACAACGCAGGATGTGAAAAACGACCCAGCACGTAACAACAGCGAAACGAACGGCGGCTATCCGTTCACTTCTCCGAAACACCAGGGTTCGGCCCTGGAAACAACTACTGCGCAGTGTTCTCTCCTGAGTCGTCGGGGTGCGGCGATCTAGAGGAGGGATCTTCGAGTGGACCAATTCCCAGTGATGGGAGTGCCCGACACCGGTGACACGGCATGGATGCTCATCAGCGCCGCGCTGGTATTGCTGATGACACCGGGACTGGCATTCTTCTACGGCGGCATGGTGCGGGCTCGCGGCGTGCTCAACATGATCATGATGGGCGTCAGTTCGATGGGCCTGGTCACGGTGCTCTGGGCGCTCTACGGCTACTCGGTCGCATTCGGCAACGACAAGTTCGGCCTGTTCGGTGACCCCGGGCAGTACTTCGGGCTGAAGGGGCTCATCGGCGGTGACGCCGGCGTCGAAATTCTCGCCGACCCGGCCGCCGGCATCGAGGCCATCGAGGCCGTGACGATTCCGCTGGCCGGCACCATTCCGATGACGGTGTTCGTGGCGTTCCAGCTGATGTTCGCCATCATCACCGTCGCGCTGATCTCCGGCGCGGTCGCCGACCGGCTCAAGTTCGGCGGCTGGCTGCTATTCGCCGGACTCTGGGCGACCTTCGTCTACTTCCCGGTGGCCCACTGGGTGTTCTCCTTCGACGGCTTCACATCCGAGACCGGCGGCTGGATCGCCAACCGGCTCGGTGCCATCGACTTCGCCGGCGGCACCGCCGTTCACATCAACGCCGGTATCGCGGCGCTGGTCCTGGCCCTGATCCTGGGCAAGCGTCTCGGCTGGCCCGGCTCCCCGATGCGCCCGCACAACCTACCGTTCGTGATGCTCGGGGCAGGACTGCTGTGGTTCGGCTGGTACGGCTTCAACGCCGGATCGGCGATCGGGGCCGGCGGCGTCGCGGGCACTACCTTCGTGATCACGACGGTGGCAACCGCCGCGGCCATGCTCGGCTGGCTGCTCACCGAACGTATTCGTGACGGCCACCCCACCTCGCTGGGTGCCGCCTCGGGTGTTGTGGCCGGTCTGGTCGCCATCACGCCGGCCTGTTCCTCGGTGAACGTGCTGGGGGCACTGGCCATCGGCGTGTCGGCCGGGGTGCTGTGCGCGCTGGCGGTCGGTCTGAAGTTCAGGTTCGGCTTCGACGACTCACTCGACGTCGTCGGTGTGCACCTGGTGGGTGGCCTGGTCGGAACCCTGATGGTCGGCCTGGTGGCCACCGAGGAGGCTCCGGCCGCTGTGGATGGCCTGTTCTACGGTGGCGGGGCCGACCAACTGTGGCGGCAGGCGGTAGGAGCCTTCGCGGTTCTTGGGTACTCGGCAGTGGTCACGGCTATCTTGGCGGTACTGGTGAAATACACCATCGGACTGAGGCTCGACCGCGAGGCCGAGGCGGCCGGTGTCGATGAGGCTGAACACGCGGAGACCGCATATGACCTCTCCGTACCCGGCACCAACGCAATCTTCCCTCGTCAAGGCTCGGAGGTTTAACGGAATATGAAGCTGATCACTGCGATCGTCAAGCCGTTCACGCTCGAGGACGTCAAGACCGGTCTGGAGGAGATGGGCGTCCTGGGCATGACGGTGAGCGAGGTCCAGGGCTACGGCCGGCAGAAAGGGCACACCGAGGTCTACCGCGGTGCCGAGTATTCGGTGGACTTCGTGCCAAAGGTGCGGGTGGAGGTTGTCGTCGACGATGCCACCGTGGACAAGGTGGTGGACGTCATCGTCGCGGCCGCTCGGACCGGCAAGATCGGTGACGGCAAGGTCTGGGTGAGCCCGGTGGAGACCATCATCCGGGTTCGCACCGGCGAACGGGGTGCCGACGCGCTCTGATGCCCCACCACACGGTGGGTGTTACGCGCAGCCAGGGGAACTGGGATGACAAAGCGGGAACCACCGGCGGAGCCGCCGCAACCGGCCACGGACCTGTCTGCGGCGAGTCGGCAGCTGCTCACCGATTCCCGGCGCCGTCTCGACGCCCCGGCGTTGCGCGGAGCGCTCTCCGACCTGCATGAGCTGTGGCTCAGCACGAAGGCAACCGAATTGGGGATCACCGACGGCAGCGGGTTCGCGATCGTCGCGACCGGTGGACTGGGACGGCGGGAAATGGTCCCGTACTCCGACCTCGATCTGATGCTTCTGCATGACGACATGCCCACCGAAACGATCACCAAAGTGGCCGAACTGCTGTGGTACCCGCTGTGGGACGCCAATATTCGCCTCGATCACAGTGTCCGGACCGTTGCCGAGGCCCTGCAGGTCGCGGGTTCGGATATCTCCGCGGGTCTGGCCATGTTGGAAGCCCGCCATATCGCTGGTGACGCCGAACTGTCGGCGCTGCTGGTGGGTGGCGCGCGCCGGCAGTGGCGGTTGGGAATCGCGTCCCGGTTCAACGATCTGGTCGAACAGACCCGGTCCCGGTGGCAGCGCACCGGTCAGATCGCGCACCGGGCCGAACCCGATCTGAAATCGGGGATGGGCGGACTCCGCGACGTCCAGTTACTCAACGCGCTGGCCATCGCTCAACTCGCCGATGTCTATCCCAGCCTGGCTGCGGACTCGCCGGCCGGCTCCTTGGGCGCGGCGCACCTGGCGATGCTGAACGTCCGCACCGAGTTGCACCGGGTGTCCAAGCGCGGCCGGGACCAGCTCATGGCCCAGTATGCCGACGAGATCGGGGCCGCACTGCGCATCGGGGACCGTTTCGACCTGGCCAGGATGCTCTCCGACGCCGCGCGGACCGTCAGTTACTACGTCGATGCCGGGTTGCGGACCGCTGCCAATGCACTGCCACGCCGGGGCCTGGGGGCCCTGCGCCGCCCGATTCGCCGCCCGTTGGACGAAGGCGTCGTCGAACAAGGCGGACAGTTGACCCTGGCCCGCGACGCCCGGCCCCAGCGGGACCCCGGCCTGAGTATTCGGGTGGCTGCCGCCTCGGCGGCCACCGGCGTTCCGATCGCCGCCTCGACGCTGGGCCGGCTGGCTGACACCGCACCCGAACTGCGCGCCCCGTGGCCCCGCGACGCCCTGGATGACCTGCTGGTTCTGCTGACTGCGGGACCCGCGACGGTGACCACTATCGAGGCCCTGGACCGGACCGGACTGTGGGGGCGGCTCTTTCCGGAATGGGGCGCGGTGCGCGACCTGCCGCCACGCGATCAGGTTCACACCTGGACCGTCGACCGCCACCTCGTCGAAACAGTGTCGCGGGCGAGCGCACTGACCACCCGGGTGTCGCGTCCTGACCTGCTGGTCCTCGGAGCGTTGCTGCACGATATCGGCAAAGGGCGTGGTGGTGACCACAGTGTCATCGGGGCGGAGTTGGCCGTACAGGTGGGTCAGCGGCTCGGTCTGTGGCCCTCCGACATCCGGCTGCTCTCGGCCATGGTGCGCCATCACCTGCTGCTGCCCACAGCGGCCACCCGGCGTGATCTTCAGGATCCGGCGACCATCGGCGCCGTCGTCGACGCCCTCGGTGGCGACCCGGTGCTACTGGAATTGCTGCACGCTCTCGCTGAGGCCGACGCGCTGGCCACTGGGCCCGGCGTCTGGGGCGATTGGAAGGCCACCCTCATCGGGGACCTGGTCCGGCGGTGCCGTTCGGTGATGGCCGGCGAGCCCCCGCCCGAGCCCGAACCCGTACCAGAGCAGCACCTTGCACTGGCCGGCGACGGCGCGGTCCACGTCGTGATGACGCCAGGTGAGTCGCCGCACTCCTACGCCGTGACCATGATCGCGCCGGATCGGCGCGGTCTGCTGTCCAGGGCGGCCGGAGTGTTGGCGCTCAACGGCCTCAGCGTTCATTCCGCGTCGGTCAACAGTGCCCTGTTCTCCGGTCAGCGGTCGGCGATCAACACGTTCATGGTGTCCCCGCGCTTCGGTGCGCCGCCGGCCGCGGAACTGATTCGGCAGCAGTTCAAGCTCGCCCTCGATAGTGAGCACGACATCCTCGGTTCGCTGCGAACGCGGGACCGGGAGAACGATCGGTCCGGCAGCGCGGGGAGCGGGCCCGACCCTGCCGTACCGGGTGTGGCGCCGGCTCCACCACGGCTGCTGTGGCATGAACCCGACCGAACCGGACGGCAGCTGGTGGAGATCCGCGCCGGCGATCGAACGGGGCTGCTCGCCCTGCTCACCGCGGTTTTCGAACGAGCCGGCGTCGATATCGCCTGGGCCAGGATCACCACTCTGGGATCCTCGGTCATCGACGTGTTCGCGATCACCCCGCCGCCCGCCGGGTCGGCGCGGGAGGCCCTCGAGCGCGATCTCTACGCCGAACTGCCGGCCCCGCCGCCGAAGGCCGTCGCCGAAGCCGGTTGAGACGCCTGGGCATTGCTTCGTGGAAGCGGGCTAGGCTTATCGCGTGTTTGAATCGCTCTCCGACCGATTGACCGGGGCGCTTGCCGGCCTGCGCGGCAAGGGCAGGCTGACCGACGCCGATATCGACGCGACCGCTCGGGAAATCCGGCTGGCGCTCCTGGAAGCGGATGTCTCGCTGCCCGTGGTCCGTCAGTTCATCAACCGGATCAAAGAACGCGCCCGCGGCGCGGAGGTCTCGGGGGCGCTCAACCCGGCCCAGCAGGTCGTCAAGATCGTCAACGAGGAACTCGTCGGGATACTCGGCGGCCAGACTCGCCAGCTGACGTTCGCCAAGACCCCGCCGACGGTGATCATGCTGGCCGGCCTACAGGGTGCCGGTAAGACCACGCTGGCCGGCAAATTGGCCAAATGGCTTGCCGATCAGGGGCACACCCCGCTGCTGGTGGCCTGCGACCTACAACGTCCGGGTGCAGTCAGCCAGCTGAAGATCGTCGGTCAGCGGGCCGGCGTGAGTGTTTTCGCCCCGCACCCGGGTACCGCGGCCGATGCCGCCGAAACCGAAGGTGCCGGTCCGGGAGACCCAGTCACCGTGGCGGCCGGCGGTCTCGCCGAGGCCAAGGCCAAACACTTCGACGTGGTCATCGTCGACACCGCCGGTCGACTGGGCATCGACGACGTGCTGATGGCGCAGGCGGCCGCGATACGGGACGCCGTACATCCAGATGAGACGCTGTTCGTCCTCGACGCGATGATCGGTCAGGATGCCGTCGCCACCGCCGAGTCCTTCGGTGCCGGCGTCGGTTTCACCGGAGTGGTGCTGACCAAACTCGACGGCGACGCCCGCGGCGGCGCCGCACTGTCGGTCCGGGAGATCACCGGGGTGCCGATCCTGTTCGCTTCCACCGGCGAGAAACTTGAAGATTTCGACGTTTTCCACCCCGACCGGATGGCTGGCCGGATCCTCGGTATGGGCGATGTGCTGTCGCTGATCGAACAGGCCGAGCAGGTCTTCGACGCCGAGAAAGCGGAGGAGGCGGCGGTCAAGATCGGCTCTGGCGAGCTGACGCTGGAGGACTTTCTCGAACAGATGCTGGCCATCCGCAAGATGGGGCCGATCGGCAATCTGCTGGGCATGCTGCCCGGGGCCGGCCAGATGAAGGATGCACTGGCAGAAGTCGACGACAGCCATCTCGACCGGGTACAGGCCATAATCCGGGGCATGACCCCGCAGGAGCGGGCCGAACCGAAGATCATCAACGCTTCCCGCCGGCTGCGTATCGCCAATGGCTCGGGGGTGAGCGTCTCCGAGGTCAACCAGCTCGTGGACCGGTTCTTCGAGGCGCGCAAGATGATGTCGCAGATGGCCGGTGCGATGGGTATGCCGTTCGGGCGGCGGTCATCCAAACGCAATGCCAAGAACAGCAAGAAGAAGGGCAAGAAGGGCGGCAATAAGCGGGGCCCGACGCCGGCCAAAGCGCGCAATCCGCTGATGGGCGGTGGAATGCCCGCCGGATTCCCGGACCTCTCGCAGATGCCGGAGGGTCTCAACGAACTGCCGCCCGGCTTGGACGGGATCGATCTATCGAAGCTGAAGTTCCCCGGCCAGAGGTGAGCGTCGAGCAGTCGCGTCCACTGCACGTTCGGGGTCGTGGTCTGCCCGACGGCGAGCCGGTCCAGTGGTGGATCGCCGATGGGATTCTGCGCAGCGAGCCGATCCCCGGGGCCGAGACCATCTTCGGAGCCGATACTGCACAGGGCTGGATCCTGCCGGGCCTGGTCGATGCGCACTGCCACGTCGGCTTGGGCCGCGCGGGGGTCGTCGAACTCGACGAGGCGATCGGGCAGGCTGAGACGGAACGCGACGTCGGCGCGCTGCTGCTGCGGGATTGCGGTTCTCCGATAGATACCCGCAGCCTGGACGATCACCCCGACCTGCCCCAGATCATCAGGGCTGGAAGGCATTTGGCCCGGCCGAAGCGCTACTCGGCCGGTTTCGCCCTGGAACTCGAAGACGAATGGCAGCTCCCGGACGCGGTGGCCGAGCAGGCCCGCCGCGGCGACGGATGGGTCAAACTCGTCGGCGACTGGATCGACCGCTCAGTCGGGGACCTGACGCCGCTGTGGTCCGATGAGGTCCTGGTGGCCGCGGTCGCCGCCGCGCACGCCGAGGGTGCCCGGGTCACTGCGCACGCGTTCAGCGAGGACTCGTTGCCCGGTCTGATCAAGGCCGGTATCGACTGCATCGAACACGGCACCGGGCTGACCGGGGACACCGTCGCGCTGATGGTTGATCGGGGCACGGCACTGGTACCCACGCTGATCAATATCGAGAGTTTCCCGGGATTCGCCGACGCCGCAAGCAAGTATCCACGCTACGCGGCGCACATGCGCGACCTCTACGCCCGCAGCCGGGACCGGATCAGTGCGGCCCGCGAAGCGGGGGTTCCCATCTTCGCCGGTAGCGATGCCGGTGCCTCCATCGCGCATGGCCGGATCGGTGACGAGGTCGAGGCCTTGAAAGGGATCGGCATGACGGCCACCGAGGCACTCGGTGCGGCGTGCTGGGACGCCCGGACGTGGCTGGGTCGCCCGGCGCTGGCCGACGGCGCACCCGCGGACCTGCTGTGCTTCACCGAGGATCCACGCTCCGGACCGGCGGTGCTGTCGCACCCGGATCGGGTGGTGTTACGCGGGCGGGTGTACTGAACTTGACCGCATCACTCGACCGCATCCCGGTCGTCCTGCGTCGGTTCGGTAGCGGTGAATCCGCTAGCCGTACTGGCGGAATCCCCAGTCGAATAGGGCCCGGCCCTGATCCCAGAGGTCGTCTTCGCCGTACATCTGGACCACGACCAGTCGGTGCCCGTCGCGCTGAGCCATGCCGACATAGGTCTCCTGAGCCAGGATGGTGTAGCCGGTCTTGCCGCCGATATAACCGGGGTAGCTGCGCAGCAGCGGGTCTCTGCTGGTCAGTTCCTTGACGTCGTCGCCATCGGGAAACAACGCCGAGCGCTGGTGGATGATCTGGGTGAACAGCGGATAGTTCAGTGCCGCCCGGTACAGCAATGCCAGGTCATGGGGCGTGGAGACCGACTCCCAGCCGGGACCGTCCAGCCCCGACGGCGAACCGGCCCGGGTGGACCGGGCACCCAGGGCAAACGCCTTCGCATTCATCTTGGAAACGGCGATCTGGTAGCCGCCGAGCATCTCGGCGAGCAGATTGGCGGCGTCATTGCCCGACACCATCAGCAGCCCGTCCAGCAGCTGCCGCGCGGTGTAGACCTGGCCGGGGATCAGGCCCACGCAGGAGCATTCGACGTCCGTGCTGGCGGCGGTCGCCCGGATCGCGGCGTTGGGGTCGATCTGGTCCAGCACGACCATGGCCAGCAGCGCCTTGATGGTGCTGGCCGGCGCATAGGAACCATAGGGGTCTTTACCGCCGAGGATCTGGCCGGTGACCATATCGGCGACCAGCCAGGCCGCGGCCGGTCCGTCCGGCGGAGTGCCGGCAGACGTCCCGGCCTGAGGTTCAGCCACAACGACCGGTGCCACCTGCAGGGCCAGGATCAACGTCATCGCGACGCTCAGCGACGCGCGTCGCAGCCGGCGCGGCAGGTCATACATGCCGTTGAGGTTAGTGCGGCCAGACCGCGGTGAGGGCTCGGCGGGGTCTCTGATTGGTAGCGGGCGATCGCGTTTACGGTCAGGCTTTCGCGGGTACGGGGGGACATATACCCTGCTGGCAACGGCAATCCAGGGGAGTCAGTGTGAAAACGAGAAAGGCGGCCGGAGTTCTCGCCGCTACGGTGATCGCCGTCGGCATGGCTACCGCTACCGTGACGCCGGCCGGAGCGACCGACAACATCAAAATCTTCGGCGAGCAGGAACGGCTCAACGGGCCGAACGGATTTCCGTATATCGGATACACCGTGACCGACTTCGGGCCGAGCAAAGACCCGGTTCCGCATAACGGCACCCTGTACTCAGCCAGGCTTTTCGTCGACGGCTTCGGGGGGAACGCCAACCCCATGATCGAACGGTTCGGCGCCCGCGCCCAGAAAGGGGCCTTCTACCCGTCCATCCGGGGCGCGTCGAATATGAACATGCTCTACTTCGATGTTGTCGGCGACGTACCGAACAGCGTCGTGTGGGGAGACGGTTTCCGGGACATCCTCGCCTGGGTTCCGGGCGTGCTGCCCCTGGAAGGCTTCTGGGACGCCCCGCCGGCACCGGAACCACCGCCGGAACCGGAACGGTCCACGGTGATTCCCGAGGGGGCGCCGTCCGGAACGTCGCAGGCAACCCCGTCCGGATCGATGCCGGCCGAAGCGGACTCCGCGATCGTGGCGACCCCGAACGACCTGGCTCGTGGGCCCTACGAACTCACCGAGGCCGAGGTCGCCACGCCCGGCTTCGGGGGCTAGCCACTGCTACAACGCAGCGACGGACTGGGTCGGATTCTGGGCGAAACCCCAGTCCAGCAGTGTGGCCGCCTGATCCCAGTAGGTCGGTCCGCCCTCGCGGACCAGGCCGTACATCATCGCGACGACCAGTCGTCGGCCGTTGCGGTCGGCGGCGCCGACGAACGTCTTGCGGGCCGCGTCGGTGTAGCCCGTCTTGCCGCCGATCGCGCCGGGATAACGCACCAGCAGCTCGTCCTGGTTGGTCAGTGGGCGCTCACCGGACGCGGTCGGGAATAACGCGGTGGGCTGGGCGGTGATGTGCGCGAACACCGGGTTGGCCATCGCGGCACGGAAGATCGCCGCCAGGTCGTGTGGAGTCGTCCAGCCGGAGCCGCCGGGCCCGTCGAGTCCGGATGGGCTGGTGGCATGGGTGTTGGTGGCCCCGATCATGGCTGCCTTGGCGTTCATCTTGTCGACCGCGATATCGAAACCGCCCAGCATGTCGGCCAAGGTGTTCGCGGCGTCATTTCCAGACACCAGCAGCGTGGCATCGAGAAGCTGCCGCGCGGTGTATGTCTGACCGGCTTTGATCCCCGCACAGTTGCACACCACCTGGGTATTGGCGGTGCTGGCGACCACCGTCGAATCCAGGCTCAGCTCGTCGAGCGCGGTCAACGCGAGCAGCACCTTGATGGTGCTGGCAGGGGGATGCGCGCCGTACATGTCCCGGCCGGCGAGCACCTGCCCGGAATCCAGGTCGGCGATGATCCAGGACGGCGCAGGACCGTCGGGAATCGGCACGGAGCCGGCCGGCTGAACGTTCTGCTCGGCCGAGGCCACCGGCGCCGCACCACCCCCGGCGAGAGTTGCTGCGATCAACGTCAGAGATGCCGCGACAGCGGTGGTCAGCCTACCCATGGCGGATCAGCCTAACCCGTGTATCCGGCGGGGCCGAGCCGGTGTTGAATCTGCAGCATGATGAGCCTGGAAGAAATCTCTGACCGGCTGGAGATCCAGCAACTGCTGGTGGATTACGCCAGCGCGATCGACGAGCGCCGATTCGACGACCTCGATCGGATCTTCACCCCGGACGCCTATATCGACTACCGCGCGATGGGCGGGGTCGACGGCCCCTACCCGCAGGTCAAAGTTTGGCTCACCGAGGTGTTGCCGAACTTTCCGGCCTACTGCCACCTGATCGGTAACTTCGATATCCGGCTGGCCGGTGACACCGCGACCGGGCGGACGATGTGCTTGAACCCCATGCAACTCAGCGATGACGGCACGCTGTTGTTCTGTGCCCTGTGGTACGACGACGAGTTCATTCGCACCGCCGACGGCTGGCGGTTGACCCGCCGCGTGGAAGTGAAGTGCCTGGACAAATTGCTCTGACCCGGACGATTCCCGCCTGTGTGCGGCCATCTGGCACAATCAGGCGCTGG
>CAZGPT010000019.1:0-11321 GCA_964527015.1 uncultured Mycobacterium sp. | reverse complement strand
GGCCACGCGAGGCAAAACCGGATCCGGCAACCCGCCGGTATCGCTGAATTGCAGCGGGAAATCAAGGAGACGTTCGTTTCATGGCAGTCAAGATCAAGCTCGCCCGGCTCGGCAAGATCCGCAACCCCCAATACCGGATCGCGGTCGCCGACGCGCGCAACCGCCGCGACGGGCGCTCCATCGAGGTCATCGGTCGTTACCACCCCAAGGAAGACCCGAGCCTGATCGAGATCGACTCGGAGCGCGCCCAGTACTGGTTGTCGGTCGGAGCCCAGCCCACCGAGCCTGTGCTGAAGCTGCTGAAGATCACCGGCGACTGGCAGAAGTTCAAGGGTCTGCCCGGTACCGAGGGCACGCTGAAGGTCAAGGCGCCCAAGCCCAGCAAGCTCGACCTGTTCAACGCCGCACTGGCCGGCGCCGACGGGGCGCCCTCCGGTGAGGCGACCCAGTTGAAGAAGAAGAAGGCCCCGGCCAAGAAGGCCGACGAGAAGGCCGACGAGAAGGCCGCCGAGAAGGCCGAAGAAAAGGCTGAAGAAAAGGCTGAGAAGGCCGACGAAAAGGCCGACGAAAAGACCGCCGAGAAGGCCGAAGCAAAGGCCGAGAAGGCCGACGAGGTCGCGGCTGAGCCGGTCGCTGAGGCACCCGCCGAATGAGCCCGGTGGTCGTCGACGCTGTCGAGCACCTGGTGCGGGGCATCGTCGACAATCCCGACGACGTCCGCGTCGATCTGGTTACCAACCGCCGCGGGCGGACCGTCGAGGTGCACGTCAATCCCGAGGACCTCGGCAAGGTGATCGGCCGCGGCGGGCGTACCGCCACCGCGTTGCGGACCCTGGTGGCCGGAATCGGCGGCCGGGGCATCCGCGTCGACGTGGTGGACACCGACCAGTAGTGGAGTTGGTGATCGGGCGGATCGCCAAAGCGCACGGCATCACCGGCGAGGTCGTGGTCGACGTTCGGACCGACGATCCCGACGCCCGGTTCGTCCCCGGTGTACAGCTTCGCCTCAAACGTGGCCGCGGGGTCGGCGAGAGCGCAGCCGTGATCGACTCCGTTCGCCCGCATGGCGGCCGCCTGCTGGTGCGGCTTCGCGGTATCGATGATCGCGATGCCGCTGAAGCGCTGCGCGGCCATCTCTTCGTCGTCGACTCCGCCGACCTTCCGTCGCTGAACGACCCCGACGAGTTCTACGACCACGAACTCGAAGGGCTCACCGTGCGTACGGCGGGCGGCGACGACGTCGGGCGGGTCCTCGAGGTGCTGCACACGGCCGGCGGCGAACTGCTGTCGGTGCGCACCGAATCGGGAACCGAGATTCTGGTTCCGTTCGTCAGCGCGATCGTGACCGCAGTGTCACGGGAGGACGGACTCATCGTGATTGATCCGCCGGAGGGCCTGCTGGACCTGGGCGCCGATTAAATGCGCATCGACGTCGTCACCATCTTTCCCGATTATCTGACGCCGGTCCGGCAGTCGTTGCCGGGTAGGGCAATCGAGGCCGGCATCGTCGAATTCGGTGTGCACGATCTGCGCCGCTGGACTCGGGACGTGCATCACTCCGTGGACGATGCCCCCTATGGGGGCGGGCCCGGGATGGTGATGAGGGCGCCGGTATGGGGTGAGGCTCTGGACGAGATCTGCTCGGCGGAAACACTTCTGGTGGTGCCGACGCCGGCCGGTCGGCTCTTCGGCCAGGCGGACGCGCAGCGCTGGACCGCCGAATCCCATCTGGTGTTCGCCTGCGGCCGCTATGAGGGGATCGATCAGCGGGTCGCCGACGACGCCACCACCAGGATGCGGGTCGAGGAGGTTTCGATCGGGGACTACGTTCTGGCCGGTGGCGAGGCCGCCACTCTGGTGATGATCGAGGCGACGGTGCGGTTGCTGCCCAGGGTGATCGGCAATCCGCTTTCCCACCAGGATGATTCGCACTCCGAATTGTCGGAGGGACTGCTGGAGGGGCCGAGTTACACACGTCCTCCGGTCTGGCGAGGTCTTGAGGTGCCGGAGGTGCTGCTGTCCGGTGACCACGCCAGAATCGCCGCGTGGCGGCGGCAGCAGGCAGTGGAACGAACGCGGGAACGCCGCCCGGACCTCATCGCCGAGCAGCCGGACTAGGTTCGCCCGCCGGAGAACATCGTCTTGACGGCCTGGGTGAGTGCATCCCGGGCGGCAGCCTCGCCGACGGACTGCATCGAACCGAAGGCCATCACGTAGCGGCGGTCCGAACCGACCACGCCGGTGGACATGTGGAGTTGGTTGGGTCCGTTCCAGCAGCACATCCAGCCCTGTTTGACCGCAACCGGTTCGGCGAACAGTGCGTCGGGAATGCCGAAACGCTGTGGATAGCCATCGATGCCCAGGGGCGTCGAGGCGGCCAGATTGGAGATGATGACGTCGGCCTGGCCGGGCGGCAGGCCGCCGGTCCCGTCGAGCAACATGTCGTAGTAGCGGACCAGGTCGGTGGTAGTGCTCATGGTGTTCCACCAGTCGCCGTTGTACGGCGCGGTGGTCGAAGGCAGCCCGTAGCGGCTGACGACCCGGTCGACGATCGCGTTGCCACCGCCGCGCACCCAGAAATCACTGGCCGGAACATCGGCGGACGACCGCAACATGAGTTCCAGTCCGCGCTGATCCTCTGGGCTGAGCGTCTCGCCCTTCGCCGACGTCCGCTCCAGCAGGTCGTCGGCGATGAATAGTTTCGTCACCGACGCGATGGGGAATGCCGCCCGATCGCCGCCGGAAACGACTCGACCCGTGTGGCGATCCAGGATGCTGAAGGTGATGTCCGCCCCGTTGCGATCGGCGTCCCTTGTCACCTGGCCGGCGAGCATGTCGAGGTTGGCGGCCGGCGCGGGTGGCGCCGCAGGAGGGGCTGCGGGCAGGGGAGCTGCCAGCGGACCGGCCGCGAGGAGGGTCACGTGCCCGGGTTGATCTGCCCAGTGGTTCTGCAGTTCGACCGACGATGCGGCCAACAGCAGAATCGCCAGCAGTATCGCCAACGTGGACAGTGACCTCGACCGCCGACGTCTCATCGCCCTCTCCTCCGGTCGGCGGAAACGATCGCGCGGGTCTCCTCCAGCAGCGCCCACCGCGGCGGAAACCGTCTTTCAGCAGGGTAGCCCGCCGTCCCCCGCACCGCGGGCTACCCAGCTCGATCGGCGCGGTCGGGCCGCGCGATTTCGCTGCCGACTGTCGATCTGGCACAATTAACGAGTTGCCCGCGCGGGCCTGATACTCCGCCTGCTGCGACACCAATCCGACCATTGGCTCGGGATTGACGGGCGCATGCGCCCCGGACATCCGCCCGACGCCCGAACGCAAGGATATCCCGGAGATGAACACTCTCGACTTCGTCGACAAGGCATCGCTGCGCGACGACATTCCTGCCTTCGGCCCCGGCGATACCGTCAACGTCCATGTGAAGGTCATCGAAGGCAATAAGCAACGAATCCAGGTGTTCAAGGGCGTGGTGCTGCGACGCTCCGGCGGCGGTATTCGTGAGACCTTCACCGTGCGCAAGGAGAGTTACGGTGTCGGCGTCGAGCGGACCTTCCCGGTGCACTCGCCCAATCTCGATCACATCGAGGTGGTCACCCGCGGTGACGTCCGGCGCGCCAAGCTGTACTACCTGCGCGAGTTGCGGGGCAAGAAGGCCAAGATCAAGGAGAAGCGCTGAGCTTCGACTCCCGGTGCCCTGCGCCGGCCGCCGTGGGTAGCGGGGATTCCGGCGCCGTCATCGCTACGCTGATCCCGTGACCGACACCTCCGAGCCCTCCGCGTCCGACCCGGAACCTGCAGATGCCTCAGCGGATTCGGAACAATCCGGGAAGGGCGTCAAAGCCCGCTCGGCGCTTCGCGAGGGTGTCATTCTGGTCGGTACCGCGGTCCTGCTCTACTACGTGATGCTCACCTTCGTGGCGAGGCCTTACCTCATCCCGTCTGAGTCGATGGAACCCACGCTGCACGGCTGTAAGGGCTGCGTCGGCGACCGGATCATGGTCGACAAGGTCTCCTACCGGTTCGGTTCGCCTCAGCCCGGTGACGTGGTGGTCTTCAAGGGGCCGCCGAACTGGAACGTCGGTTACAAGTCCATCCGCTCCGACAACACCGCTATTCGCTGGGTGCAAAACGCGCTGTCGTTCATCGGCTTCGTCCCCCCCGATCAGAACGACCTGGTCAAGAGGGTGATCGCTGTTGGCGGGCAGACCGTGGAGTGTCGCGCCGACACCGGGCTGACCGTGGACGGCAGCCCACTCGAGGAGCCCTACCTCAGCGCCTCGACCATGATGGCAGACCCAGCCGTGTATCCCTGTCTGGGGAACGAGTTCGGCCCGGTCACGGTGCCCGAGGACCGGCTGTGGATGATGGGCGACAACCGCACCCACTCAGCGGATTCGCGGGCCCATTGCACCAGTTCGCCGGTTGAGGCACAGAAGGGCATCATCTGCACCGGCGACCCCGTCACCGGCACCGTGCCCGTCGACAACGTCATCGGTAAAGCGCAGTTCATCGCGTGGCCCCCGGGGCGCTGGGGCGGTGTCACCACGGTCGACCCGCAGCAGGGTTGAGATGCCCGTAAAGACCGCTGAGGGCCGGACCTGGCCCCCTCGCACGGTCATCCGGCGTTCGTCGGGTCTGCGAACACTGGAGTCGGCGTTGTACCGCAGCGGACTCGGCCCGGTCGCAGGGGTCGACGAGGTGGGCCGAGGTGCGTGCGCGGGGCCGCTGGTGGTTGCGGCGTGCACTTTGGGACCGAAACGGGTCGGGGGGCTCGCTGCTCTCGATGACTCCAAGAAGCTCACCGCCAGGGCGCGCGAGGAACTGTTCCCACTGATCCGCCGTCACGCCCTGGCCTACCACGTGGTGTTCATTCCGGCCGCGGAGGTGGACCGGCGAGGGGTGCACGTCGCCAATATCGAGGGAATGCGCCGAGCCGTCGCCGGGCTGTTGACGCTGCCCGGATACGTGCTTTCGGACGGTTTCCGGGTTCCGGGGCTACCGGTACCCTCGCTGCCGGTGGTCGGCGGGGACGCCGTGGCGGCGTGTATCGCGGCGGCCAGTGTGCTGGCCAAGGTCAGCCGGGATCGGCTGATGGTGGGGCTGGACGAGGAATATCCCGGCTACGGGTTCGCCGATCACAAGGGCTACAGCACCGCCGCGCACAGCGCTGCGCTGGCCGAACATGGTCCATGCGACCAGCACCGACAGTCGTTCATCAACGTCCGGAGAGTGGTGCGGGGGAACCACAGCCCCCCGGTGGCGGAATTCGCCCCGGCCGCCCCTCCGCGGCCGGGCGTGCGACAAGATGGAAGACCCGCCCGAGGAGAAGGACCGCTGAGCCGATGAGTGCCGAGGATCTCGAGAAGTATGAAACCGAGATGGAACTCTCGCTGTACCGCGAATACAAGGACATCGTCGGGCAGTTCAGCTACGTAGTGGAGACCGAACGTCGGTTCTACCTGGCGAACAGCGTCGAACTGGTGCCGCGCAATACCGACGGCGAGGTGTACTTCGAGTTGCGCCTCGCCGACGCCTGGGTGTGGGACATGTACCGGCCGGCCCGCTTCGTCAAGCAGGTCCGGGTGATCACCTTCAAGGATGTCAACATCGAAGAGGTGGAAAAACCTGAGCTGCGCCTGCCGGAGTGAGGTCGGCTGTGGATCAGTGCGCGGTTGGGCATAACCCCGGCAAGTAACCGCTCGGCCGAAGGGTGCTGTCGGGGTCCGTCCCCACCCTGGGCACATGACCACCTTCAGCCGCAATGAACTCGGCTCGCTCGGGGAGCAGGTCGCTGTCGAGCATCTGCGTTCTCTCGGATTCAGGATCGTGGCGCGCAACTGGCGCTGCCGGCACGGCGAACTCGATGTGATCGCCGCCGACGGTGACCGGACGGTGGTGTTCGTCGAGGTCAAGACCCGGGCTGGGGACGGCTTCGGGGGCCTCGAGGAGGCGGTCACCCCACAGAAGCTGCGTCGTATTCGCCGACTGGCCGGGATCTGGCTGGCCGGCCAGCACCACAGCTGGCAGGAACTGCGCATCGATGTGGTCAGGGTGCGGGTTGGACGTCGCCACACCCCCGAGATCACCCATCTGCGCGGGGTGGGCTGATATGGCGCTGGGGCGGGCATTCTCGGTGGCGGTGCGCGGCCTGGATGGTGCGATCGTGGAAATAGAGGCTGACATCTCCTCCGGGCTGCCCGGGGTGCATCTCGTCGGCCTGCCTGATGCCGCGCTGCAAGAATCCCGGGACCGGGTCCGCGCCGCCATCACCAACTGCGGGAATACCTGGCCGATGGCGCGGCTGACACTGGCGTTGTCGCCGGCCACGCTGCCCAAGACCGGCTCGCTGTATGACATCGCCTTGGCCTGCGCGGTCTTATCGGCGGGCCGACGTAAACCCTGGCATCGGCTGGAGAAGTCGGTGCTCCTCGGCGAGCTGGCACTCGATGGCCGCATCCGACCGGTACACGGCGTACTGCCCGCGGTGCTGGCAGCCAAACGGCAGGGCTGGCCGACGGTGGTGGTCCCGTGCGACAACCTGGCCGAGGCCAGCCTGGTGGACGGTATCGAGGTCCTCGGCGTGCGGACCCTGCGGCATCTGCAGCAGTGGCTCGACAGCGCCGGCGACTTGGACGGCCGCGTCCACGCACCGGAACCAGAGTTCGCGCCGGTGGCCGATCTCGCTGACGTGGTGGGACAGACCCAGGCCCGCTTCGCCGTCGAGGTCGCCGCCGCCGGAGCCCATCATCTGATGCTCACCGGCCCGCCCGGGATCGGCAAAACGATGCTGGCGCGCCGACTCCCGGGTCTGCTACCGGATCTGACCGATGCCGAGGCGCTCGAGGTGACGGCCATTCACTCCGTGGCAGGCCTGCTCTCGAACCGGACGCCGCTGATCACCAGGCCGCCGTTCATCGCCCCCCATCACTCCTCCAGCGTGGCCGCACTGGTGGGCGGGGGTTCCGGGCTGGCGCGCCCGGGCGCCATCAGCCGGGCCCACCGCGGTGTGCTGTTCCTCGACGAGTGCGCCGAGATCCGGCTCAGTGCGCTGGAATCACTGCGGACGCCGCTGGAAGATGGGCAGATCAGGTTGGCTCGGCGCGATGGGGTGGCCTGCTACCCGGCCCGATTCCAATTGGTCCTCGCGGCCAACCCATGCCCGTGTGCCCGGACCGACCCGCGGGACTGCATCTGCTCGGCCCTGGACAGGCGCCGCTATCTCGGCAAGCTATCGGGGCCATTGCTGGACCGAGTGGATCTGCGGGTTTTCCTGCATACCGTTCGGGCCGGCGCGTTCGCCCCGGAACCGGCGGAGAGCAGTGCGCAAGTGCGATCCCGGGTGGCTCGGGCCCGTACCGCTGCCGCCGAACGGTGGCGGACCTTCGGGTGCAGCACCAACGCCGAGGTCAGCGGTGCGGTGCTGCGCCGACACTTCCGGCTGGCCGCACCGGCTATGGCGCCGCTCAAGACGGCGTTGGAACGTGGTCTGCTCAGCCTCCGCGGGATCGATCGGTCGCTGCGAGTCGCGTGGACCCTCGCCGATCTGGCCGGCCGGGACAGTCCGGGCGTCGACGAGGTCTCGATGGCGCTGAGCTTCCGTCAACCGGAGGTCAGGCCATGACCGATCAGGCCGAACTGCGGGCCTGGGCGTATCTGTCCCGAGTCGCCGAGGTGCCGTGCCCCGAAGTCGCGGCGCTGCTGCGGCACGTGGGGCCGGTTGAAGCCGCCGAGCGGATTCGCCGCGCAGAGGTCGATCCCGCCCTGGCTCAACGGACCGAGGCCCGACGCGAGGCCGACTGCGCCGTCGCGGATCTCGAGACGCTGCATCGGCGAAACGGCCGCCTACTCACCCCGGACGATGACGAGTGGCCATACCTGGCATTCGCGGCGTTCTCCGGGGCTCCGGTTCGGGACAAACCGCAGGGTCACCCGCCGCTGGCGCTGTGGGTGATCGGCCCCCTGCCGCTCGACGAGGTCGCCGGCCGGGCGGCGGCAATCGTCGGCACCCGGGCCGCGACCGCCTACGGTGAGCACGTCGCTGCCGACCTGTCGTTCGGGTTGGCCGAATACGATGTCGCGATCGTCTCGGGCGGCGCCTACGGTATCGATGGCGCCGCCCACCGCGCCGCCCTCGGTGCCGATGGCAGCACGGTTGCGGTGCTGGCGGGGGGAGTGGACGTGCCCTATCCGGCCGGCCACTCAGCGCTGCTGCACCGGATTGCCACCAACGGTCTGCTGGTCAGTGAGTATCCGCCCGGTGTGCGTCCGGCCCGATACCGATTCCTCACCCGCAACCGGCTCGTCGCGGCGTTGGCGGGCGCGACGGTGGTGGTGGAGGCCGGCATTCGCAGCGGTGCGGCCAGCACCGCCGCGTGGGCTCGGGCCCTGGGCCGGGTGGTGTGCGCGGTGCCCGGACCGATCACCTCCACGGCCTCCGGCGGTTGCCACGTTCTGCTGCGGGCGGGTGCCGAGTTGGTCACCCGTGCCGATGAGGTGCGCGAGATCGTAGGGCGCGCCGGCGAACTTGCCGACGAGCTGCCCCGGCCAGTCGGCCCGCTTGACGCCCTGAGCGAGACCGAACGCCTGGTGTACGAGGCGCTTCCGGCTCGCGGCGCCCGTACTCCCGACGAGATCGCTGTGGTTTCGGGAGTGCCCGCGGCCACCGTCCTGGGCCCGCTGGCGATGCTGGAGATCGCCGGTCTGGTTCAGCGCCGGGATGGGAGGTGGCGGCTGATCCGTGCGGCCGGCTGAGGTGGTGGGGTTATCCGACTTGTTGGGGTGTTCGGGTATCGGTGACGACGAGTGCGGACCGTTCCAGTACAGGCAACAGCCGGTCGAGTTGGAATCGGAATGAGACGCGCAGAGGTGCCTCCGGAGTCTGGCTGCCCGGTTCACCAGCGGTATCGATGGTCATGGCGATATCGACTGAGCCCGGCTGGTCTCCTGCGGGACCGGTCACGGCCGTGCTGGTGAGGGTGAACTGACCATCTGAGATGAGTGGAGCACCGGACAGGTCGGTGTCTTGCCAGTTAGGAATGCTCGCGCTCATCGAGAACAGATCCGCCGCGGACGGTAGCGGCTGGAAGAAGTGGCTTTCAGCGGGCCGCGTCTGCGCGGTGAGAGCCGGGTCGGCAGCCAAGCTCGGTCGGCCGAACAGCCATTGGTAGATCTGTGCGATTCCGGCGGCTATGCCGACCACGAGGGTAGCGGGGATAGCGGCGGCAAGGCCGATGAAGTCACCGATGAGGTTGTCACCGAATAGCGATCCGATTCCCTGTCCGATCGAGAACCCGAGTGCGACTTGCAGGGCCGGGGTGTCGATGACGTCTTGGACCACGACGGTGGTGATGTCACTCAACGGCATTCCGTCGACGATGTTCACCGCGAGGGTGTCGATGAGGCTCACCACGGCCGTTTTCGCCAGAAGGGCGTCGACCGTTCCTCCCACCACCTGGCCGGCGAGTCCGTCCAGGAGACGGTTGTTGATGCCGGCTTGCTGGAGCGCGGCGATGACCACTTGCTTTGCCACTAAGCCCACTGCTGCGCGGACGTCGGGGTTGGCCAGCAGGGTTTCCACGGAATTGGGGACGATGGCCTCGACCGCGGCCTGGAAGGTGGTGTTGGACTGCAGCCACTGCAGCGAGGCCTGCAGTGCTGCCGGCACGGCGGTCCCGTCGAGGACCGCATTGGCGAACTGGTCGACTGCATCGGTGAGCACGGTGCTGAACCCGGGATAGCTCAGGAACTCGGGTATCGCGGATCCGAACACCGAGGCCACATCGTCGACCACTGTCGAATCGGCCAGTAGATTCGCGATCGCGTCGCCGAACGGGGGCCCGATCTCGTCGCCGACGAAGGTCCGGACCGCCGGGTCGCCTGCCAAGCCGGTGATGAGGTTCGTGGTGATCGTTCCCAAGGCTTGTTGGACGACTGGGTTGCTCAACATGATGGTGTCGATCAGATTGAGTACGTCGGCGACGGTGGTCTTCACGGCGGCGTCGATATCGGGGTTGGCCCACAGTTGGGCTTCCACGGCCGGTAGTACCTCGGCAAGGTCTCCCGCGACGAAGGCGGTGGCCAACGTACCGGCGGCGTCGGCCAGGGCGGCGGGCACGCCGGTTTGGCCGAGGAAGTCTGGCACTACCGAGCCGATGATGGTGCCGAGTTCGGATCCGACCCCGGGGGTGGTCAGGAATTGTTCGATCGCCGCGCCGACGGCCTGGCCCACGGGTGCGGCGATCGGGGAGTCCCCGAGAAGTGCGGTGACTTCGGCGGCTATCGCGGTGGCGGCGAATTCGTCGACGATGGGGTTGTCGAGGAGGTCGGTGACCAGGCTGGTGATGGTGGCCCCGACGGCGGCGACGAGCGCGGTGTCTCCGAGGAGTTCATCGACGGCATCGGACACGGTCACTCCGACGGCTGCCTGAATCGCGGTATCGGCGCGCAACTGGGCTTCCACGATCGGCAAAACTGAGGCCAGATCTCCCTCGACGAAGGCGGTGGCCAACGTACCGGCGGCATCGGCCAGGGCGGCGGGCACGCCGGTTTGGTCGAGGAAGTCTGGCACTACCGAGCCGATGACGGTGCCGATCTCGGATCCGATCCCGGGGGTGGTCAGGAATTGTTCGATCGCCGCGCCGACGGCCTGGCCCACGGGTGCGGCGATCGGGGAGTCCCCGAGAAGTGCGGTGACTTCGGCGGCTATCGCGGTGGCGGCGAATTCGTCGACGATGGGGTTGTCGAGGAGGTCGGTGACCAGGGTGGTGATGGTGGCCCCGACGGCGGCGACGAGTGCGGTGTCACCGAGGAGTTCATCGACGGCATCGGTCACCGTGACCTCGACGGCGGCGTCGATGTTGGGGTTGGCGATCAGGGCTGCTTGGGCTGCGGCGAGGGCGGTGGCGAGGTCTTGGCCGGTGATCAGGGCCAGGGCGAGGTCGCCGGCGGCGTCGGCCAGGGCGGCGGGCACGCCAGGCTGGTCGAGGAAGTCCGGCACCACCGAGCCGATGACGGTGCCGATCTCGGATCCGATCCCGGGGGTGGTCAGGAATTGTTCGATCGCCGCGCCGACGGCCTGGCCCACGGGTGCGGCGATCGGGGAGTCCCCGAGAAGTGCGGTGACTTCGGCGGCTATCGCGGTGGCGGCGAATTCGTCGACGATGGGGTTGTCGAGGAGGTCGGTGACCAGGGTGGTGATGGTGGCCCCGACGGCGGCGACGAGTGCGGTGTCACCGAGGAGTTCATCGACGGCATCGGACACCGTGACTTCGACGGCGGCGTCGATGTTGGGGTTGGCGATCAGGGCTGCTTGGGCTGCG
>CAZGPT010000018.1:7662-31208 GCA_964527015.1 uncultured Mycobacterium sp. | reverse complement strand
ACAACGGGACCTCCTCGGGGCCGGACGTGTCAGGAATCACATTATTCCTCCGATGTTAGCCCGGTTGGCGACCGGGCGGCGGGGCGGCGGACCGCGGGCCGGAGCCGAGGGGAGTAGTCAGAAGTCCGCGACCGCCCCGATCGCGGCCAGCGCTTTCTCCAAATGTTTGCTGAAAACGGAAATACTGGTTAGACAGCTATGGTTCCGGCGCTCTACTCTCGCTTGATCCGGAGTTCGGAAACGGACCGCAAAGGGGAGGGATGGAATGGTTTTCAACGTCAACTCAGCAAACATTGCTTTATCGGCCGGAGTCGAATCGGGTATCGGTGCCGGACTTGCCGCCGCCGCGGCCTCGGCGACGGTGGTGCTTACCGGAGCGCTGCCGATGGGCGCTGACCTGGACTCCATCCAGTTCGCCGCCGCATTGAACGCGGCCGGAGCGTCCTACGTCGGCGTAACCGGTGCGCAGGTGGCGAACCGGGAGTTGTTCGCCGGCGCGCAGGACATCGCTGCGGCGACCTACACCGCCACCGACGTCATCAACAACACGGCTCTGGCCCTCTGAGGATCAGCTGCCATGCCCGATCCCACCTGGCCGTCATCCCCGCCGGAGGTCAACTATCTGAGGTTGGTCGGACCGGGGGCGGCCGGCACGGCGTCGACGATGGCCAGTGCGGCCGCATGGCAGGCGCTCTCGGGCGGCAACCAGGCGGCCTTTTCCGCCTCGATGCTCAACACCGTCGCGACCGCACTGGACTTCGAGGGGGTCGGGGGGACGAGTTCGACCGCGGCGGTCACCGACTTGAACGCGTCGCTGCAGTTGCTGGCCGGCTGGGCGCAGGAGAAACCGCCGATTGCGGCCAGCGCCGTCTGGGCCTACGAGACCGCGGTCTCCTCGATGATCCCCGCCGAGGTATCGGTGGCCAACCGAGTTGAACAGTCGTCCGCCGTTGCGGTGAACCCGCTGGTCCTGGGCGCTTTGACGCCGGTGATCGTGGCCCTGGACACCGAGTATTTCGGGGAGCACTGGCCGCATAACGCGAGCGCGGGCGCGGTCTACGGTGCCGCGCTCGCCGCACTGGTCGTGGCGTTGGCCGTCCCGCCGCCGGTCCCGCCGGCCACGACATCCGCGGCTGCGCCGGCTACGGCTGCGGCCGCGGTCGCCCAGAGTGCCGGTCAGGCGGCCGCGGGCGAGGCCATGCGGGAGTCCGGACAGGCTGCGCGGCTGGCGGGTGGGGGTGCGAACGGGCCGGCCGAAGTGGCCGGGCAGGCGGGCTCGATGATGTTGCAGCCGATTCAGGCGGCCACCGGCGCGATGCAGCCGGCGTTTGGGATGTTCCAGTCGCCGATGCAGGCCTTTGGGGGGCTGGCCGCCCTGCCGCAGTCGATGCTGGGTTCCGGGGGCGTCGGTCCGGGTGGTGTTTCGGCGTTCGGGACCGCCGTGCCGCCGGCCATGCTCGCTACCGCCACCGGGGGCGGGCTGGGTGCCGGGGCCGGTGCCGGCCCGGTCGGCGCCGCCGGGGCCGGCGGTAGCGGGGGCGGGGTCGGCGGCGGTATTCCGGGCGCGGGTCTGACCAGTTTTTCCCGGCCGAACGGCAGTTTCGCCCCGGAGAACAACGGTGGTCGGCCACTCGGACTGAAAACCGGCCTGCTCGGTGCGGCGGAGGTGAAGGTCGCCGGTCCGTCGGGGGCGAGTCCAGGGGTGAGTCCGTCGGCGATGCCGGTACCGCCGGCTCAGGCCGGGATGTTGGCTCACAGCAAATCTCAGGACGACCAGGGGTCCGCCGTACGTGCCCGGGTAGTGCTGTCCGGTACTGGATCGTCGGATCGCTTCAATAGCTAATGAATCTCCGCAGAAAGAATCTGTCAACAGATTTGCCACTGAGTGAAGTGACACCCGCGGTGCCGCTGTCCAATACTCGAGGCTTCCCACTCGGGGGTGGTCACAGGTTCACGACCACACCCACCAACACAACCCGATCGACGTTCACAACCACGAAGGAGAAGGCATGACCCTCGTCGTCACACCGGAGGTGCTGCGAAGCACCAGGCTCGCGATCGAATCGGCACTGGAGCATGCCACGGCGATCGCCAACGGGTACCTCAGCAGCCACGAGGGGCTCGGTTCGGCGGTCTGGGGCGGCCGGGCTCAGCTCGCCTCGGTCAACACCGCCGTCCAGATCAACCACGACCTGCAACAGGTCATCACCGGAGGTACCCGGCTGGCACATGGATTGGGTCAGGCGGCATCCCTCATGGAGCAGCACGAGGCCGACGCCGCGCACAGCCTGACCAGTTTCGCCGCCAACGCCTGACACCGAACCCGAACCCGAACCCGAAAGGAATCTGCAATGTCAGAGAACATCACCTATCACCACGGCGGCGTTGCCGACTTCGCCTCCGATGTCGGAAGCCGTTCAGCCCAGCTGTTGGAGATCCACGATGACATCCTGCAGCGCACCAATGCGGTCGCTGATTTCTTTCAGGGCGCCGCGGCCACCTCGTTCCACGAGTCACAGTTGCAGATGCTGCAGGGTCTCCAGGGCCTCATCCAGACGATGAACCGGCACGGCCAGACGATCAGCAGCGTCAATGCGAGCGCGCAGCAGACCGACGTGATGATGGGCCACCTCTTCTAGCTCCAGTCCCAGTCCCAGTTCCGGTTCCCACGGTTACCGCATTTCAGCGGTGGGGCGCACCCGAGGGTGCGTCCCACCGCTCTGCGCGGGGACGCGCTTACCGGCGAAAAACGATTGCGGGGAAAACAATGTTGACGACCACCCTGGACGGCATCTGGGTGCTTCAGGTCCTTTCCGGTGTCGAGGTGCTCGCGCCCGAAGTCGGCCTGCGCCCGCACCTGCCGAGCGTGGAGTCGGCCCGAATGGCGCTAGCCCACCCGGTGGCGAAGGATCTGCGGGCCGCAGGGGTCATCGACGCCGCCGGCGAGGTCGATCCGACGGTGCTGGAGTGGCTCACGGTGTTGGCGCGCCGAGAGGTGGGCCTGCTGCTCCACGTGCAGACACCCGCCGCGGAGGCCGAACCGGTCCGGATTCTGCTCGCGCGCTTCGCACAATGGTGGGTGAGCCTGGAACGGAGCGCCATGCTGGCCCGCCTCAGCGGGGCCGGGATAGCCACGACGGAGAAGTCCGCCGGCCTGCTGATCAATGCCGAGATCGCGCGGCTCTGCGGCGATATGGCACCGGCTCCCGCCAAGCCGGTGACCATCGACGCCACCGAACTCGTGAGTTCGGTTCGCGACCGAGCCAGCCTGCGGACCTACCTCGTTGATCGAGATTTCGACAGTGATCAGGTGGGCACACTCATGCTTGCCGCCGATACCCGGCGCTCGGCGCAGGCATCGCTGGTGGCGGTCCAGTCCGGTGTCGCCGACGGGCCAGGGCGATCGCACATAGACCAGGATGCCGTCACGAT
This sequence comes from uncultured Mycobacterium sp., assembly GCA_964527015.1. Classification (GTDB taxonomy): domain Bacteria; phylum Actinomycetota; class Actinomycetes; order Mycobacteriales; family Mycobacteriaceae; genus Mycobacterium. The sequence goes on along the minus strand of CAZGPT010000018.1, from coordinate 27,776 downwards.
TCTGGACACCCCGCAGGGCCGGCTGCTTTCTGAGCGGGTCCGCCGCGACGGCAGGTCATGGCTGATCGTCAGCCCCGGATCGGCCACCAACGTCGCGACGGCCGTTCAGCAAATGATGCGCCGCCTACCGGCTCGGGAGAACTGGTACTTCCACCGAAAGGCGGTTTAGCAGTGTCTGATCCGTGGCCTGAATCAGAGCGTGCGGTGGACCGGCAGGCGGTCGACTCCGTGTCCGGGACATTGCGAATTTCGGATATGGTCAGTCCCCGCAAGATTCCACCTGGCTCCGGGTGGCGCCGGTTTGTCCACATCGTGTCCGGCAAGAAGGTCAATCCGGGGGAATCGCCCGCCGAACGGCACTACCGAGAGCTTCGGGAACGCATCCGCCGTCACGTCCGCAAACAGTATGTAATCGCCTTCGTCTCCGGAAAAGGGGGAGTTGGCAAGACGACGATGACGGCCTGTGTCGGGGGTATCTTCCGCGAGTGCCGGCCGGAGAATGTCGTCGCCATCGATGCCACCCCCGGTTTCGGTACCCTTTCGGGACGGATCGATGAAGCTCCCCCCGGCGACTATGCCGCGGTGCTCAACGACACCGATGTCCAGGGCTATGCCGATATTCGGGAGCATCTGGGGCAGAACACGATAGGGCTGGACGTGCTGGCCGGAAACCGCACCTCCGATCAGCCGCGGCCGTTGGTCCCGGCGATGTTCAACGGTGTGCTCTCGCGTGTGCGCCGGACTCACAGTGTCATCCTCGTCGACACATCCGACGACCTCGAACACCCGGTCATGAAAGCCGTCCTGGATTCGGCTGACACGATCGTTTTCGTCTCCGGTCTGACCGCGGACACTTCACTGCCGGTCACCCGCGCCATCGACCTCCTGCGTTCGATGGGCCACCACGAACTGGTGTCCCGAAGCATGGTGATCCTCAACGACAGCCGGAATGGATACGACCGGGAATCGGTGGAATACCTGACGGAGCGTTTCAGCCAGACCGGGGCCACCGTCGAATGCATGCCATATGACCCGCACCTCGCCAAGGGCGGGATCATCGACACCCGCCACGAGCTGAGCAACAAGGCCCGGCTCAGACTGCTCGAGATCTCCGCCGCGCTGGCCGACAAGTACGTGCCAGACGCCGACAGGGCGCGCTGATGACCAGGATCGCTTTCCCCGCCCGGTGTGCCGTGGCCGTCATCTGCGGTGAACACCTTGTCTCGCAGATCTATCCGGCCGCTGTTCCGGTCGAAGTCTTCATCGACAACATCGTCGAATTGCTCAGCGACGATCTCAAACGTCGGGGTGCGAAGCCCCTTGATCCGGGATCGGCTTATGAGTTGCATCGAGCCAACGGAACGCGTCTGGATATCACCCGGACCTTCGATGATCTCGGGGTCGAAGACGGTGCGACCCTGGTGCTGGTTCCGGCTGAAGATGGGGAATCATTCGAACCCCAATACGAGTCACTGTCCACCGCGCTGGCTCGGGTCGGCAAGCGCTTGTTCGCCACCGTGACCGCCGAGACGGCCGTCCACACGGCTTTGGCGATCATCGGGATGATCACCGTGACAACGCTGGTTCTCACCGTCTTCACGCGCCTGCGCACCGACACCTGGATGACCTCGATCGCGGCGCTGGCAACGGGCACAATGCTGGCCGGCGCCGCCTTCTGGGTGTGGCGGTGGTGGCCCGATCGGTCAGTGCTGTCAAGCGGTCTGGCCTGGCCCGCGGTCCCGTTACTGGCGGTTGGTTCAGCGGCCGCGGCGCCGGGACCGGTCGGTAGCCCGCACGTGTTCATCGCAGCCTTGACGGTTGCCGTTCTGGCCGGCGGACAGCTCGTCCTCACCGGCCGACATGTCACCGTCGCGGCGACCGTCGTGACCTTCTGCACACTGGTCGGACTGATCGCAGCCGTACGAATGTGGCAGAACGTTCCGGCTCAGCGACTGGGAATGTGCGCTCTGGTGGCCCTGCTCGTCCTGATCACCATCGGACCGACGGTCGCGTTGTGGTCGGCGCGACTGCGTCCTCCCCACTTCGGCTCGATTACCGGACGGGACCTCTTCCGGCGCAACGCCGGTATGCCGGTGGACGCGGTGACACCGGTCGACGAGGACGGGGGCACGGAACCAAATCCGGACACCACACCGCCTGGTGCGGTCATCGCCGCGGCGGCCGCCCGCGCCAACGGGGTGCTGACCGGTGTCTGCGCCGCGGCGGCGCTGTGCCTGCCCGTTGCCGTGTGGACGACCCTGATGCCTGGCCAGCCGCGCAGCAATGCCGCCGCGGTGTTGACGGCCCTGTTCGTCCTCATCTTCATCAGCCGGGGCCGGGCGTTCGCGGATCGCCGTCAGGCGATCGCTCTGGTCTGTGGCGCTACGGCCGGTGTCTGCTCAGGTGTGTCGCGCTACGTCATCCACTTCGTCCTCCAGATCGGCGGGGGTTCCGCCGGCGACGCCGTATTGCCACTGCTCTGGGGGACCCTGGTGCTGGTCGGCTTCGCCGGGGCGGCGCTGGCGGCCGGGCTATTGGTGCCGGTCACCCGGTTCACCCCACTGGCCCGAATGGCCGCCGAGTGGATTGAGTTGGTCGCCATCGTGGTGGCGTTGCCCTTGGCCGCCTGGATCGGCGGTCTGTTCACCTGGGTGCGGATGCGATGAAGGTTCTCGGCAGTCGAACAGTGGCCGTGACGATGGTGGTGCTGCTCACCGCGGCGGTCTCGAATCTCCCCGCCGCGCTCGCCCTCGAGCCGCCCCGGGTGGATCCCGCTCTGGTGCCACCCGATGGTGTGCCCGGACCCGACCAGCCCATGCGCCAGAGCAATACCTGCGCCCGAGCGGTTGCCATTGCCGAGCCCGACGTCGGTCTACCGGCTCCGGGATTCGCCATGTTGAATATCGCGCGGGCCTGGCAGCACTCGACCGGCAACGGGGTGGCTGTTGCCGTCATCGATACCGGGGTCACCCCGAATCCTCGGTTGCCGGTGGTATCCGGCGGGGACTACGTCATGGGCGGAGATGGGTTGGCGGACTGCGACGTCCACGGAACCATCGTCGCATCGCTGATTGCGGCGGCGCCCCAGGGTTCACCGATGCCCGCCCCGATGCCGCTGACCCCCGCGTTCCCGGTGCCGGCCGGCCGGTCCGCGGTAGCCGACGGAGCTCCGCCGTCGGCCGTTCCCGCGCCACCGGTTCGACCACCCGCACCGACGTCGACAGGCGCCGAGCCGGCAACCTCCGCGGCCCCGGATGGCGTGGCCGGCGTGGCTCCGCATGCGACGGTGATCTCAATCCGCCAGTCCTCACGGGCGTACGAACCGCAGTATCCGCTACCGGATGATTTCGCGGCTCGTAAGAAGGCGGGTACCGTCGCGACCCTCTCAAGGGCAATCGTGCACGCGGCGAATCAAGGTGCCCAGGTCATCAATGTCAGTGTTACCGCCTGCGTTTCGGCGGCCGACCCACTCGATCAGCGTGCGCTCGGGGCGGCCGTCTGGTACGCCGCGACTGTGAAAGACGCCGTTATCGTGGCCGCGGCCGGCAATGAGGGCGAGGACGGATGTGTGCAGAACCCGGCCTTCAATCCACTAGACCCGGACGATCCCCGCGACTGGAAAGGCGTCAAGACCGTATCGTCCCCCTCGTGGTTCGCCGACTACGTTCTGTCGGTCGGAGCGGTCGACGAAACCGGTGCACCGGTAACCAAGAGCCTCGCCGGGCCGTGGATCGGCACGGCGGCACCCGGTGTCGGCATCGTCGGGCTGTCACCGGAGACCGGGGACCCGGTCAACGCGTACCCGCCGATCCGGCCGGGTGAGGGTCACGCGCCTTTCTGGGGGACGAGTTTCTCCGCGGCCTATGTCAGCGGTGTCGCGGCGCTGGTCCGGGCGAAGTACCCGAAGCTGAACGCCCGCCAGGTGATTCACCGGATTCTGCAGACCTCACACAATCCGCCCCGCGGAGTGGACAATCAGATCGGATACGGCGTCGTCGATCCGGTGGCTGCCCTGACGTTCAACGTGCCGCCCGGCGATCGGTCGGCGCCGGGTGCCCAATCGCGGGTGATGACCCCGCCGCCGCCCGCGCCCGCGCCCGACCGCCGGGCCCGCAACGCAGCCCTGGCCTTCGCCGGTCTGTTGGGCGGCGGCCTCTTCCTCGCCGCCGTGGTCGCGCGAGCCCGGAGGGCCCGATGAGCAACGGGGTAAGGCTCGCCGTCATTGTCGGCGTTCTGGTCTTCGGCTTTATCGGCTGGAGCCTGGCTGGGGTCCTCGGTATCGGCATCGGTTTGGCGTTTGGTCTGGTGCTGTTGGTCATCTGCTGGTGGCGGCAACCACTGTGGGCGTGGACGGGACTTTTCCTGCGCCGAAACCAGCCGGTCGACCTGGCCACGCTGTCAACGGTTGCCAACGATCGATCCGGCGGGGGCGTCCGGTACCAGGACGGTATCGCCGCCACGTGTATCCAGATCCTCGGAAAACCCCATCAACCGACGTTTTTCACCGGATCCAGCAAGGCGATGACGGAAAACACCCTCTGCCTGGATGGACTGTTTTCGACGATGCGCCAGAGCCTCGGTCTGACCTTGGAGTCGATAAGCCTCATCACCTGCGGTTCGCGCCGCCGCGGCAGTGGGGACTACCCCGCCGTCTACGACACGCTGATCGGAACTCCCCCCTATGCCGGCCGGCGGGAAACGTGGCTGGTGGTGCGACTGAGCTCACTCGCCAACGCCGACGCACTTCGGTATCGAACCACGGTCGGGGCGGCCGCGCTCGCTGCCGCGCAGCGGATCGCATTAACGTTGCGGTGCAGGGGAGTACGCGCTCGCGTTGCCAGTGCGTCGGATATGGCGGAGTTGGAGAGAAGGCTCGGAGGCGGCGCTCTGCAACCGCACAACCGACGCTGGCAGACCCTTCGGGGAGATTCCGGTTGGCAGACCACCTACGGCTATCGCGCGGCTGATATCAGCTCCGACGCTCTGGAACAAGCATGGTCACTTCGTGCGGACGGCATCGTGCAGAACATCACGCTCTTTGCCGATCGCACCGCCTCGGCAACGCTAACGGTGTCCACGGCGCAGCCTCCTACCGCACCGCCCAGTGTCATTTTGCAGACACTTCCCGGTCAGCAGACCCCGGCCAGGGTCGCGGCGCTCTGCTGTCCGCGGCCCGAAATCCGCGGGCTCACCCGGGCGGCGCCTAGTGAGGCGGTGATAGTTCCGATCGGTCCGTCCGGTGTCCTGCTCGGTAAAACGGGCAGCGGTGAACGGCTGTCGCTACCGCTCGGCGATCCCGGTGAACAGACCCGGGTCCACATCGCGGCCGAAGACTCGGTTGTCAAACGGATCGTCATCCGACTCGCGGCTGCCGGCGACCGAATCACATTGCACACCAGAAACCTTGATCGCTGGCAGAGTGTGCGGATGCCCCATGTGGCGGTCGTTGAGCATCCCCGCCCGATCGTGGGAACGACCGTCAGCGTCGTCGACGGAACCGTGTCCCCCGCGCCGCGGCCGAATACCGTGATCTCCACCGGCCCGCGCGGGTCGGCACTGGACCGGACCGCCGATATCGTCATCGCGCAGAACGGCCCGCAATCCGTCGAGATCACTGCGGGGGGCCGACGGTACGAGGTTGAGATGGAGCTATTCCGGGTCGAGAATCGCTATCTTGCGGCCCCTGTGGTGGTCGCGGCACCGGAGTACGAGATGGCGGACTAGACGATGGCGACCGTTACTGCGACCGTTACCGCCCGGCGATACTTCGATCAGGCCATCGCGGTTCTTGAGTCTGAGCCCCGAACCGCCCGCCGACTATTCCAGGATGCCACCGATGCCGATCCGACGATGGCGGACGCCTGGCTGGGGCGGGCGGCGGCGGGCGATGATGGACTGGCCACCCTGGAGAATCTCTACGCGTACGGGGCCAGGCTGCATCGCGAGTCCAACAGACTGGGTATCAGGCATGTCGCGATACTGAAAGCCGGTCCTTACTTGTCGATTTCAGTCACCGAGGCTGCCCATGCCGGTATCGCGCTGGCCAGCGCGCTCGTGGACGACAAGCAATACGAGAGAGCCGAGACCCTGCTCGGCGACAACGCGTTGCTGGACAGCTGGGAAAACCACCAGTGGTGTCAGTACCTCCGGGGTTACTTGATGTTCGCGACCCAGCGCTGGCCGGATGTCATCGCCGAGGCGGCCCGCGTGCTGCCGGCTCAGGCACTCATCATGTCAGCGGTGACGGCGGGGACCAGTACCCTCGCGGCCCACGCCGCGGCGCACCTCGGGCAGGCGCGGGTCGCACTTGATTGGGCGGATCGAGTTGACCTTCGGCCGGGCCGGACGGCGACCGAGGCGGTTCGGCGCGATCTCGTCGAGGCGGCGGTCGCGGTGCTCGATCCAACGGAGTTCCCCCTCATAGCAGCGGATCTCGCATATTTGCGCGGAATGGCCCACCGGCAGCTCGGGGAGAGTGACAGGGCGGAGATCTGGTTGTCGAAAGCGGCTGTCAACGGTGTCTTGACCGACTCGGCGAGACAGGCGCTGGCCGACTCGCGGCTGCAACTCGTCGTCACCGACGCCGAAACCATCGACAGCCGTACCGATAAATGGGATCTCAGTACCGAGCAGTCCGCCGAGGATCGAGCCGACGGTGAGAACGAGCAGCGCCGCGCCGAGCTCCTGGCAGAGGGTCGCGCCCTCCTGGACAACCAGGTCGGCCTGAGCGCGGTCAAGCGGGCGGTATCCGAACTCGAGGACCAGATCGAAGTCCGGGCTCTACGGCTGGCCCACGGACTGCCGGTGACCAATCAGACCAACCACATGTTGCTCGTCGGGCCTCCCGGCACCGGGAAGACCACCACAGCCGAGGCGCTGGGGAAAATTTACGCCGGTCTGGGTATCGTCCGGAATCCGGAGATCATCGAGGTGAAACGGGCGGACTTCTGCGGCGAGCACATCGGATCGTCGGGGCCGAGGACCAATGAGCTGATCGACCGCTCGCTGGGTCGCGTCCTTTTCTGCGATGAGTTCTACAGTCTGGTCGAACGCCATCAAGACGGCCGACCGGACATGATCGGGATGGAGGCCGTCAATCAGCTGATGGTCGCTCTGGAGGTGCACCGCTTCGACTTCTGTTTCATCGGGGCCGGGTACGAGCGGGAGGTTGACGAGTTCCTGAAGGTCAACCCTGGCCTGGCCGGCCGGTTCAATCGCAAGCTCCGGTTCGACTCCTACAGCCCGGGCGACCTCGTCGAGATCGCGGTCCGCTACGGCGGACCACGGGCAACAGTGCTCGACCCCGAGGCCCGGATTGCCCTCAACGCCGCGTGTCACAAGATCCGGGCGCACCTGGGTCCCGATGGAACTCATGGGATCGACTTGATGCAGAACGGCCGATTCGCCCGCAACGTTGTGGAACGTGCTGAGCGGCTGCGTGATTCGAGAGTCGCCGCCCAAAATCGGCTGGACCGTAGTTCTATTACAGTGGACGATTTGGAGATTCTGCGGGCCCAGGACATCGTCGTGGCGGTCACGGCCGCGTGCGCGGAGAAAAACGTGCCGATCGTGATGTGACCCGCAAGTGCGCGGAGTGTGGAGCCCACGCGCTCACCGCACCGGGCTGAAGCGCTCCAGTTGGGGCGGCGGACCGTCGACTGGCGTGGGCGGCAGTACCAGGCTGACGCCGTCGATCACCCGGACCACGTTGTGGGTATGCCGGTCGAAGTTCAATGTGCCGTGCTGGAAGTTCTGCACGATCCATTCAGGTTCGGCGATCTCCCCGCTGGTGGGCAGGCCGAGCGCGCCGCGCTCATACCCCAGCGAGGCCCACGCCTCGTAGATGGCGCCGGTCAGCGGTTGGGCACCGGTATCCGGTGACCAATACATGGCACCGCGCTCGAAGGTCGCGTAACGGGCGGCGTCGGTACCGGCGGCCTCCGGAGAGGTCGGCACCCCCAGCGGTCCCGACTTAGCGCCATCGGCCTCCCAGCTCGCCAGGATGGCCCCACCCCGCAGGCTGTCGAAGACATCCGGAGGGCGGCCGAACGCGGCTGCGAGGCGACGGATTTCGCCGAGGGCTGCGTAGCCTGCGTCGCCCGGGCACTCAGTGTTTCCGACGTCGCGGTGGGCGAAGATCTCCGGCAGTTTGATGGTGCGCCCGCCCGGCACGACGGTGTTCTGCCCGCCGGCCGACTTCAGCGCGACCGTACCGACCGGATCGACCTGGTCCAGGCTCAGCCGCCAGCCCAGCAGGCGCCCGGCGGTACGCACCATGACCTCCGGTGGGGCGACCTCCTCGAAGTCGCCGATCAGGGACACACCCCACACGTCGCGGTTGAATCCACCGGTGTGGGCCCCCAGCACATCCTTGGTGATCCCGCCGGCCCGGCCCTCGAAGACCTGGCCGTACTTGTCGACGAGGGCGTTGTACGCGATGTCGCACCATCCCAGCGTCATGGTGTGGTACGCGTAGATCGACCGGATGATCGCCGCCGAGTCCTGCGGTTCGTAGTCATTCCCGGTGGCGGTGTGGTGCAGTACCGCAGCCCGGATGCCGTCACCGTAGAACGGCCCTCCGCAACGCATTCCGCTGCCGGCGCCCCACTGGGCCCGGCTGATGATGTTGGGCGGCTGTCCGGGTCCCAGCGCGGCGGTCGGCGGAGTCCATTGGGTGTCGATCGGGGCCTGCGGCGGGCTGATCAGCACGGCTGACATCGTCTGGCTCAGCGATTCCTCGGCAGTGGCCGGGATGTATCCGAGTTCACGGCCGGCGTCGAGGCCGGATTGGGCGGGTTCGATGGTGACCGGCGCGTCGGCCGGCCGGCTGACCGCGATCTGCACCGCGGTGGTGTCGCCCACGTAGACCGGATCGGTTCCCTGTGTCCCGTTACCCTCGACGTCCTCGGAGCCGAGTTCGAAACGCGCTGCGTGATACCAGGGCCCCCAAGATCCGTCGTCCCGCTTGGCCCGCAGCCGAGCCGTGGTTCCGGTCAGGTCTGAACCGGTCAACGCCACCATGGAGAACGGTGTCTCCTGGGTGATCTCACGGACCGTTTCCCCGCCGCCGATCCCTGCCAGTGGCTGGTGGGTGAGGATGGTGTCGTCAGCGATGGCGTGTGGTTCATCCTCGCCGGGCTGACCGCCTACCGCCCACGGCACCAGCACGACCGTCGCCGCGACGGCGGTGAGCAGGATCGTCGGAGTGGGTCGGCGGGACGGCACAGCGCGAATGTTACGTACGAGTCAGTAGTTGCCAGCGTTGCGACACGGGCTAGTGATAACTATGTGACTGATGATTCCTGCAACGGCACCGCAGGGGCTTCCGCCGGCCGGTCAACCGGCCCCACCCTGCGGTGCCGTTTCGATACAGGTCTATCGGACTGGTTCGGTAGTCCGCCTCAGCCGATCTGGGATGGCAGGTCGCCGGCGGCCTCGATCACCGGTGCGGCGGCAGCAGCCGGCGCGGCGGCGGCAGCCCCGGCGTTCTGCATGGCCTGGGTGATACTCGGCATCACGATGCCCTTGAGGAGGTCGACGGCCTGTCCTACGCCGAGTTGGTTTGCGGCGCTGGTGAGATCACCGATGACGCCGGTGGAACTGGCCGCCGGCGCGGCGGGCAGGCCGAGCGACGGGTCGCCCAGGATCGGATAGGTGCCGGCGACCGGTCCCAGCGGGGCGCCGATCGGCATTTCGGTGGGCAGGCCGATACCGCTGGGCAGTCCGATCCCGGTGGGGCTGGTCAACGCGGGGTCGACGCCCAACTGCGGTGTGGTCAGGCCGGGTGCGGTCAGACCGGGGTTGGTCAATGCCGGATCGGTCAGCGAGGGCACCGCCGCGGCGCCCGGGGTGGTCAGACCCGGCGTCAGGCTGGGCGAGGTTAGGTTCGGAACCGTCAGACTCGGTGTGGTCAGATCCGGAACCGTCAGGCTGGGGGTGGTCAGTTCCGGCACCGTCAGGCTGGGCGTTGTGAGGCCCGGTGTGTTCAAACTGGGCGTTGTGAGGCCCGGTGTGGTCAGGCTGGGTGTGGTCAAGCCCGGCGTGTTCAGGCTGGGCGTGGTCAGACCCGGCGTGTTCAGGCTGGGCGTGGTCAGGCCCGGGGCCGTCAAGCTCGGTGTGGTCAGGCCCGGCGCGGTCAGCGGCCCGGATTGAACCGGCTGGGTCCCGGCCGGGCTGAGCCCGGTCGGCAGCGGCGGCAGGTTGATGCCGAACTGGGACAGCCCGGCTTGCAGCGCGGACAGGATCTCGTTGGGCAGATCGGTGACGACCGCAGCCCGGGTGAATTCCCGGTGCTCGGGGGCGGGCTGGCCGGAGGTCAGCTGGATGGCGCCGATCACCGCGAACGGGCTGGCGACGGCCAGCGCGCCGACCGCGCTCATGGCTGTCGAGATCTTGCGTCGACGACGGTTCGGCACGGAAGTCTCCTCAATCTGGACTGCTCGGTTCGAGGTATTCGAACTTCGGGGTTTTCGAACCCTGTGACGATGTTAAGGTTGAGGATCTTGTGGCGGGAGTGACGATGCGCAATCGTGAGGGAACCGCGACATTGCGGCGTCCCAGCCGGTGAGCTTTTCCCGGCTGTTTTCCGCGCACTGTCGGCACACTTTCTGCGGGTCGCGGCGGTTCGCCGCGCGGTTGTCCGGGCCCGGGTCGGATAACCTAGGCGCCGATGACCACCACCGATCCCGGGACCTTCGGCGCCGACCCCCGTTTTGATCTGTTCGTCGTCGGTTCCGGCTTTTTCGGGCTGACGATTGCCGAACGGGTCGCCACCCAACTGGGCAAGCGGGTCCTGGTGGTGGACCGCCGCCCCCATATCGGCGGTAACGCCTACTCCGAGGCCGAACCGCAGACCGGTATCGAGATCCACCGCTACGGCGCACACCTGTTCCACACCTCCAACACCCGGGTGTGGGACTACGTCAGGCAGTTCACCGATTTCACCGGCTATCAGCACCGGGTATTCGCCATGCACGCCGGGCAGGCCTACCAGTTCCCGATGGGGCTCGGCCTGGTCGCCCAGTTCTTCGGCCGCTTCTACGGGCCGGACGAAGCCCGGGCGCTGATCGCCGAGCAGGCCGCCGAGATCGACACCACCGCCGCGGCGAATCTGGAGGAGAAGGCCATCTCGCTGATCGGCCGGCCGCTGTACGAGGCCTTCGTCAAGGGCTACACCGCCAAACAGTGGCAGACCGATCCCAGGGAGTTGCCCGCCTCGACCATCAGCCGACTGCCGGTCCGGTACAGCTTCGACAATCGCTATTTCAACGACACCTACGAGGGTCTGCCGGTCGACGGCTATACCGCCTGGCTGGAGAACATGGCGGCCGACGACCGGATCGAAGTGCGGTTGGACACCGATTGGTTCGACGTTCGCGACGATCTGCGCCGGGCGTCCCCGCTGGCCCCGGTGGTCTACACCGGCCCGCTGGACCGGTATTTCGACTACGCCGAAGGCCGGCTCGGCTGGCGCACCCTCGACTTCGAGTTGGACGTACTGCCATGCGGCGACTTCCAGGGCACGCCGGTGATGAACTATAACGATGCGGACGTCCCCTACACCCGAATTCACGAGTTCCGGCACTTCCACCCGGAGCGGAACTACCCGACCGACAAGACCGTCATCATGCGGGAGTTCTCCCGGTTCGCCGAGGACGACGACGAGCCGTACTACCCGATCAACACCGAGTCGGACCGGGCGATGCTCGCCGCCTACCGATCCCGGGCCCGGGCCGAGACCGCCTCGGCGGCAGTGTTGTTCGGTGGTCGACTCGGCACCTATCAGTACCTGGACATGCACATGGCGATCGCGAGCGCGTTGAACATGTACGACAACGTGCTGGCGCCCCATCTGCGCGACGCCGCGCCGTTGATCGCCGACGGCACCAACGAAAGCAGTTCGGCATGAGTGCAACACCCGCTGTCGCGGAGATTTCGGACGCATCCCAGGCGGTGAGTCTGCTTTCCCGGGTGATCCTGCCGCGTCCAGGTGAACCACTCGACGTACGCAAGCTCTATATCGCGGAGTCCGATACCAACGCTCGCCGCGCGCACGCCGATACCCGGACCACACTGCAGATCGGCGAAGAGTCCCAGGTGTCTTTCGCCACCTACTTCAACGCGTTCCCGGCCAGCTACTGGCGGCGCTGGTCCACGCTGACCTCGGTGGTGTTACGGGTGGAACTGACCGGTACGGCCCGGGTGGACGTCTACCGGTCCAAGGCCACCGGAGCGCGGATCAGTGTCGGCGGTAAGCAGATTTCCAGCGCGGATGCTTCGGGGTCGTCCACGGGGTCGTCCACGGGAGCGGTCGCGGCGGAATTCGAGATCAGCCTGGAGCCGTTCGAGGACGGAGGCTGGATCTGGTTCGACATCACCACCGACACCCGGTGCACCATGCACAGCGCGGCCTGGTACGCGCCGGCGGCGGCCCCCGGCCGGGCCGATATCGCGGTCGGCATTCCCACCTTCAACCGGCCCGCCGACTGCGTCAGTGCGCTGCGCGCGCTGACTTCGGATCCGTTGGTGGATAAGGTCATCGGGGCAGTGATCGTCGTCGACCAGGGCGCCGACAAGGCCGTTGCGCATCCTGGATTCGGCGAGGCGGCGGCCGCACTCGATGGTCGGCTTTCGATTCACAATCAGCCGAATCTGGGTGGTTCGGGTGGTTACAGCCGGGTCATGCTGGAAGCGTTGCGCAACACAGTCTGCGAACAGATCCTGTTCATGGACGACGATATTCGTATCGAGCCGGATTCGATCCTGCGGGCCTTGGCGCTGAGCCGGTTCGCCAAGACGCCCACCCTGATCGGCGGCCAGATGCTCAACCTGCAGGAGCCGTCGCACCTGCATGTCATGGGTGAGGTGGTCAACCGGTCCGACTTCATGTGGACCAACGCCCCGTTCACCGAGTACGACCACGACTTCGCCAAATATCCGCTGGCCGAAGATGATGAGGACGGGCATAGCAAGCTGTTGCACCGCCGGATCGACGTCGACTACAACGGCTGGTGGATGTGCATGATCCCGCGCCGGGTCGCCGAGGAACTCGGCCAACCGCTGCCGCTGTTCATCAAATGGGACGACGCCGACTACGGGTTACGGGCCGGTGAGCACGGCTACCCGACGGTGACCATGCCCGGCACGGCAATCTGGCATATGGCCTGGAGCGATAAGGACGACGCCATCGACTGGCAGGCCTATTTCCATCTACGCAACCGATTGGTGGTATCCGCGCTGCACTGGGACGCACCGGTGAAAGGCCTGATCAGAAGTTCGATCAAGGCCACTATGAAACATCTTCTGTGCCTTGAATATTCGACCGTGGCGATCCAGAACAGGGCAATCGAGGATTTCCTGGCCGGCCCGGAACACATCTTCTCGATCCTGGAGTCGGCGCTCCCGGAGGTACGGGCGCTGCGCCAGCGATACCCGGATGCGGTGGTGCTGCCCGGCGCGACGGCACTGCCCCCGCCCAGCGGTCGGACCAGAGTCCACAAACCACCGGTGGCACTGCCGGTCATCGGACTGCGACTGGTCAGGGGTCTGATTCACCAACTTCGAACCGCCGACCCGGACGCCCACACCCGGCCGCAGCTGAACGTCGCCACCCAGGACGCGCGGTGGTTCCTGCTGTGCACCGTCGACGGCGTGACCGTCACCACCGCCGACGGCCGAGGAGTGGTCTACCGGCAGCGTGACCGCGCCAAAATGGGCGAGTTGCTCAGGACCTCCCTGCGCATGCATGTTCGGCTGGCCCGCAACTACGACCGGATGCGCAGGGTCTATCGGCAGGCGCTTCCGGAGCTGTCCAGTCAGCGCAAGTGGGAGACGGTCCTGATGGCCGAGTCGACGGCCCATGTCTGATTCTCGCGAGTTCGAGTCGGGGGCGGCGTGCGAGCCCACCGGCGAAGTCGCCGTCCTCGCCGGGATCCAGTCCGCACTCGGCACGCCGGCGGTCCTCACCGGGGCCCGGGCCATGTCCCACTTCGGCGAACACGCGGCGGGGTGGCTGGCGCTGTCCGGGGTCGGGGCGCTGTTCGCTCCGCGTCGTCGGCGGGACTGGCTGCTGGTCGGCCTGGGCGCCGTCCTCGCGCATGCGGCCGCGATCGGGATCAAGATCGCGGTTCGCCGCCGCCGTCCGCACCACCCGGGTATCGCGGTCAATGTGGGCACCCCAAGTTCCCTGAGCTTTCCGTCCGCGCACGCAACGTCCAGCACCGCCGCGGCTATGCTGCTGTGCCGGGCCACCCGGTCCCCGCTGCCGCTTGCGGTAGTGCCGTTGATGGCGCTGTCGCGCCTGGTGCTCGGTGTGCACTACCCCTCGGACGTGCTTGCCGGGATCGCCGTGGGTGCCGCTGTCGCCCGGGTGACCGCACAGCTGTCCGGGGAGAAGCCGGGCGACACGCTGGGAGACAAGGGTGCGACGGGGAGCAGCGGAAAGGACGCAGATGGCCACGAGTGAGGCTGCGGTCACCGGCCCGCCGGGCAACTTATTCTCCGCGATCATCAAGGCGATCCGGCCCCGCCAGTGGGTGAAGAACCTTCTGGTGTTCGCCGCTCCGTTGGCCGCACTCGGCGGGGATGCCCGTTACGACTACCGCGACGTGCTGTTCAAGGTGGCCTTCGCGTTCGTGATGTTCTGTATGGCTGCCTCGGCTATCTACCTGGTCAACGATGCCCGCGATGTCGAGGCAGACCGTGCTCACCCCACCAAGCGATACCGGCCGATCGCGGCCGGTGTGCTGCCGGTCGGCCTGGCCTACGGGATCGCCGCGGCTCTGGGTGTCGGCTGCCTGGCGGGCTCATGGCTGCTGACACCGCAATTGGCGGTGGTGATGGCGGCCTATCTGGCCATCCAGTTGGCGTACTGCTTCGGGCTCAAACATCAACCGGTGCTCGACATCTGCATCGTGTCCTCCGGGTTCCTGATCCGCGCGATCGCCGGCGGTGTGGCGGCCGGGATTCCGCTGTCGCAATGGTTCCTTCTGGTCATGGCGTTCGGCTCGCTGTTCATGGCGGCCGGGAAGCGCTACGCCGAATTGCAGCTCGCCGAACGCACCGGCGCAAAGATCCGCAAATCTCTGGAGAGCTACACCAGCACCTACCTCACCTTCGTCTGGACGCTGTCGGCGACCGCAGTAGTGCTGTGCTACGGACTCTGGGCCTTCGAACAGGACGGCGGCGGGGGATCCTGGTACGTCATCTCGATGATTCCGTTCACCATCGCGATCCTGCGCTACGCGGTGGATGTCGATGGTGGACTGGCCGGAGAACCCGAGGAGATCGCGCTGGGCGACCGGGTGCTGCAATTGCTGGCCCTGGCTTGGATCGGAACCGTCATTGCCGCCGTCGTCCTCGGCTAGCGCGCCGGCCGTCAGCCCGGGGCAGGCCCGGACCGGTGCGGTCGTGCCGGATTCCGGTCAGCGGGTGTGGCCGGCCTTCCGCTACCCGGTGCCGACCCGGATCAGTCTGTGGATCACCGTCACCGTTGTCTCGGGGCTGTGGGCGTGGGGCGCGTGGCAACGCCGGTGGATCTCCGACGACGGCTTGATCGTGCTGCGCACGGTCCGGAACCTGCTGGCCGGCAACGGCCCTGTTTTCAACCCCGGGGAGCGGGTCGAGTCCAACACCTCCACCGCCTGGACCTACCTCATCTACCTGGGCAGCCTCATAGGTGGACCGCTAAGGCTGGAGTACGTGGCGCTCGCACTGGCCCTGATCTTGAGCGTTTCCGGGGTGGTGATGGTCATGCTGGGCACCGCCCGGCTGTACGCGCCCGGCCTGCGTGGCCGCCGTGCGCTGATGCTGCCGGCCGGTGTGCTGGTCTATATCGCCCTGCCACCGGCCCGCGACTTCGCCACCTCCGGCCTGGAGAACGGCCTGGTGACCGGGTGGCTGGGCCTGCTGTGGTGGATGCTCGTCCGCTGGGCCCAGGCCCGCGACGACCCGGCCCGGCCCGGATTCCTCGCCGCGCTGGCCTTCGTGGCCGGCCTCAGCGTGCTGGTGCGACCGGAGCTGGCGCTGATCGGCGGACTCGCCCTGGTGATCATGCTCGTCGCCGAGCGGGGCTGGCGCAGGCGCACCCTGATCGTGCTGGCGGGCGGGTTGTTGCCGGTCGGCTACCAGATCTTCCGGATGGGCTATTACGCCCTGCTGGTGCCGCAGACCGCGATCGCCAAGGACGCTTCCGGCAGCAAATGGAGTCAGGGCTTCGTCTACCTGCACAACTTCACTGCGCCGTATGCGCTCTGGGTGCCCGCGATCCTGCTGATCGGCTTGGCCCTAATCCTGGTGCGGGTGCCGGCTCCGGGTCCGCCGGCCGGGCCGGGCGCGTCTCCATCGCTGGCCCATCGCCTCCAGAGCCCGTCGGCGGTGGTGCTGTTCATACTCGCCAGCGGTGTGGTGCAGGCCCTGTACTGGATCCGCCAGGGTGGCGATTTCATGCACGGACGGGTTCTGCTGGCTCCGCTGTTCTGTCTGCTCGCCCCGATCTCGGTGATCCCGATGTTGATTCCGCGGCGCGGATGGTTCACCTCGGGGCGGAACCGTGCGCTGGGCGGGGCCGCCGCAATACTGTGGCTGTCGCTGGCCGGCTGGGCGCTGTGGGCGGCGAACTCAGTGGGCATGGGGGTTGACGGCACCCGGGTGACGTACTCCGGAATCGTCGATGAGCGCAGGTTCTACTCCCAGGCCACCGGGCATGCCCATCCGGTGACCGCGGCGGATTATCTGGACTACCCGCGGATGCGAGCCGTCATCGTGGCGATCAACAACACCCCCGACGGTGCGCTGCTGTTGCCGTCCGGTAACTACGACGTATGGGACGTCGTTCCGGCGCTCCCGCCCCCGCCGCCCCCGCCCGGCGTCCCGATGGACAGCTGGCGGCGTCAAGTCGCGCCGCACACCGTCTTTTTCACGAACCTCGGCATGCTCGGGATGAATGTCGGCCTCAACACCCGGGTGATCGATCAGATCGGACTGGCCAACCCGCTGGCGGCGCACACCGCCCGGCTCGGCGACGGGCGCATCGGGCACGACAAGAACCTCTTCCCGGACTGGGCGGTCGCGGAGGGGCCATGGCTCAAGGAACGCCCCTGGATTCCGGAGTACCTCGACCAGGGCTGGATTGAACAGGCCGAAGTGGCGCTGAGCTGTCCCCGGACCGCGGAGATGCTCAAATCCATCCGGGATCCGATGACCCGCCCCCGGTTCATCGGCAACCTCAACCGGGCATGGGAATTCACCCGGTACCGCATTGACCGGGTGCCGGAGTACGAGCTGCAGCGCTGTGGACTGGCCACACCCCCGTCCAGCACCCCGCCCTACACCGGACTGCCCGCGACCGGCCCGTAGGAGCCCGTCGTCCCACCGGCGTGGATCGGCACCAATTCCGGACCCGCGGGCTGGTCCGTGTGATTCACTACGGGGCGACGAGTCTCGGGGGAAATCCCGGGAATAGCGTGGTGAGGCGGGTATGGAGATGACTGTGGGCTGCATCAGACTGTTCCGCGCCCTGGGCGCGGCGATCCTGGCGCTGGGACTCTGGGGCGCGACCGCCCCGACGGCTCCGACCGCCGCTGCTGCCGGAGCCGAGTTCTTGATGGTCCCCTCGGTGGCGATGGGCCGTGACATCCCGGTCGCATTCCAGGGCGGCGGGCCTCAGGCGGTGGTGTTGCTGGACGCTTTCAACGCCGCGCCCGAGGTGAGCAACTGGGTCACGGTGGGTAACGCGATGAACACACTCGCCGGGAGCGGTTTCTCGGTGGCTGCCCCGGCCGGCGGTGCCTACAGCATGTATACCAACTGGGAACGGGACGGCAGCAAGCAGTGGGAGACCTTCCTGGCCGACGAACTGCCGAACTGGCTGGTGGCCAATAAGGGGCTGGCTCCGAATCGGCACGCGATCGTGGGCGCCGCACAGGGTGGTACCGCCGCGCTGACCATGGCGGCGTTCCACCCGGATCGCTACAGCTACGCGGGTTCGCTGTCCGGGTTCCTGACCCCGTCCAACACCCAGATGAACGGTCTCATCTCCCGCGGTATCAACGGCAGCGGAGCCGATATCAACGCGATGTGGGGAGCACCCCAGTTGGGTCGCTGGAAATTTCGCGATCCCAACGTGCACATCATGCTGCTCATCCAGAACAACACCCGGATGTGGGTGTTCAGCCCGCAAACGGTGACCTGCAGCGACCCTGCCGCAATGATCGGCGCCTGCGCCGAGGCCCAGGGCAGCAACCGCACCTTCTACGCGCACTACCGGTCCACCGGCGGTCGCAACGGGCACTTCGACTTTCCCACCGGTGGCAACCACGACTGGGGCAACTGGGCAGGTCAACTAGGCGCGATGGCCGGCGACATCTCCGCGGCGATCGGCTGAGACCCACTGCCGCGCCGATTCGTGAGCCATCCGCAACTCAACGGAACCCTGACCACTCCGGCGGAGCCGGTATGGTGGCGTGCGTGCCCTGCCCGGACCGCGGATCACTCAGCAAAGTCGTCAGCATGAGCCGACGACCACTCGGCACCCCCACGCACCGCCTCTTGGTGGCAGGTTTCATGACCCCGGTAGTCTGGCTGCTCTCCGGGTGCGGTTCCAGCGGAGATCTGATCAGCTCGGTGGCGTTGCCGTCGGAGCAGGCCATCGACTACGCCGACGTCTATGCCGACGACTACGCCGAAGGCGCCGAAATCGGGGCGCCGCCGACCGACAACCGGGAATCCGGGACGCTGGCCCTGACCCCGGCGCAGCGTGACTTCCTCGATGCGCTCGTCGCGGCCGGTATCCACACGTCCAACGAATTGGGTGCGTTGAGCATCGGTTCCTACGTATGTCAGGCCCGGGCTGCCGGACACAACGACCAGGCCGTGTGGGATTCGGTGGCGCCGAAGGTCCGAAGCGACATCGCCGCCACCCACGCCGCATCTCCGCAGACTGCCGCAGTCGATGCGGACGCTGCCGTTGGGCTCTACATTCGGTCCGCCACCGATCTGCTCTGCTGATACATGGCGCGGAACTCACGGAGTCACAATCGGCGTCGCCGGCACCGCATCCTCGCGTTGATCGCTGCCGGCGCCGTCGCGGTGGTGGTGGCGCTGGTCGTGGCGATCATCGTGATCCTGGTCCGTCGTCCGGAACCGTCGACCACCGCCATCCCGCCGACCGTATTGCCCCCGACCAGCGCGCCGGTGCTCAAGCCGCGGCCGGCCTACCAGGACGCCGACTGTCCCGATGTCAGCATGATCGCCGTCCCCGGCACCTGGGAGTCCTCGCCGACCGACGACCCGCGGAATCCGGGCCAGTTTCCGATTGCGTTGTTGCTCGGCGTCACCCGCCCGATTCAGGAGCAGTTCAGCAGCCAGCGCGTCGAGGTCTTCACCGTTCCCTACACCGCCCAGTTCCACAACCCGCTGTCCGCGGACAAGCAGATGTCCTATAACGACAGTCGGGCGGAGGGCACCGCCGCCACGGTGCGCGCCATCACCGAGATGAACAACCGCTGCCCGTTGACCAGTTATGTCATGGTCGGTTTCTCCCAGGGCGCGGTAATCGCCGGTGATGTGGCCAGTGATATCGGTAACGGACGCGGGCCGATCGCCGAGGATCTGGTTCTCGGCGTCACCCTGATCGCCGACGGGCGCCGTCAGCCCGGTGTGGGCCAGGACATCGGTCCGGTCGTCGCGGGGCAGGGCGCCGAGGTCACCTTGAAGGAGGTGCCGGTGCTGTCGGCGCTCGGTCTGACGATGAGCGGGGAGCGGCCGGGTGGTTTCGGCGCGCTCAACAACCGCACCAATCAGATATGCGCGCCCGGCGACCTGATCTGCTCCGCACCGCAGTCGGCCTTCAACATCGCCAACCTGCCCGGCACCCTCGACGTGCTCAGCGCCGGTGCAGGTCAGCCGGTCCATGCGATGTACGCCACCCCGGAATTCTGGAAAGTCGACGGCCAGACGGCAACTGAGTGGACCCTGAACTGGGCCCGGGGGCTCATCGAGAACGCCCCGCGCCCGCCGCACGGCTGAAGCGGCACGGGGACGGCGCGGTGATTTGGCCCGGGCTGGTAGAAGGCCTAACATTAAGAGCAGTTTAAGACTTAGGATGCTGTCGGATC
>CAZGPT010000018.1:0-7562 GCA_964527015.1 uncultured Mycobacterium sp. | reverse complement strand
GCTGGTAGAAGGCCTAACATTAAGAGCAGTTTAAGACTTAGGATGCTGTCGGATCATCCCTCGGTGATATGCCGTCGGCCCCACTGTGGCAGCCCGATTCTCTGTACGATCTGTGAGGCTCGGGTCGGGTACGGCGGAGCGGTGGCGCCTCACGGGGCCGCCGAACCCCAGGTCATCGGGGGCCGATATATGCGTTCAGACAGAACGTTCTGACAGGAGAAGCGGTATGCCGTTCCACAACCCGTTCATCAAGGATGGACGTATCACCTTTCCCGAGGGTGCGAGCCTGGTCCGCCACGTTGAACGGTGGGCGAAGGTTCGGGGCGACAAGCTGGCCTACCGATTCCTTGACTTCTCCACCGAGCGCGACGGTATCGCTCGGGAACTGCGCTGGAATGAGTTCGGTGCCCGCAACCGGGCGGTCGGAGCCCGTCTGCAGCAGGTCACCGAGCCCGGGGATCGGGTGGCCATCCTGTGCCCGCAGAACCTGGATTACCTGGTCGCCTTCTTCGGCACGTTGTACTCCGGACGGATTGCGGTGCCGCTGTTCGATCCGGCGGAGCCTGGCCACGTCGGTCGCCTGCACGCCGTTCTCGACGATTGCCGGCCATCGGCAATCCTGACCACCACCGACTCCGCCGAGGGCGTACGGAAGTTCTTCCGTACCCGCCCGGCCAAGGAACGCCCGCGGGTGATCGCCGTCGATGCGGTACCCGACGAGGTCGGCTCGACCTGGGAGCACGTGGCGACCGTCAACGAGGACACCATCGCCTACCTGCAGTACACCTCCGGGTCCACCCGCACCCCGACCGGCGTTCAGATCACCCATATCAACCTGGCGACCAATGTCGTGCAGGTGATCGAGGCCCTCGAGGGTGAGGAGGCTGACCGGGGTGTCTCCTGGCTGCCGTTCTTCCACGATATGGGCCTGGTGACGGCGCTGTTGCCCTCGTTGATCGGCCACTACTTCACGTTCATGACACCGGCCGCGTTCGTCCGCCGCCCGATCCGCTGGATGCGCGAGATCGCCCGTCAGCCCGGCGACACCGGCGGCACCATCTCGGTGGCACCGAACTTCGCCTTCGATCACGCCGCCGCCCGCGGCCTTCCGAAGGAGGGCGAGGAGCCGCTGGACCTGTCCAACGTCAAGGCCATCCTCAACGGCAGCGAACCGATATCGGCGGCGACCGTGGCGCGGTTCAACGCGGCATTCGGCCCATTCGGCTTCCGGCCCAAGGCCATCAAGCCGTCCTATGGCTTGGCAGAGGCCACCCTGTTCGTCTCGACGACACCGTCCGCGGAGGAGCCGACGATCATTTCCGTCGACCGCGACGAGCTGAATGCCGGCCGCTTCGTTCCGGTGCCCGACGACTCGCCCAAGGCCGTCGCCCAAGCCGGCGCGGGCAGGGTGGGTGTCGGCGAGTGGGCCGCGATCGTCGACCACGACACCGCCAGCGAGCTGCCGGACGGCGATATCGGCGAGATCTGGATCAGTGGCCAGAACATGGGAACGGGTTACTGGAACAAGCCGGAGAAAACCATCGAGACTTTCCAGAACACGCTGAAGTCGAGGACGAGCCCCAGCCACGCGGAGGGCGCCTCCGATGACGCAACCTGGGTGCGCACCGGCGATCTCGGCGCGTATTTCGACGGGGAGCTCTACATCACCGGCCGCACCAAGGATCTGGTGATCATCGATGGCCGCAACCACTACCCCCAGGATCTGGAGTATTCCGCTCAGGAGGCGAGCAAAGCGGTGCGCACCGGTTTCGCCGCGGCCTTCTCGGTGCCCGCCAACCAGCTGCCCGACGAGGTGTTCGCCGATGCCCACGCCGGGATCAAACGGGACCCGAGCGATACCTCCGAGCAGCTGGTCATCGTCGCCGAGCGGGCCGCCGGCGCGCACAAGATGGATATCAGCCAGGTCTCCGATGCGATCCGCGCAGCGATCGCGGTGCGTCACGGTGTGACCGTGCGCGATGTCCTGCTGACCCCGGCCGGCGCGATCCCGCGCACCTCGAGCGGAAAGATCGGCCGGCGCGCGTGCCGCTCGGCCTACCTGGACGGCAGCCTTCGCTCCGGGAAGGTGGCCAGCGCCTTCCCGGACGAGGCGGACTGACCCACGAAAGGCCCCATGTCTGAGTCAGATAACCCCGGCACCCCGTCGGACGAGATCATCATCGCGCCGGAGGGGGAAATGGTCGCTCCACGTACGGACATATCGGTACCGCAGATGCGCGAGTGGCTGCGGAACTGGGTGGCCGATGCGACCGGGCAGGCGCCCGGCACCATCGACGAATCGGTCCCGATGGTCGAACTCGGCCTCTCCTCCCGGGATGCGGTGGCGATGGCCAGCGATATCGAGGACCTCACCGGGGTCACTCTGACGGCCACGGTCGCCTTCCGGCACCCGACGATCGAGGCGCTGGCCACGGTCATCGTCGAAGGCGAGCCCGAATCGGATGCCGACGCCGGCCTCGACAGCGAGGACTGGACCCGCAAACGCGATGTCGAGGACATCGCGATCGTCGGCCTCGCGACCCGGTTCCCCGGCGATATGAACACCCCCGACGAGATGTGGCAGGCGCTGCTGGAAGGCCGCGACGGTATCACCGAACTGCCGGCGGGCCGTTGGGCGGAGTTCATGGACGAGCCGCGGCTGGCCGAACGGATCGCCAAGGCCCGGACCCGGGGCGGGTATCTCACCGATATCAAGGGTTTCGACGCCGAATTCTTCGCGCTGTCGAAGATGGAAGCCGACAATATCGATCCGCAGCAGCGGATGGCTCTCGAACTGACCTGGGAGGCGTTGGAAAACGCCCGGATCCCGGCGTCGGCCCTGCGCGGGCAGAGCGTCGGGGTGTTCGTCGGCAGTTCCACCAATGACTACAGCTACCTGGCGATGATGGACCCGCGCACCGCGCACCCCTACGCCATCACCGGTACCGCCAGTTCGATCATCGCCAACCGGGTCTCGTACTTCTACGATTTCCGCGGCCCGTCGGTGGCCGTCGACACCGCGTGTTCCTCATCGCTGGTCGCCGTGCACTCCGGAGTGCAGGCGCTGCGCGCGGGCGAGGCCGATGTGGTGCTCGCCGGCGGGGTCAACGCCCTGGTGACCCCCGCGGTGACCCTCGGCTTCGATGAGGTCGGCGGGGTGCTGGCACCGGATGGCAGGATCAAATCGTTCTCCGCCGACGCCGACGGCTACGCCCGGTCCGAGGGCTGCGGCATGCTGGTGCTCAAGCGGGTGTCCGATGCCCGCCGCGATGGTGACGACATCCTGGCGGTCATCGCCGGCAGCGCGATCAACCACGATGGCCGGTCCAACGGCATGCTTGCCCCGAATCCCGACGCCCAGGCCGATGTGCTGCGTCGGGCCTACCGGGATGCCGGGATAAACCCGCGCACCGTCGACTACATCGAGGCCCACGGCACCGGAACCATTCTGGGCGACCCGATCGAAGCCGACGCCCTCGGCCGGGTGGTTGGCCGAGGCCGTACCACCGATCAGCCCGCACTGCTAGGCGCGGTCAAATCCAATGTCGGGCACCTTGAGTCGGCAGCGGGCGCGGCGAGCCTGGCGAAAGTGGCGCTCGCGCTGCACAACAACCGGATTCCACCGTCGATCAACTACACCGGGCCCAACCCCTATATCGACTTCGACGGAGTACACCTCAAGGTGGCCGACGCCGTCACCGACTGGCCGCGCTACAGCGGCCACGCCATCGCCGGGGTGTCGGGATTCGGATTCGGCGGCGCCAACGCCCACCTGGTTTTACGCGAGGTGCTGCCCGCGGATCTGGTGGAGCCCGAAGCTGAGCCGGAAAGCGTTGCGGAACAATCAGATTCATCGGATTCCGACGCCGTTTACGTGGGCGGGGTCCGGATGGACGAGTATGGCGAATTCGAGCTCGACGATACGGCCGACGAGGGCTACGGCGGTGCGGACGGCGAGGTTTCCAGCTACGTTGCCGATGGCGCCGTGGCGCTGCCCGGACTGACCGACGAGGCGCTGCGTCTGCTGGAGATCGCCCGCGAGGAGTGGGATGCCGGCCAGAAACCGGTGCCCGTGGTTCCGCTGGCCGTCTCGGGCTTCCTCACCTCGCGGAAACGGACGACCGCCGCCGAACTGGCCGACTGGATCGACGGCCCGGCCGGCCGGGCGTCGTCGTTGGAGTCGATCGGCCGGGCGCTGTCGCGCCGTAACCACGGCCGCTCCCGCGCGGTGGTGATGGCCCATGACCACGACGAGGCGGTCAAAGGTCTGCGCGCGATCGCCGACGGCAAGTCCAGCCCGCTGGTGTTCAGCGCGGACGGACCGGTGAGTAACGGGCCGGTGTGGGTGCTGGCCGGTTTCGGCGCGCAGCACCGCAAGATGGGCAAGAGCCTTTATCTGCGCGATGAGGTCTTCGCCGACTGGATCAACCGGGTCGACAGCCTCATTCAGGACGAGCGCGGTTACTCGATCCTCGAACTCATCCTCGACGACTCGGTTGACTACACCGACGAGACCTGTCAGTACCCGATCGAAGTGGTGCAGCTGGTCATCTTCGCCATCCAGATCGCCCTTGGCGAGTTGCTCCGCCACCACGGCGCGAAACCCGCTGCGGTGGTGGGTCAGTCACTGGGGGAGGCGGCCGCGGCCTATTTCGCCGGCGGGTTGTCCCTGGCCGACGCCGCCCGGACCATCTGTGCGCGTTCGCATCTGATGGGCGAGGGCGAGGCGATGTTATTCGGTGAATACATCCGGCTGATGGCCCTGGTCGAGTATTCGGCCGAGGAGATCAGAGACGTGTTCGCCGACTTCCCCGACCTCGAGGTCTGCGTTTACGCCGCCCCGACCCAGACCGTGATCGGGGGGCCTCCGGCCCAGGTGGACGCGATCATCGAGCGTTGCGAGGCCGAGGGCAAGTTCGCCCGCAAGTTCCAGACCAAGGGTGCCAGCCACACCACCCAGATGGACCCACTGCTGGGGGAACTGGTCGCCGAACTCCAGGGCATCGAGGCCCGGCCGCTGACCATCGGCTACTTCTCCACGGTGCACGAAGGCGGCTATATCCGCCCCGGCGAGACCATTCACGATGTCGACTACTGGAAGAAGGGCCTGCGGCACAGCGTCTACTTCACCCATGGCATCCGCAACGCGGTCGATAACGGCTACACCACCTTTCTGGAACTGGCGCCGAACCCGGTGGCGCTGATGCAGGTCGGATTGACCACCGCCGCGGCCGGTCTGCATGACGGTCAGCTGATCGCCACTCTGGCCCGTAAGCAGGACGAGGTCGACTCCATGGTGTCGGCGATGGCCCAGCTCTACGTCTACGGTCACGATCTCGACTTCCGGACCCTGTTTCCCCCGGTTCCGCGGGTTTCCCCCGGATCCACCCCGGAGGCCTTCGCTGCTATCCCGCCGACCCGGTTCAAGCGCAAGGAGCACTGGCTCAACGCCCGGTTCTCCGCGGACGGCTCGGCGCTCATCCCGGGCACCCATGTGGCGATGCCGGACGGCCGGCATGTCTGGGAATATGCCGCCGACACCACGACCGATCTGTCTGGGCTTGTGAAAGCGGCTGCGGTGCAGGTACTTCCGGACGCCGCGCTGACCGCCACCGAGCAGCGTGCGGTACCGGGCGAGGGGGCGCGGCTGGTGACCACCCTGACCCGGCACCCCGGCGGCGCCTCGGTGCAGGTACACGCCCGCATCGACGAATCCTTCACGCTGGTTTACGACGCGATCGTCAGCCGCGGTGGTGCCGCTTCGACGCTGCCGGCTGTCGTAGCGGCAGGGGCCACGGCAGGGGTCTCCGGTGCGGACACCGGGGTCTCGGCGGTCCGGCCGGCGCCCGCAGCCGAGGAGGATTCGGCGCCGGGTCCGACCATCCTGACCGACAACCTCGCCGCGGGCGCCGGCGTCGCGGCCAATCTGGGCAAGTGGTCACCGGACTCCGGCGAGACCGTGCACGACCGTTTGTCGACGATCGTCGGTAGCGCGATGGGTTATGAGCCCGAGGACCTGCCGTGGGAGGTGCCGCTGATCGAGCTGGGCCTGGACTCGCTGATGGCGGTGCGGATCAAGAACCGCGTCGAGTACGACTTCGACCTGCCGCCGATCCAGCTGACCGCGGTTCGCGACGCCAACCTCTACGCCGTCGAGAAGCTCATCGAGTACGCGATCGAGAACCGCGAGTCGGTCACCGAGCTGGCCGAGCACCAGAAGGGGATGACCCCGGAGGAGATCGCCGCCGAGCAGGCCCGGATCGCCGCGGGTGAGATCCCCCCGGAGCTGGCCGCGAAACTCGCCGCCAAACATCCCGAGGCCCACCCGGATATTCCGCCACCGCCGACCGACCCGACGGGCCCCGGCATCCCGCCGCCGCCCACCGACCCGACCGGGCCCGCCGGCTCCGCAACACCGGCCGGAGCCGCTGCTCAGGCCCTCTCCCAGCAGGCCGTCGTCGACGCGTTGGGCACCGACGTCCCGCCGCGTGAGGCCGCCGAGCGGGTCACCTTCGCGACCTGGGCGATCGTCACCGGCAAATCCCCCGGCGGCATCTTCAACGAGCTGCCGGGGATCGACGAACCCACCGCGGCGAAGATCGCCCAGCGGCTCACCGAACGTTGTGAGGGCACCATCACCGCGGAGCAGGTAGCCGCCGCCGTCACCATCGAGGAGCTCGCGACGGTCGTGCGCGACCACCTCGAGGCCGGCGAACTCGACGGTTTCGTGCGGACCATCCGGGCGCCGAAACCCGGAACGCACCGGATCCCGGTGTTCGTCTTCCACCCCGCGGGCGGATCCACGGTGGTCTACGAGCCCCTGCTCAAGCGGCTGCCCGCCGATACGCCGATGTACGGGCTGGAACGGGTGGACGGTTCGATCGAGGAACGGGCCGCGCACTACGTGCCGAAGCTGCTCGAGCTGGGCGGAAACGGCCCCTTCATCCTGGTCGGCTGGTCCCTCGGCGGGGTTCTGGCCTATGCCTGCGCGATCGGGCTCACCCAGGCCGGCGCCGATGTGCCGTTCGTCGGGCTCATCGACACCGTGCGTGCCGGCGAGGACATCCCGCAGACCTCCGAGGAGGTCCGGGCCCGCTGGGACCGCTACGCACTGTTCGCCCAGCGCACCTTCAACGTGGAGATCCCCGCGATCCCCTATGACAAACTCGAGGTCCTCGACGACGCCGGGCAGGTCCAGTTCGTGCTCAACGCGGTCAAGGAGGCCGGCGTCGACATCCCGGGCGGCATCATCGAGCATCAGCGCACGTCCTATCTGGATAACCGCGCCATCGACACGGCCGAGATCGCGCCCTACGGCGGGCACGTCACGCTGTACATGGCCGACCGCTACCACGATGACGCCATCATGTTCGAGCCGCGCTACGGCACCCGCAAGCCCGACGGCGGCTGGGGGGACTTCGTCGAGGACCTCGAGGTGGTGCCGATCGGGGGTGAGCACATCCAGGCCATCGACGAGCCGTACATTGCCAAGGTGGGTGCTCATTTGAGCGAGGCCATCAGTCAGATCCAGAGCGAGCAGAAGTGAACCAGGACACGTGACC
>CAZGPT010000017.1:4465-31633 GCA_964527015.1 uncultured Mycobacterium sp. | reverse complement strand
GAGGCCAACGTTGAGCCAGGGTTGGCGGAGGCCAACGTTGAGCCAGGGTTGGCGGCGAGGGCCGAACCCTCCACCGCGGCACTCACGTCTGCCATCAGCCGACCGCGCCTTCCATTTGCAGTTCGATGAGCCGGTTGAGTTCGAGGGCGTACTCCATTGGCAGTTCCCTGGCGATGGGCTCGACGAATCCGCGCACCACCATCGCCATCGCCTCGTCCTCGGTCATCCCGCGGCTCATCAGATAGAACAGTTGGTCATCGCTAACCTTCGACACGGTGGCCTCATGGCCCATCGTGACGTCGTCCTCGCGGATGTCCACGTAGGGATAGGTGTCACTGCGGCTGACTGTGTCGACCAGCAGCGCGTCACATTTCACGCTTGAGCGCGAGCCGCTCGCGCCCTTGTTCACTTGGACCAGTCCGCGGTAGGAAGCGCGGCCGCCACCGCGGGCCACCGACTTGGACACGATATTGCTCGACGTGTTCGGTGCCAGATGCAGCATCTTGGCACCGGTGTCCTGATGCTGTCCCTCGCCGGCGAACGCGACCGAGAGCACCTCGCCCTGGGCGTGCTCCCCGGTCATCCACACCGCCGGGTACTTCATGGTGACCTTGGAGCCGATATTGCCGTCGACCCACTCCATGGTGGCCCCGGCCTCGGCGCGTGCCCGCTTGGTGACCAGGTTGTAGACGTTGTTCGACCAGTTTTGAATGGTCGTATAGCGGACCCGCGCATTGGGTTTGACGATGATCTCCACAACAGCCGAGTGCAGCGAGTCACTCTTGTAGATCGGAGCGGTGCACCCTTCCACGTAGTGAATATAGGACCCCTCGTCGGCGATGATCAGGGTCCGTTCGAACTGGCCCATGTTCTCGGTGTTGATCCGGAAGTAGGCCTGCAGCGGGATGTCGACGTGGACACCCGGCGGGACATAGATGAAGGATCCGCCGGACCACACCGCGGTGTTGAGTGCGGAGAACTTGTTGTCGCCCGCCGGGATCACCGTGCCGAAGTACTGCTTGAAGATCTCCGGATGTTCCCGCAGTCCGGTATCGGTGTCGAGGAAGATCACTCCCTGCTCTTCCAGATCCTCCCGGATCTGGTGGTAGACGACCTCGCTCTCGTACTGCGCCGCGACACCGGCCACCAGCCGTTGCTTCTCCGCCTCCGGAATACCCAGCCGGTCATAGGTGCGCTTGATGTCCTCTGGCAGTTCCTCCCACGAAGTCGCCTGCTTCTCGGTGGAACGGACGAAGTACTTGATGTTGTCGAAGTCGATGCCCTCGAGGTCGGAGCCCCAATTCGGCATCGGTTTCTTGCCGAAGGTGCGCAGCGCCTTGAGCCGCACGTCGAGCATCCAGTCCGGCTCGTCCTTCTTGCCGGAGATGTCTCGCACCACCGCCTCGGAGAGACCGCGCCTGGCACTGGCACCTGCGACATCGGCGTCCGCCCAGCCGTATCCGTACCGGCCGAGGGAGGCGATTGTCTCCTCCTGGCTGAGCGGTTGAACCTCGGGGGTAATCGTCATGCCGACGCTCCTTTTTCTTTCTCGTTGTCTGGTGCCGCGGCGTGGTCGGATGCCGCAGCGCTGTCGGGTGCACCAGCGGCGCCCGGGACGGATGGGAGTGGCCGTGGGAGTGGCAGGGGTGGGAGTGGCAGGGAAAGTGGGATATTGGTGGTGCAGGCGCAGTCCCCGTTGGCAATGGAGGCCAGTTGCTGGACATGGGTGCCGAGCAACTCGGAGATAGCCTGCTGCTCAGCCTCGCAGAGTTCCGGGAACTCCTCTGCCACATGGGAAACCGGGCAGTGATGTTGGCATATCTGGATCCCTGTGGCCGGCCCCTCGACCCGCGTGGTCGTGGTGGCGTAGCCGGCCCCGGTCAGCGCCTCGGCCACCCGCTGCGCCGCGTCCTCCAACGCCCCGTCCTTCAACACCCCGTCGTCACCGGGGGTGACCGGCGCAACGCCGTCCAGTATGGCGTCGATGCGGCGGCGGGCGAAGGTCCGTACCGCCTCTTCCCCACCGATTTCACGCAGTTGCCGCATCGCGGCGGAAGCAAGGTCGTCATAGGTGTGTTCGAGCTTGCCCCGCCCGGCCGCGGTGAGACGGTATCGCTTGGCGGGACGGCCTCGACCGGCATGCTGCCAGGCGGCCGCGGGCCCGGACTCGGCGTCGCCGTCGTCGACGAGCGCATCGAGATGCCGACGCACCCCGGCCGCGGAAATGCCCAGCCTGCGACCGATCTCCGCCGCGGTGATCGGACCCGCTTCCAGCAACAATCCGACTACCGAGCGGCGGGTGCGGCCGTCATGAGCCGACGACCGCGACACCGGCGACTCGTCGGGCAGGATTTTCACAACACCAGTGTGACGCAATTATAGATCCGGGTCCAGCAAGGGCACCCTCACCCACAGCCGCACGCCCCGTGGAGCCGGATAGAGTGCGGAGGTGGCAGCGCGCCAGCATCCCCTCAGCCTGTCCATCGCGAGCTGGCACGGCGACGAGCGGACCGTGGGCGCGCCGCTCGACCGGGTCGAACTACGGGCCATGGACCGGACCCGACTTTTCGGGGCGACCGGAACCGTCCTGATGGCGATCGGGGCTCTCGGTGCCGGGGCCCGCCCGGTCGTGCAGGACCCCACCTTCGGGGTGCGCCTGCTGAACCTGCCGTCCCGCATCCAGACCGTCTCATTGACCATGACCACCACCGGGGCGGTGATGATGGCATTGGCCTGGTTGATGCTCGGCCGATTCGTCCACGGCCCGCGCCGGATGTCGCGCAGCCAGCTCGACCGCACGCTGCTGCTGTGGATGCTGCCGTTGCTCCTCGCCCCACCGATGTACAGCAAGGACGTCTACTCCTACCTCGCGCAAAGCCAGATCGCCCGCAACGGCCTGGACCCCTATCAGGTCGGCCCGGCCCCGGGACTCGGGCTGGACCATGTGTTCACCTCGTCGGTGCCCAGCCTGTGGCGGGAGACACCGGCTCCGTACGGGCCGCTGTTCCTCTGGATCGGACGGGGAATCTCCGCGCTCACCGGCGAGAACATCGTTGCCGCGGTGCTGTCACACCGCCTGGTGGTGCTGATCGGGGTCGGCCTGATCGTCTGGGCGACACCGCGGTTGGCCCGCCGCTGCGGTGTCGCGGAAGTCACCGCGCTGTGGCTCGGTGCGGCCAACCCGCTGCTGTTGATGCACCTGGTGGCCGGAATCCACAACGAGGCACTGATGCTGGGTCTGATGCTTGCCGGCACCGAGATCGCACTTCGGGGCATCTCGTCCCCCGCCGGGAAACTGCTGCCCAGACCGGTGCGATGGCCGTCCGGCTGGCGCCGGTCCCGCGCCGAATGGGCTCGCTGGTCCCCACTGGCCCTGCTGGTCGCCGGCATGGTGCTCATCACCCTGTCATCACAGGTGAAGCTGCCTGGCCTGCTGGCTCTCGGGTTCACCGCGATGGCCCTCGCCCACCGATGGGGCGGCACGCTGAAGGCGTTCCTGTCCGCCGGTGTCCTGACGCTGTCGGTTGCGCTGGCGGTGATGGCGCTGGTCGGCTGGGCGAGCGGACTGGGCTTCGGGTGGCTGTTCACCCTCGGCACGGCGAACGTGGTGCGCAGCTGGATGTCCCCACCGACCCTGCTTGCGCTGGCGACCGGCCAGGTGGGCATCCTGCTCGGGCTGGGTGATCACACCACCGCTGTGCTCTCCCTCACCCGTGCGACGGGTGTGCTCATCATCGCCGCCCTGGTCAGCTGGCTGCTGCTCGCGGTATTGCGCGGACGGTTGCACCCGGTGGGCGGGCTGGGTGTCGCCATGGGCGCCACGGTGCTGTTGTTTCCCGTCGTCCAGCCGTGGTATCTGCTGTGGGCGATCATCCCGCTGGCCGCCTGGGCCACCCGGCCACGTTTCCGCATCGCCGCTGTCGCCGTCAGCTTGATCGTCGGGATCTTCGGGCCGACCGCCAACGGTGATCGCTTCGCGCTGTTCCAGATCCTCAACGCAACGCTGGCCAGCGCGGTGATCGTGCTGCTGCTCATCGGCTTGACCCTCAACCGGTTGCCGTGGCGCCATCTGCCCGGATCCGACGAGCGCTACAGCGGCGAAGATCTCGAAATAAGAGCTGCGACGAGTCCTTCAGGGCAACCACCGGCGAACGGCCCCGGCCGGGACGCCTACGCTGATTCCCCGTGAGTCCTGGCTCCCCCACCCCGGTGCGGCTTCGCGGGGTGTCGAAACGCTATGAATCCACTCTCGCGGTCTCGGATCTCGATCTCGACGTGGAACGAGCGGAAGTGCTCGCCCTGCTCGGCCCCAACGGCGCCGGCAAGACGACGACCGTCGAGATGTGCGAGGGATTCATCCGGCCCGACGGAGGCACGATCGAGGTGCTCGGACTCGATCCCGTCGCCGACAATGCGCGGGTACGCGAGCGCATCGGCGTCATGCTGCAGGGCGGCGGCGGTTACCCGGCCGCCCGGGCGGGCGAGATGCTCGACCTGGTGGCCGCCTACGCCGCCCGGCCACTGGACCCCGGGTGGCTCCTGAACACCCTCGGCCTCGCTGATGTGGCCCGCACCACCTACCGGCGGCTGTCCGGGGGGCAACAGCAGCGCCTGGCACTGGCGTGCGCCATCGTCGGCAGGCCCGAGTTGGTGTTTCTCGACGAGCCGACGGCGGGTATGGACGCCCACGCGCGGCTGGTGGTGTGGGAGCTCATCGACGGGCTGCGCCGTGACGGGGTGACGGTGGTCCTGACCACACATCAGCTCAAGGAGGCCGAGGAGTTGGCCGACCGGATCGTCATCATCGATCGCGGGTCACCCGTCGCGGCGGGGACCCCGGCCGACTTGATGCGCAGCGGTGCCGAGGATCAGCTTCGGTTCACCGCGCCCCGCAGACTGGAGTTGTCGCTGCTGATATCGGCCCTGCCCGAGGGCTACAGCGCCACCGAGGTGACCCCCGGCGAGTATCTGGTCGAGGGCAAAGTCGACCCGCAGGTGCTGGCCACCGTGACCGCATGGTGCGCCCGGCTCAATATTCTCGCCAACGACCTGCGGGTCGAGCAGCGTAGCCTCGAAGACGTTTTCCTGGACCTGACGGGCAGGGAGTTGCGATCGTGACAGAGCTGTTTCCGGCGGGGACGTTCACCCCCGACCCTCGTCCGAGCGATGTTCCGCGGATGCTGGCCGCGCAGTACGGCCTGGAGTTGAAGCTGCTGCTTCGCAACGGCGAACAGTTGCTGCTGACCATGTTCATTCCGATCACCCTGCTGGTGGGGCTTTCCCTGCTGCCGCTGGGCGACTTCGGAGACAACCGGGTGGCGGTGTTCGTGCCCGCCATCATGGCGCTGGCCGTGATCTCGACGGCCTTCACCGGCCAGGCCATCGCGGTGGCATTCGACCGCCGGTACGGCGCGTTGAAGCGACTCGGCGCCACCCCGCTGCCGGTGTGGGGCATCATCGCCGGCAAGTCCCTGGCCGTGGTGACGGTGGTCTTCCTGCAGGCGATCCTGCTTGGGGCAATCGGCTTGGCGCTGGGCTGGCGGCCGCATCCGGCCGGGCTGCTACTCGGCGCGTTGGTGATCGCGTTGGGCACCGCGGCATTCGTCGCGATGGGATTGCTGCTCGGCGGGACACTACGGGCCGAGATCGTGCTCGCCGTGGCCAACCTGCTGTGGTTCGTGTTCGCCGGTTTCGGGGCGCTGACGGTGGAAAGCGCCTCCGTTCCTGCCGGGCTGGCCTGGGTGGCCCGCCTGACACCGTCAGGGGCTCTGACCGAGGCATTGACTCAGGCGACCACGGTGTCGGTCGACTGGTTCGGCATCGCCGTGCTGGCGGTCTGGGGTGCGATATCCGCGGCGGCCGCCCTGCGTTGGTTCCGATTCACCTGATCGCCGGACCCAGTTGGGCCCCCTGGGCAATCCCCTACTACGGCACGTAGTTCCATCTCCACTAGGCTCGCACGGTGACCCCGGCACAGCTTTTCCTGCGAATCGTGGACAAGCTTCCGCTACCCAGTGTGCGCACGCAGCGCATCATCGCCGCCGCAGTGGTCCTGAGCCAGGCGCTGATTTCGGTGACCGGATCGATCGTGCGGGTTACCGCATCCGGTCTGGGGTGCCCCACCTGGCCGCAATGCTTCCCGGGCAGTTTCACGCCGGTCCCGCACGCCGAGGTTCCCGGACTGCATCAAGCTGTGGAATTCGGCAACCGACTGCTCACCTTCGCCGTCGTGATCACCGCGATCCTGGCGGTGCTTGCGGTGACCCGGGCCAGACGCCGCCGGGAGGTGCTGGTCTACGCCTGGCTGATGCCGGCCTCCACCGTCCTGCAGGCGGTGATCGGCGGTATCACCGTGCTGACCGGACTGCTGTGGTGGACGGTCGCGATTCACCTTCTGGTATCGATGGCGATGGTGTGGGTGGCCACGCTGCTCTTCTGCAAGATCGGCGAACCCGACGACGGCGTCCCCGTCCGCACTGTGCCGAAACCACTGCGCCAGCTGACTTTTCTCAGCGCACTCGCGCTGACCGCCACTCTGATCACCGGCACCGCGGTCACGGGTGCCGGACCGCACGCCGGGGACAAGAGTCCGGACCGCCCCGTACCCCGGCTGGAGATCGAGATCGTCACCCTGGCCCACGCGCACAGCGCCCTGTTGGTCAGCTATCTGAGCCTGCTCCTCGGTCTGGGGGCCGGCCTGCTGGCCGTCGGGGCCCCACGCACCGTCCGGCGGCGACTGGTCGTGCTTCTGTGCCTGGTTGCCGGGCAAGCCCTTATCGGGTTCGTGCAATATCACACCGGCGTCCCGGCCGTTCTGGTTGCGATGCACGTCGCCGGGGCCGCGGCCTGCACGGTCGGCACCGCCGCGTTATGGGCGTCGATGCGACAGCGGACCAAGCCCGAAACGCTCGCAGGCTGACTCCACTTCGATGGCGAATCGGCGCAACTGCAGCAGCCGGGTCGCCGTATCCAGTTGACTCCAGCCCAGTGCCGGCTCGACGAGTTCGAGCTCCAGCAGCGCCGGCGCCTCCGGCCCCCCGATGAGATCGACCCGCGCGTAGAGCAGGTCGGCCTTCGCGACTCCGGCCCGCGCGCATGCGGCGTCTAAGGCGGCATGCCCCAGATCCCACATCGGAAAGTCAGGGTCGGCGGGAGCGAGCTTCTCGCTCGCGTAGGTACCTGACTCGTCCAACGCCGGCGATCGGCCCTCCGGGGGCAGCATCGGGCCTTTCGTGAAGGCGTGCGACTGTTCGCCGCCCAGGAAGACCATTGCCGTCTCGCCCGCCTCCACCCGGGCGTCGTAGGGCTGAACCAGCACGCTGCGCCCCTCATCGAGCAGCACCGCCGCACCCGCGGCGGCCGCTCCGTGATCGGTGAACCGCAGAGCGTCGACCGAACCGGCCCCCACCGCGGGTTTGACAACGACCTCGGCGTCGGCAAGGGCGGCCGGGAGGACCGGAGCCTGACCGGGTTCGAGGAAGAAGGACGGCACAGTGGGCAATCCGGCGTCGGCGAGATCCCGCAGATAGTGCTTATCGCTGTTCCAGGCCACGACCGCCGGCGGGTTGAGCAGGTTGCGCACCCGGGCTGTCCAGGCCAGGAACTCCTCCCGCCGCGCGGCGTAATCCCAGGCCGCCCGCAGGATCACCAGGTCGGCCGCCTCGGTCCGTGGATCATCCCAAGCCATCCATCGGGCGTGTAGACCACGGCTGCGCAGGGCGGCGACGAGTCCGTCGTCATCACCGTCGCCGTCGGGCAACTGCCGGCAGGATGCCAGCACGATCCGTGGGTGAAAGACATCCGGCCGGGCCAATTTCATCTCATCTCCGATGGGCTGTTATGACCACACAGAGGATGAGTTGTGACCACACAGGGGATGATATGTGACATGTACGCAGTGGAAGTCGCCGAGACGGGCGGCCCGGAAGTTCTGCACTACGTCGAAAGGCCGACGCCGGCGCCCGGCCCCGGTGAGGTGCTGATCCGCGCCGATGCCATCGGGATCAACTACATCGACACCTACTTCCGATCGGGACTGTATCCGCGCACACTTCCTTTCGTGGTCGGCCAGGAGGTCTGCGGGACCATCGCCGCGGTCGGCGACGATGTCGCCGCCATCAACGTCGGAGACCGCGTGGTGACCGCCAACGCAACCGGCGCCTACGCCGAATATTGCACGGCTCCGTCTGATTTCGTGGCCTACGTGCCTGAATCGGTGAAGTCCGACGACATCGCCTCCGCGCTGCTTAAAGGGTTGACGGCGCATTATCTGATCAAGTCGGTCTACCGGGTAGCCCCGCAGGATTTCCTGCTGGTACATGCCGGCGCCGGCGGCGTCGGCCTGATTCTGACCCGCTGGGCGACCAGCCTCGGCGCCCGGGTGATCACCACCGTGTCCACCCCGGACAAGGCGGAACTGTCGCGGCGGGCCGGGGCCGTGGAGGTGCTGAATTATCCGGAGGACCCTGCGAGCTTCGCCGAGCAGGTCCGGGATCTGACCGAAGGGCGCGGGGTCGCCGCGGTCTACGACGGAGTCGGCAGATCGACATTCGACGCCAGCCTCGCCAGCCTGGCGGTACGCGGCACGTTGGCATTGTTCGGGGCATCCAGCGGACCCGTCCCCCCGGTTGATCCGCAGCGCCTCAACGCCGCCGGGTCGGTCTACCTGATCCGCCCGAACCTCGCGCACTTCATCCGCACACCGGACGAATTCGCCTGGCGGGCCGGGGAACTGCTGGACTGCATCGCCGACGGATCGGTCACCGTCACCGTCGGCGGGCACTACCCGCTGGCTGAGGCGCGGCGCGCGCACGAGGATCTGCAGGCCCGCCGGACCGTTGGTGCGGTCGTGCTGCTGCCCTGAGGAGCGCTAGCCGAACAGCAATGGCAACGGGATCACCGAGTCGACAGCCAGAGCGCAGAACACCGCTGCCAGGTAATTGTTCGAATGCAGGAACAACTTCAGGGGCTTAACCGGGTCGCCCCGCAGCACCCCCGCGTGCAGGCGATGGGCCAGGGTGAGGAACCACGCGCCGGCCAGCACCGCCACCGCTGCGTAGAGCCAGCCCGCGGCCGGGACGAGCGCCAGGGTGGCCGCCACCGTCAGCCAGGTGTAGATCACCACCTGTTTGGTCACCTGCCGCTCGGTGGCCACCACGGGGAGCATCGGAACCCCGGCGGCTCGGTAGTCCTCTTTGTATTTCATGGCCAGGGCCCAGGTGTGCGGAGGGGTCCAGAAGAAGATGATGGCGAACATTGCCAGCGCCTGCCAGCCGATGGTGCCGGTGACCGCCGACCAGCCAATCATCACCGGCATGCACCCAGCGGCACCGCCCCACACCACGTTTTGCGAGGTGCGCCGTTTGAGTAGCAGCGTGTAGACCAGCACGTAGAAGGCGATCGTCGCGGCAGCGAGATGAGCCGATAAAAGGTTGGTGGTCCACCACAGCCAGAAGAACGATCCGACCGACAGCGCAAGTCCGAAAATCAGTGCATGGGCGCGGGGTACCGTGGCCCGAGCCAGCGGGCGGCCGGCGGTGCGTTTCATTACCTTGTCGATATCGGCGTCGGCCACGCAGTTCAGGGTGTTGGCCCCGCCGGCGGCGAGCATCCCGCCGAACAGGGTGTTCAGGATCAGGACAAGATCAACCGAACCTCGGGAGGCCAGCAGCATGGCCGGGATCGTTGTGACCAGGAGCAGCTCGACGACACGGGGCTTGGTCAGCGCCAGGTAGCCCCGAAGAACGCTTCGGATCCGGCCCGGCGCCGCCTGAGCGGTATCGCCGACGAGGTGGGTTTCGGGCATCCTCACGCAGTCAACTCCTCACGGGCGGCGACTACCGGCCCCAGCGTCTACTACACAAGATGGTAGACCGGGATGCGGCCGATTCGGTACAGCAGGGTCCAATCCCGGTATTAGGGTGGGTTCCTGTACCGGGTTGCCAGCCAGTTCGACGTCCCCAGGAGTGACTTCGTGACAACGCTCGACGAGATTTCCGCGCTGACCCGACCCCATCACCCCGATGACTGGACCGAGCTTGACTCTCGGGCCGTCGACACGGCTCGGGTGCTGGCCGCCGACGCGGTCCAGAAGGTCGGAAACGGTCATCCTGGCACCGCGATGAGCCTCGCACCGGTCGCCTACACCCTGTTCCAGCGGGTGATGCGACATGACCCGAATGACACCGAGTGGCTGGGCCGCGACCGATTCGTGCTGTCCTGCGGGCACTCCAGCCTCACTCTCTACCTGCAACTTTATCTGGGTGGATTCGGCCTGGAACTGACCGATATCGAGGCGCTGCGTACCTGGCGCTCGAAGACTCCGGGTCACCCGGAGTTCCGGCATACCCGGGGTGTGGAGATCACCACCGGTCCGCTGGGCCAAGGTCTCGCCTCGGCAGTCGGGATGGCGATGGCAGCACGTTACGAGCGCGGGCTGTTCGACCCCGACACCGCGCCGGGCGCCAGCCCGTTCGACCACTACATCTATGTCATCGCCTCCGATGGCGATATGCAGGAGGGTGTCACCAGCGAAGCCTCCTCGCTGGCCGGCACCCAGCAATTGGGCAACCTCATCGTGATCTGGGACGACAACGAGATCTCCATCGAGCACGACACCAATATCGCGTTCACCGAGGACACCCCGGCTCGATACGCGGCCTATGGCTGGCATGTGCAGATCGTCGAGGGCGGTGAGAATGTGGCCGGTATCGAGGCGGCGATCGAAGCGGCCAAAAAGGTCACCGACAAGCCGTCGTTCATCGCCCTGCGGACCATCATCGGCTATCCGGCCCCCACCAAGATGAACACCGGCGGAGTGCACGGCTCGGCCCTGGGCGCCGACGAGGTGGCCGCCACCAAGAAGATCCTCGGCTTCGACCCGGAGCAGAGCTTCGAGGTTGCCGATGAGGTCATCGCCCACACCCGAGAGCTTGTCGACCGCGGCCGGGCGGCCCATCAGAGCTGGCAGGCGGATTTCGACACCTGGGCGCAGCGCGAGCCCGAGCGTAAGGCCCTGTTGGACCGGTTACTGGCCGGCCGACTGCCCGACGGCTGGGACGCCGACCTGCCGTATTGGGAACCGGGTTCCAAGGCACTGGCCACCCGGGCGGCATCCGGTGCCGTCCTCTCGGCCATCGGTCCGAAACTCCCCGAACTGTGGGGCGGGTCGGCCGACCTGGCCGGCAGCAACAACACCACCATCAAGGGGGCCAAGTCCTTCGGGCCACCGTCGATCTCGACCACGGACTGGGACGCGACCTGGTACGGCCGCACCCTGCACTTCGGCATTCGCGAACACGCGATGGGCGCGATCCTGTCCGGAATCGTCCTGCACGGCCCCACCCGTGCCTACGGCGGGACCTTCCTGCAGTTCTCCGATTACATGCGGGGCGCGGTGCGATTGGCCGCGCTGATGGACATCGACCCCATCTACGTCTGGACGCACGACTCGATCGGGCTCGGCGAGGACGGTCCCACCCACCAGCCGATCGAACATCTGGCCGCCCTTCGCGCGATCCCGAGGTTGTCGGTGGTGCGCCCGGCCGACCCGAATGAGACGGCGTACGCGTGGCGCGCGGTGCTGGAACGCACCGGTGGCCGCGGACCGACCGGACTCATCCTGACCCGGCAGGGGGTGCCGGTGCTGGAGGGCACCAGCGATGAAGGCGTCGCCCGCGGCGGCTATGTGCTGGGCGGTGGAAGCCCGGCCGATGATGCCGAGGTGATCATCATCGCCACCGGATCCGAGGTCCAGTTGGCGGTCGAGGCAACGGCATTGCTGGCCGCCAAGGACATCCGGGCCTGTGTCGTATCGATGCCCTGTGTCGAATGGTTCGAATCCCAACCTCAGGAGTATCGCGACAGCGTGCTTCCGCCGGACGTCTCGGCCCGGGTGGCGGTGGAGGCCGGAATCGCCCAGAGTTGGTACAAGTACGTCGGCGACACCGGGGAGATCGTCTCCATCGAGCATTACGGCGAGTCGGCGGACGACAAGACCTTGTTCCGCGAGTTCGGGTTCACCCCCGAGGCCGTTGCCGCGGCTGCGGAACGGGCAATCGACAACTAACCGGCAATCCCCCACCTAACAGATCCCCAACCCACCCAGGAGTTCTCATGGCCCAGAATCCGAATCTCGCGGCGCTATCCGCGGCCGGCGTCTCCGTCTGGCTCGATGACCTGTCCCGGGATCGCTTGACGTCGGGGAATCTGCAGGATCTGATCGATACCAAGTCCATCGTGGGGGTGACCACCAACCCGTCGATCTTCCAGGCGGCGCTGTCGAAGGGCGAAGCCTACGCCGCGCAGGTCGCCGAACTCGCGGCCCGGGGGGCCGACGTCGACGCCACCATCCGCACCGCCACCACCGACGATGTGCGGGCGGCCTGCGATGTGCTGAGGCCGCAGTGGGAGGCCTCCAACGGGGCCGACGGTCGGGTGTCGATCGAGGTCGATCCCCGCCTGGCGCACGACACCGACAAAACCATCCTGCAGGCGATCGAACTCTGGAAGATCGTCGATAGACCCAACCTGCTGATCAAGATCCCCGCGACACCGGCCGGACTGCCGGCGATCACCGCCGTCTTGGCCGAGGGCATCTCGGTCAACGTCACCCTGATCTTCTCGGTGGAGCGGCACAGAGCCGTGATGGACGCCTACCTTGCCGGGCTCGAAGCCGCCGTGCCCGCCGGTCACGACCTCAACACGATCTTCTCGGTCGCCTCATTCTTCGTCTCCCGGGTCGACACCGAGATCGACAAGCGACTGGAGGCGATCGGCACCGATGAGGCCCTGGCGCTTCGCGGACAGGCCGGGATCGCCAACGCCCGGCTGGCCTATGCCGCCTACGAAGAGGTATTCGGCTCGGGCGGGCGGTGGACCCCACTCGCCCAGGCCGGCGCCTGGGTGCAGCGGCCGCTGTGGGCCTCGACCGGCGTGAAGAACCCGGACTACTCCGACACGATGTACGTCACCGAACTGGTGGCGCCCGACACCGTCAACACGATGCCGGAGAAAACACTCGACGCGGTCGCTGACCACGGGCTGATCACCGGCGACACCATCACCGGAACCGCCGCGGCCGCCCAAGAGGTGTTCGACAGACTGGAGGCAGTCGGAATCGACCTCGGCGACGTCTTCGTCCACCTCGAAGAGGACGGCGTGGACAAGTTCGAGAAGGCCTGGTTGGAACTGCTCGATGCCACCCAGGCTCAGTTGGACGCCGCCGACAAATGAGCCCGGCACGCACCTCGAGCGTCTCGACGCCCGTGCCGGCCGGCTGGCACAACCCGTTGCGGGACAAGCGGGACAAGCGGATGCCACGCATCCCCGGCCCGTGTGGCGTGGTGATCTTCGGCGTCACCGGGGACCTGTCCCGAAAAAAGTTGATGCCGGCGATCTACGATCTAGCGAATCGGGGGCTGCTGCCCCCATCGTTCTCCCTGGTTGGTTTCGCCCGCCGGGACTGGGCCGACGAGGACTTCGGCCAGATCGTCTACGAGGCGGTCAAACAACACGCCCGCACCCCGTTCCGTCAGGAGGTCTGGGACCGGCTGTCGGAGGGATTTCGCTTCGTACAGGGCAGCTTCGACGATGACGCGGCCTTCGCGAAGCTCGCCAAGACGCTGAACACCCTCGACATCGAGCGCGGCACCGGCGGAAACCACGCCTTCTACCTCTCGATCCCGCCGAAGGCCTTCCCGGTGGTCTGCGAACAGCTCAAACGATCCGGCTTGGCCGATCCGGAAGACGGCCGATGGAGCCGGGTGGTCATTGAGAAACCCTTCGGACACGATCTCGCCAGCGCCGAAGATCTCAACCGGGTGGTCAACAGCGTCTTCCCCGAGCGGTCGGTATTCCGCATCGACCACTATCTCGGCAAGGAGACGGTGCAGAACATCCTCGCGCTGCGGTTCGCCAACGAACTCTATGAGCCGATCTGGAACAGCCACTACGTGGACAGCGTGCAGATCACCATGGCGGAGGACATCGGCCTCGGCGGCCGGGCCGGCTACTACGACGGAATCGGCGCAGCACGCGATGTCATCCAGAACCACCTGCTGCAACTGCTGGCCCTCACCGCCATGGAAGAGCCGGTGAACTTCGGGCCGGACGAGGTCAAGGCCGAGAAGATCAAGGTGCTGGCCGCCACCAGGCTGGCTCAACCGCTGGACCTGACCACCGCCCGCGGCCAGTACGCCGCCGGCTGGCAGGGTGGTGAGCACGTGGTCGGACTACTCGAGGAGGAGGGCTTCTCCCACACCTCGACCACCGAGACCTTCGCCGCGATCACGCTCGACGTCGACACTCGGCGGTGGGCCGGTGTGCCGTTCTACCTGCGGACCGGAAAACGTCTGGGCCGCCGGGTGACCGAGATTGCGTTGATGTTCAAACGGGCGCCACACCTACCGTTCGACGCCACCATGACCGAGGAACTCGGTCAGAACGCGCTGGTGATCCGGGTGCAGCCGGATGAGGGCATCACGCTACGGTTCGGATCCAAGGTCCCCGGCAGCACCATGGAGGTGCGCGACGTCAACATGGACTTCTCCTACGGGTCTGCATTCGCCGAGGATTCCCCGGAAGCCTATGAACGGCTGATCCTCGACGTACTGCTCGGAGAGCCCTCACTGTTCCCGGTCAACGCCGAGGTCGAATTGTCCTGGAAGATACTCGATCCCGCTCTCGAATACTGGGCCGGTCACGGCAAACCGGACCCCTACCCGTCGGGGACCTGGGGACCTGAATCATCGTTCGA
Organism: uncultured Mycobacterium sp.; assembly: GCA_964527015.1. Classification (GTDB taxonomy): domain Bacteria; phylum Actinomycetota; class Actinomycetes; order Mycobacteriales; family Mycobacteriaceae; genus Mycobacterium. The sequence goes on along the minus strand of CAZGPT010000017.1, from coordinate 16,878 downwards.
GATGCTGGAGAGATCGGGTCGGGAATGGCGGCGCCCGTGATGAGCGTCCAAGCGGAACGGAGTTGGCCTACGTGATCGTCGATTTGCCCGACACCACCACCAACACCATCAACAAGCGGATCACCTCGCTGCGTGAGGAAGGCGGCGCCATCACCCTGGGCCGGGTGCTCACCTTGGTCGTCGCACCCGATAGCGAGGACCTCTTGGAGGATTCGATCGAGGCCGCCGTCGGCGCAAGCCGGGAGCATCCCTGCCGGATCATCGTGGTGGTGCCGGCCGCCCAGCCGGCCACCGAGGCGCGACTCGACGGCCAGTTGCGGGTCGGCGGAGACGCTGGTGCCGGCGAGGTGGTCGTTCTGAAGACCTCGGGTCCGCTGGCCGAGCATGCCGCCAGCGTGGTGCTGCCCTTCCTGCTCCCCGACACTCCCGTGGTGGCCTGGTGGCCGCGGGTTTCTCCGGCGGTTCCGGCGCAGGATTCCCTGGGCCGCTTGGCGATTCGCCGCATCACTGATGCCACCTTCGCCCCCGACCCGTTGGCCTCGCTGCGGAGCAGGCTGGCGGGCTACGCCAAGGGCGACACCGATCTGTCCTGGAGCCGGATCACCTACTGGCGGGCCCTGCTCGCCTCCGCCCTGGAACAACCCCCTTATGAACAGGTCACCTCGGCGGTGGTGTCCGGTCTGGTTGACGAACCCGCCCTCGATATTCTGGCCGGCTGGCTGGCCAGCCGCATCGACGGGCCCGTCACCCGTGCGGTCGGCGATCTCAAAGTCGAGTTGACCCAACCGAGCCAGACCATCACCCTGAGCCGGCCTCAGGACGGGTCGACCGCCACCCTGGCCCGCACCGGACATCCCGATGCCAAACTCCCACTCGCGCGCCGGGAGACCCGGGACTGTCTCGCCGAGGATCTGCGCCGCCTCGACGCCGACGAGGTCTACCACGAGGCGCTGGCCGGTATCGAGAAGGTGCGGTACAGCTGATCGTGGGTGCGACCATCCAGACCTACCCGGACACCGACGCGCTGGTGCGCGGTGCCGGGGATCTTCTGGCCGAGGCGATCTCCATGGCGATCGCCGCCCGCGGCAAGGCGTTGGTCGTGCTCACCGGCGGCGGGACCGGGATCGGCCTGCTCTCACACCTCGGCACACATCGGGTTGACTGGTCGCGGGTCCACCTGTTCTGGGGAGACGATCGTTTCGTTCCCCGCGCGGACGACGAGCGAAATGAGAAACAGGCCCGCGAGGCCCTGCTGGACCGCATCGAGATGCCGGCCGGCAACATCCATCCGATGCCACCCAGCGACGGTGTCTGCGGTCACGACCTCGACGCCGCGGCCCGTGCCTACCAGGATGAGCTGTCCGCACTATCGGAGACCGACTCTCCCACGCCGGTTTTCGATGTCCATCTGCTCGGCATGGGCGGCGAGGGACATGTCAATTCGCTGTTCCCGCACACCAAGGCGGTCCGAGAGACCGAGCGAATGGTTCTAGGAGTCGACGACTCACCGAAACCACCACCGCGCCGGATCACGCTGACCCTGCCCGCGGTGCGCCGGTCCCGGCAGGTCTGGCTGGTGGTGTCCGGTGCGGCCAAGGCCGACGCGGTGGCCGCGGCACTGGCCGGTGCCGACCCGGATGAAGTGCCGGCCGCCGGTGCGGTAGGCCTGGAGAAGACGATTTGGCTTCTTGACTCCGCTGCGGCGAGCAAACTGTCAGACTGACCGCCATGGACGACAAGACCCGGCCCCGCACCCCGACCGAGCGGATCAGGACGCTGGCTCAGGCGGCTCTCAACGCCGATGAGACCGTCGATCAGATGGACCATATTCTCAACGACCTGGAACAGAGCCTGATCGGCCTGAACCAGGCGGTGGGCACGATGGAAGCGTCGCTTGAGTACTTCAACAACACTCTTCACCGTCTCAATGAGAGCCTCGGCCAGCTCGAGGGAATGATGGGTCGGGTGATGCGTCTGGTCGATGTCGCCGAATCAGCGATGGCGCCGGTCGCGGCCACTGAGGCGGCCGTACGCGGAGCGTTCAAGGCCATCCGGGGAAGGTAACCTCAGCCGCTGTTGCGCAGGGCCGAGGCGAGACCGCTCATCGTGAGCAGAATCCCGCGTTGTACGAGTTCGTCGTCCTCGCCCCCCCGGTACCGGCGAAGCAGCTCCACCTGAAGATGATTGAGCGGTTCCAGATACGGAAATCGATTGAACACCGAACGGGCCAGCGCGGGGTTGTCGGCGAGCAGGTCGTCCTGGCAGGCCACCAGTTTGTGCATCGCGATGGTGCGCTCGTGTTCGGCCCGGATCATGCTGAACACCCGTTCGCGCAGTTCGATATCGGCCACGAGTTCGGAATACCGGGCCGCCAGGCCCATATCGGACTTCGACAGCACCTGAGCCATGTTGGACAGCACCGAACGGAAGAACGGCCACCGGCGGTAGAGGTCGCGCAACACCTCCAATCGGGCGGGATCCTGATCGGCGCCTCGACCGATCCAGCCCTCGATGGCCGTACCGGTTCCGTACCACCCGGGCAGCATCACCCGTGACTGGCTCCAGGCCAGCACCCACGGGATCGCGCGCAGATCGGTGATCGCGGTGGTCTGTTTCCGGGCCGTCGGCCGACTGCCGATATTGAGCGAGCCGATCTCGCTGACGGGTGTGGACTGCTTGAAATACTCCACGAACCCCGGGGTTTCGTGCACGAGTTCGGCATACGCGCGCTGGGCACGGGCGGCGAGTTCGTCCAGAACCTGGTAAGCCGGTTCGGCGTCATCGCCGAGACCCTCAACGTCCAGCAGCGTGGACTCGAGGGTCGCGGCGACCAGGCTTTCCAGATTGCGGTGCGCGATACGGGGTTCGGCATACTTCGCCGCAATCACCTCACCCTGCTCGGTGAGGCGCAGCGAACCGTTGACCGCACCCGGGGGCTGCGCCAGGATCGCCTCGTAGCTGGGCCCGCCACCACGCCCCACCGTCCCGCCGCGGCCGTGGAACAGCCGCAGCCGGATGCCGGTCTTACGGGCGGATTCCACCAGGTTCAGTTCGGCGCGATACAACGCCCAGTTCGCGGCGAGATAGCCGCCGTCCTTATTGGAGTCCGAGTAGCCGAGCATGACCTCCTGGGTCTGATGCCGAGCCGCCACCATCGCCCGGTAGAGCGGCACGTCCAGGGCCGCCTCGAGGATCGACGATCCACGCTGTAGATCGTCGATGGTCTCGAACAATGGCACGATGCCCACCGGTGCGTGCGGACTGTCAGAGGAAAGGTCAAGCAGCCCAACTTCTTTGAGTAGAAGCGCGGCCTCCAATATATCCGACACCGACTGGCACATCGAGATGATGTACGTCGGCACGGCTTCGGGGCCCAGAACGGCGACCGTACGGGCCGCCGCACCGACGATGTCGAGCTCCTTACGGGTTAGCTCGGACAGCTCGGCACCGTCACCCACAAGCGGGCGTCGAGTCGACAGCTCGGCCACCAGCAACTCGACCCGCCGACCCTCCGGCAGGGAAGCGTAATCGGGATGCACGCCGGCCCACGCCAGCAGTTCGGCAATCACCTGTTCATGAGTCTCGGAGTTCTGCCGCATATCCAGGCCGCACAGATGGAATCCGAACGCGTCGACCGATTCCCGCAGTCGGGCCAGCCGGTCGTCGGCCAGGAGTGCGCTGCCGTGCGTGCGCAGCGAAGTATCGATGACGTTCAAATCGGCGAACAAGTCGTGGGAATCCCGGTACCGCGGCAGGCCGAGGTCCAGCACATGCTCCGGTGTCCGGTCGAGGATATCGGCGGCGGTCGCGGTCAATCTGCCCCGGATCACCCGCACCGCCCTGCGATAGGGCTCGTCGGCGCGGGCAGGTTCCGAACAGTCGGCGGCCAGCTGTTCAAGACCGGCGTCAACCCGAACCAGTCGCGCCGACATCGACAGTTCCTGCTCAAGCAGGACCAGCTCGTCGAAGTAATGCGCCAACGCGGTGTACGCCGCACTGCCGGTGGCCAGCTCCACCACTGCGGCGGTCACATTCGGATTACCGTCGCGGTCGCCGCCGATCCAGGAACCGGGCCGCACGATCGGACGGTCCAGGAGTTCGACGCCCGGCCAGCGGCTCCGCAGCGCGTCGCGCACCGCGGCATTCACCTTCGGAATGACCTCGAAGAAAGCCGCCGGATAGTACCGGAGGCCGGCTTCGATCTCGTCGGCAACCTTTAACCGGGACAACCGGATCAAGGCCGTCTGCCACAGCGTCAGAATCTCGCGGCGCAGCTCCCGTTCGATTTCCCGGCCGTCCTCGGTCTCATCCCGGCCGTGCAGTCGCAGCCGCATGAGCCGGGTGATGTGGTTCTGGGTGTCGAAGACGGTGCGCCGGCGCGTCTCGGTGGGATGCGCGGTGATCACCGGGGACACCAGCGCACCGCTCAGCGCGACCGCGACGGCATCGGGGCGCAGATCGGCGGCGTCGAGCTTACGATAGGTCGCCGCGAGGGTGCTGTCCGGCGCCGGCTCACCGGCCGCGACGTGAACCTCGCGCCGGCGTTCCCGGTGAATATCCTCGGCGACGTTGGCCAGCAGCGCGAAATTACTGAACGCCCGAATCACCGGGATCGCCTGGTGGATGTCGATACCGTCGAATAACCGGGTCAGTTCCACCCGGTCGATCTCGGAGCGGCGCACCCGGAAGGATTCCACCCGGGCCCGCTCGACAAGGTCGAACACCGCCTCGCCGTTCTGCTCGCGAACCGTGTCGCCGAGGATCGCGCCGAGCAGGCGGATGTCCTCGCGCATCGGCTCGGTGGCCTCCCGGCCGAGTTGTGTGCGGAGAACAGCACCGATCGGTTCCAACGTCACTGCAGAGACCTCAACCATGAACCAAGTATCGGTGCCCGGGCAGGGCCGCGCAGGATGAGCGGTCGATCACCGTGCCCGCTGCCCCCGTGTTCGCCCAATGCCGGACCGGTTCGGGTGGTTACTGATCTCAGGAGTACTTGATTTGCAGCGCGACGCCGACGATCGACACCAGCCAGATGCCGGTCACGAATAAGGTCAGGCGGTCCAGGTTCTTCTCGACCACTGTGGAACCGGACAGGCTCGACTGCACGCCACCACCGAACAGCGTCGACAGTCCCCCGCCCTTGGCCCGGTGCAGCAGCACCAGCAGCACCACGAGCACGCTGGCGATCACCAGCAGAATCTGCAGGGCGAAAATCATGGCCGTGAGCCTACCCGGTTTGCCGGTGCGTTACGGCAGGGGCCCACCGGCGGCGATCGCCGACAGCGTCGCGAACTGCTCGCCGTCCAGGGATGCACCGCCCACCAACGCACCGTCGACATCGGCCTGGGCCACGATCTCGCCCACGTTCTTGGCGTTGACCGACCCGCCGTAGAGGACCCGAACGCCGTCGGCGATCTGCGCTGAGGACAGTGCCGTCAACTCCGCGCGAATCGCGCCGCACACTTCCTGGGCATCGCCGGCGCTGGCCACCCGACCGGTGCCGATGGCCCAAACCGGCTCGTAGGCGATCACCACCGCGGCCAGTTGCTCGTCGGTCAAACCGGCCAGTGATCCGCGCAGCTGGTTGACGTTGTGCTCGACATGGTTCCCCGCCTCGCGCACGTCGAGATGCTCACCGATGCAGACGATCGGAATCAATCCGTGCCGGAAGGCGGCCGCCGCCTTGGCTGCAACCTGGGCATCGTCCTCGTTGTGGTACGTGCGCCGCTCGGAATGGCCGACCACGACGTAGGTGCAGCCCAGCTTGGCCAGGAAGGCACCGCTGATTTCCCCGGTGTAGGCGCCGGAATCATGTTGGGACAGATCCTGCGCGCCGTAGGCGAGTCGAAGTTTGTCCCCGTCGACGAGGGTCTGAACACTGCGCAGATCGGTGAACGGCGGGATGACGGCGACGTCGACCTTGTCGAAATACTTGCCGGGCAGGGCGAAGGCGATCTTCTGGACCAGCGCGATGGCCTCGAAATGGTTGAGGTTCATCTTCCAGTTACCAGCGATCAGGGGTTTACGGGACACGGCTCTCCTAGTTGGTGTTGATGGCGATCAGCCGAGGATGTCGATACCGGGAAGAGTCTTGCCCTCGAGGTATTCCAAAGACGCCCCGCCGCCGGTGGAGATATGGGAGAACCCGTCTCCGGCGAGGTTGAGCTGGCGCACCGCCGCCGCGGAATCGCCACCGCCCACGACGCTGAAGGCACCCTTGGCGGTGGCGGCGATAATGGCCTCGGCGACGCCCCGGGTACCGGCGGCGAAGGCGGGGAACTCGAACACCCCCATCGGCCCGTTCCAGAAGATGGTCCGGGCATTGGACAGCAACGTGGTGAACCGCTTGACCGACTCCGGCCCGATGTCCAAACCCATCTTCTCGGCCGGAATCCGATCCGCAGCAACGATTTCCGCCGGCGAGTCCGCCGCGAACTCGGCCGCGACGACGATATCGACGGGTAGGTGGATGACGTCGCCGTACTCCTCGAGGAGGCGGCGGCAGGTGTCGATCATCTCTTCTTGCAGCAGTGACCTACCCACCGTGACACCTTGAGCGGCCAGGAAGGTGAAGCACATGCCGCCGCCGATGATGATGCTGTCGGCTTTCCCTGCGAGGTTCTCGATCACGGCCAGCTTGTCGGAGACCTTCGATCCACCCAGCACCACCGCATAGGGCGGTTCGCCGGACACGGCCAAATGCTCGAGAACCTTCACCTCCGTGGCGACCAGAGTGCCGGCGTAGGCCGGCAGGAGCGCCGCGACGTCGTACACCGACGCCTGCTTGCGGTGCACCACACCGAACCCGTCGGAGACGAAGGCGCCCTCCGAGCCGTCGGGGCTGCTGACCAGTTCCACCAAATCGGCGGCCAACGCCCGTCGTTCGGATTCGTCCTTGCTGGTCTCGCGCGGGTCGAACCGGATGTTCTCCACCAGCAGGACGTCGCCGTCGGTGAGCCCCTCGGCCCGGGCCAGGGCGTCGGTTCCCACCACGTCGGCGGCGAGTGCGACGTGGCGCCCGAGCCGCTCCCCCAACGCGGCCGCAACCGGGGCCAGCGAGAGCTTGGGATCCGGTCCGCCCTTGGGTCGGCCGAGGTGGGCGGTCACCACCACCTTCGCGCCTGCGTCGGCGAGCGCCTTGAGGGTGGACACCGAGGCGTCGATCCGGCCGGTGTCGGTGATCGCGCCGGAACCGTCCAAGGGCACGTTGAGGTCGCTACGCACCAGTACGGCGCGGCCCGCGACGCCCTCGGCGAGCAGGTCGGCGAGGGTCTCGACGGCCATCGTTACAGCGACTTGCCGACCATGGCGACCAGGTCGACCAACCGGTTGGAGTAGCCCCACTCGTTGTCGTACCAGGAGACCACCTTGGCCTGGTTGTCGATGACCTTGGTCAACCCCGAGTCGAAGATGCTGCTGTGCGGGTCGGTGACGATATCGCTGGAGACGATCGGGGCGTCGTAATACTTCAGAATGCCCTTCAGCTTGCCCTCCGCGGCGGCCTTCAGCGCGGCGTTGATCTCCCCGGCGCTGCCCGGCTTCTTCAGTTCCACGGTGAGGTCGGTGACCGAACCGGTCGGGATCGGCACCCGAAGTGCGTAGCCGTCCAATTTGCCCTTCAACTCCGGCATCACCAGGCCGATGGCCTTGGCAGCGCCGGTGGAGGTCGGCACGATGTTGACCGCCGCGGCGCGGGCCCGGCGCAGGTCACTGTGCGGACCGTCCTGCAGGTTCTGATCGCCGGTGTAGGCGTGGATGGTGGTCATCAGGCCCCGGATGATGCCGAACTCGTCGTGGACGACCTTGGCCATCGGGGCGAGGCAGTTGGTGGTGCAGGAGGCGTTGGAGATGACTTTCTGGCTGCCGTCGTACTTATCGTCATTGACGCCGAGCACGATGGTGATGTCCTCGTCCTTCGCGGGCGCGGAGATGATCACCTTCTTGACCCCCGACTCGAGATGACCGTGGGCCCTGGCGTCGTTGAAATGCCCGGTGGACTCGACGACGACATCGACGCCGGCGTCACCCCACGGCAGCGCGGCGGGGCCGTCCTTGATCGCGAACGCCTTGACCCGCGCGTCGCCCGCGACGATGTGGTCGCCGTCGACGCCGACGTCGGCGTCCAGCCGGCCCAGTATCGAGTCGAACTTCAGCAGATGGGCCAGGGTGGCGATGTCGGTGAGGTCGTTGACGGCCACGATTTCGATGTCCTGGGCCTTACCCAGGGCCTTCTGCGCCGCCAGCGCACGGTAGAAATTGCGTCCGATACGGCCGAAACCATTAACGCCAACCCGGATCGTCACGTCTGTCTCCTCGCTTATGTCCAAAGCACGTACTTGCCTCGGTCAGCTTGCCACGGCCAGCCTAGTGGCGTCGTCGCCGACAGGTGTGATGAACCTGGCGAACCGCGTACCGTCGAGCTATGCCGTTATCGTCGCCGCTGGACGTCGACCTCACCGGTCTGCGCGAACGCCTCGGCCAGGGATTGTTCGCCATGGTGGCCGGACCGGAGGGCCCCCGCAACCGGGCCCGCATCCACGACACACCCGGGCCGCGATGGTTCGCCGCGGACCGTCCCATCCGCCGGGTGCACGGTGACGCCTCGATGTTCGTCGGGGGTCTGCGCGCGCTGTTGCTGCAGTCGCTGCACCCGCTGGCGATGGCCGGAGTCGCCGAGCACTCCGACTACCGCGGCGATCCGTGGGGCCGACTGCAGCGCACCAGCACTTTCCTCGCGGTCACCACGTTCGGGACCGCTGACGACGCCCAGCGAGCGGTCGACCGGGTACGGGGTATCCACCGGCGGGTGCACGGTGTGGCCGCTGACGGAAGTCCCTACCGGGCAGATGATCCGCACCTGCTGGAGTGGGTGCACATCGCTGAGGTGGATAGTTTCCTACTGGCCTACCAGCGCTACGGGCCGAAGCCACTGGATCAGAACGACCGGGACGACTACGTCGCCGACACCGCCCGGGTGGCTGCGGCGCTGGGTGTCCCGGATCCGCCCCGCACCGAAGCCCAGCTCAGCGCGCGGATCGACGGCTATCGCAGCGAATTGCACAGCACCGAAGTTGCCCGGGAAGCCGCCCGGTTCCTCCTCATCACTCCCCCGCTGCCGCTACTGGCCCGGGCACCCTACGGTGTCCTCGCCGCGACCAGTGTGTCCATGCTGCCGGCCTGGGCCAGGCTGCCGCTGCGGCTGCCCTACCTGCCGCCGGTGGAAGCCACCGCGATCCGGATGGCCGGCACCATCCTGGTCGGCGGCATTCGCTGGGCGCTGGCAGCCAACCAGCCCGCCGAACCACGGGGCGGCATTGTTGCCGGTTAGATCTTTTCCGGACGTCTGAGCGGCCGGACCTCCGGCGACTTCAGTCTTCGTCAGCCTTCGTCAAGCAGATCCGGTGTGACCGCCGATTCGGTATCGGCGATACCGTCCTGTTTGGCCTTACGGTCGGCCATCGACAGCAGTCGGCGGATGCGTCCGGCGACAGCGTCCTTGGTCATCACCGGCTCGGCCAGCCGACCCAGTTCTTCCAACGAGGCTTGGCGGTGCTCCACCCGTAGCCGTCCGGCCGCGGAGAGATGTTCGGGCACCGAATCGCCGAGAATCTCCAGTGCGCGTTCAACCCGGGCGGCGGCGGCCACCGCGGCACGAGCGGAGCGGCGCAGGTTGGCATCGTCGAAGTTGGCCAGCCGGTTGGCGGTGGCCCGCACTTCCCGGCGCATACGACGTTCCTCCCAGACGAGTCGGCTGCCCTTGGCCCCCATCCGGGTGAGCAGGGTTCCGATGGCCTCACCGTCGCGAACCACCACACGGTCGATTCCGCGCACCTCGCGGGCTTTGGCGCTGACACCCAGTCGGCGAGCCGCACCGACCAGCGCCAGCGCCGCCTCCGGTCCGGGGCAACTCACTTCCAGCGCCGACGACCGTCCCGGCTCGGTCAGCGAGCCGTGGGCCAGAAAGGCCCCCCGCCAGGCCGCTTCCGCGTCTCCGACATTGCCGCCGACGACTTGGGCGGGCAGTCCGCGCACCGGCCGGCCGCGCATGTCCAGCAGGCCGGTCTGGCGGGCCAGCGCCTCGCCGTCCTTGACCACCCGCACCACGTACCGCGCGTTTTTGCGAATGCCGCTCGCGGAAAGCACATGGACGACGGCGTTGTATCCGTAAAGCTCATGGATGTCTCTGCGCAGGCGGCGCGCGGTCCCACCGAGATCCACCTCGACCTCGACCATCGCCCGGCCGGAGACGATCTGCAATCCGTCGGCGAACCGGAGCAGCGATGCCACTTCGGCCCGCCGCGCGCTCACCGAGCTGACGTTGAGGCGGCTGAGCTCGTCTTTCACCTCAGCTGTCATCGCCACGACATCTCACCTCTTCTCACCTCTCGGTCCGTCTCGGGGCCGCAACGGGCACGGTGGTCGTAACCGACTCGGTGCCGGCCGCACACACCGCGTCCAGCGCGTGAGCCAACTTCGCCGGATCGTGCAGCGGTGTGCCGGGCCTGGACACGTCAGCAAATCTCACTGACGCCTCCAGAAGGGTCGCCGTGCGACGAAGTTGGTCACGTTCACGCTGTGATGGCACATGCGCCGCGTCGATGATGATGTCATGGACGCTGAACCCCGGGGCGTGTTGGGCCAGTACATGCAGGTGCCGCTCCGCGGAAAAGCCGGCGGTTTCACCCGGTTCGGCGGCCAGGTTCAGCACCACGGCGCGGCGGGCCGGCGTCGATGTCAGCGCGGCCGCCAGTCCCGGAACCAGCACATGTGGAATAACGCTGGTGAACCAGGACCCCGGACCGAGGACTACCAGGTCCGCGGCCATGACCGCATCGACGGCCTGGCGCGTCGCCGGCGGGTCCACCGGCAGGAGACGCACCCTGCGCACCTTCCCCGGTGTGGTGGCCACCGCAACCTGGCCTCGGATCACCCGGCTCATCCGCGGATCGGATTCCAAGCCGGCGACATCGGCCTCGATCTGCAACGCGATCGGGCACATCGGCAGCACCCGGCCCTTCAGGTCGAGGATCCGGCCCAGCTCATCGAGCGCGGCTACCGGGTCGGCCAGCACCTCGTCGAGCCCGGCCAACAGCAGATTGCCGATGGGATGGCCTGCCAGCGCACCGCTACCACCGAACCGGTGCTGAATGATGGTCGCCCAGAGCCGCCCGTGTGGGCTGTCGGATGCCAACGCCGCCAGCGCCATCCGCAGATCCCCGGGTGGCACGATATCGAGGTCCGCACGCAGCCGACCCGATGAGCCGCCGTCGTCGGCGACGGTCACCACCGCTGTGACGTGCGGGGTGAGCCGACGCGCCGCGGACAGTGTCGCGTAGAGGCCGTGACCGCCACCCAGGGCGACGATGCGGGGGCTGCTCATTCGCGTCCCAGATCACGGTGCAGGACCCGGACCGACAAGCGCGCGTTGTCGCCGAGCAGCGCGGCGAGGGCCTCGGCGATGGCGACGCTGCGGTGCTTACCGCCGGTACATCCGATCGCCACCGTCATGTACCGCTTGCCCTCCCGGATGTATCCATCGGCCACCAGCATCAGAAGCTGATGGTAGGTCTGCAGAAACTGGGTTGCACCGGGCTGAGCCAGAACGTAGTCGCGCACAGCGGGCGACTGGCCGGTTTGCGGTCGCAGTTCGTCGACCCAGTGCGGGTTGGGCAGAAACCGCACATCCATCACCGTGTCGGCGTCCATGGGCAGACCGTATTTGAATCCGAACGACTCGACGGTGACGCTGACCTGCGCGACGGTTTCGCCACCGAAGGCATTCTCAATACTGGCCCGCAGAGCCGGGACCGGCAGCGTGGAGGTGTCGATGATCAGATCCGCGGCGGCTCGAACCGGTGCGAGCAGCACCCGTTCTGCGGCGATTCCCTCGGCCAATGTCTGGTTTCCCTGAAGGGGGTGGCTGCGGCGATTGTTCTCGTAGCGCCGCACCAGGGTCTCATCGGAGGCTTCCATGAACAGCACTCGCGGGGTGATGCCGCGGGTGGCCAGATCGCGGCGTACCGCGTCGAGATCACCGCTGAATCCCCGTGACCGGACGTCCATCACCACCGCCAATTTGGTGATACGCGACCCGGCGGCCAGACCGAGATCCACCATGCGGGCGATCAGTTCGGGGGGAAGGTTGTCGGCGACGTACCAGCCAAGGTCCTCGAGGACCTTGGCGGCCGTGCCGCGGCCTGCCCCGGACAGTCCGGTCACCAGCAGCACGTCGATATCGGATGCCTCCTCGGCAACGTCGGCGGCTCCCGGATCGTCGACCGGACTGTGCCCTGTCGCTGCGGGATCTGTCATAGGGTCTGCCTCGCCTCGTCGTCCGCTACGTCATCTACCGCGTCACCTACCGCGTCACCTACCGCGTCACCTACCGCGTCACCTACCGCGCTGTCCACCAC
>CAZGPT010000017.1:0-4365 GCA_964527015.1 uncultured Mycobacterium sp. | reverse complement strand
CTACCGCGTCACCTACCGCGTCACCTACCGCGTCACCTACCGCGCTGTCCACCACGTCATCCAACACATCAGCAGGTGCGTCCGATCCAACTCCGCCCGGACCGGCGCCCAGCGCGGTGAGGACCGCCGCTGCGGTGGTATCCCCGATACCCGGAACCTCGGTGATCTCCGCGAAACTGGCCTGACGGAGCCGAGCCAGCGAACCGAAATGAGCGACCAGGGCCTTCCGTCGTGCCGCACCGAGGCCGGGCACCGTGTCCAGCGCCGAGGCGGTCATCCGTTTGGAGCGCTTACTCCGGTGATACCCGATAGCGAAGCGGTGAGCCTCGTCGCGCACCCGTTGTAGTAGGAAAAGCCCGTCGCTGTTTCGGGGCAGGATCACCGGATCGGCTTCACCGGGCACCCACACCTCCTCCAACCGCTTGGCCAATCCGATCACCGCAACGTCGGTCACACCGAGATCTTCGAGAACGGCCTTCGCCGCGTTCGCCTGCGGGGCCCCACCGTCCACCACATAGAGGTTGGGCGGATAGGCAAAGCGCCGCAGTCGGTCCCCGGTGCTGTTCTCCTGCAACGGACCGGCGTCCCGGATATGCCGCAGAAACCGACGACGGGTCACCTCGGCTATCGAGGCGACATCGTTGGAATGCCCGTCCCCGGCCGCTTCCCGGATGGCGAAGTGCCGGTAGTCCGGTTTCCGCGGCAATCCGTCCTCGAAGACCACCAGCGACCCCACCACATCGGTGCCCTGCACGTGGCTGATGTCGACACATTCAATCCGCAACGGCGCCTCGACCAAACCGAGGGACTCCTGAATATTCTGTAGCGCAGCTGATCTCGCGGTGAAGTCGCCAGCCCGTTTGAGCTTGTGCTGATGTAGCGCCTCCATCGCGTTGCGGTGGACGGTGTCGGCCAGTGCCCGTTTGTCCCCGCGCTGGGGCACCCGCAGCGCGACCCGCGAGCCGCGGAGGCCGGAAAGCCACGCGGCCAGTTCCTCGGCGTTCGCGGGTAATTGCGGAACGAGCACCTCTCTCGGCACCGGGTTGGTCGCCTCGTCGGCAGCACCGCTCAATTCGGCCTGCTCCCCGTAGAACTGGGTGATGAACTGCTCGACGAGGGCGGCTTGGCTGGACTCGCCGGGGTCGCCGGGTTTCTCGACGACCCATCCGCGCTGGCCGCGAACCCGGCCGCCGCGGACGTGAAACACCTGAACGGCCGCCTCCAGTTCGTCGTCGGCGAATGCCACGACATCGGCGTCCGTGCCGTCGCCGAGCACCACCGCTTGTTTCTCCAGAGCCCGCTTCAGCGCACCGAGGTCGTCACGCAGACGGGCGGCGCGCTCGAAGTCGAGTTGCTCGGCCGCGGCGTTCATCTGGCGTTCCAGGTCTCGGGCGAACCGGTCCGTCCTGCCGGACAGGAAGTCACAGAAGTTCGCCACGATGGTTCGGTGCTGCTCGGCGGTCACCCGGCCGACGCAGGGGGCCGAACACTTGTCGATATAGCCGAGCAGGCAGGGACGCTCAATCTGACTGTGCCGTTTGAAGACACCGTTCGAACACGTTCGGGCGGGAAAGACCCTGGTCAACAAGTCGAGGGTCTCACGTATGGCCCAGGCGTGAGAGTACGGGCCGAAGTACCGAACCCCCTTGCGGCGCGGCCCCCGGTAGACACTCAGCCGCGGGAACTCCTCGTTGAGCGTCACCGCGAGCACCGGATAGGTCTTGTCGTCCCGGTAGCGGACGTTGAATCTCGGATCGAACTCCTTGATCCAGTTGTATTCGAGCTGCAGGGCCTCGACCTCTGTGGTCACCACCGTCCACTCGACTTTGGCCGCGGTGGTGACCATTTGTCGGGTCCGGGGGTGCAAGCCCGCGATATCCGAGAAATAAGATGTCAGGCGGCTGCGCAGGCTCTTGGCCTTGCCGACGTAAATGACCCGCCCGTAGGAGTCCGAGAATCGGTACACGCCCGGCTCGAGGGGTATCGACCCAGGGGGCGGTCGGTACGTCGCGGGATCAGGCACAGGCTTCAGGCTAGTACCGGTCCCCACCCCGACGACCGTGCGTGTCGGTCCGGCGACACCCCGCCCGAGTGCGCGGTTTATGCACCCCCGTCAGCCGGCCGTGGGCGGCCGCGGGGTTGGTTGCGTTCCGGCTGGTAGCGGACCATCAGGTCCCGGACGGTGTCCATCGCCACCACCGCACGCTCGCCGTCGATCGACTGGACTGCCACCACCGGTACATACTCGTTGGCCGGTAGGTCGATCCGGGCCCACCGCCGGCCGACCGGGAACGAGATGTCGACCACCTCGACCCATGGGATGAACCGATATTCCAGCACGTTGCGGACCGCCAGCCCGGTCGGGCCGACTTTCAGGCGCGGCCTGATCAGCAGCAGCACCGCCGCGGCCAGCACCAGGGCCAGCCCGGCCATCGCGACTTGATCGGCGGCCCGCAAGATCGCACCCGAGGACCTGTTGTTCAACACCGCGACGATGACCCCCACGACGGCGATCAGCGCGGCCACCGCGACGGCAACGCGCGACATCATCCGGGGCCTGAACTCGGCATCCCACGACGCGTCCGGATTTGTCATGCGGTACGCAGGTCCAGCAGTGTCAGGGCAGTGGACAACGCCGCGGCGCAGGCCTGGGAGCCCTTGTCCTCGGCCGAGTCCGGCAACCCGGCCCGGTCCAACGCCTGTCGCTCGTTTTCGGTGGTCAGCACGCCATTGGCCACCGGAGTCGCGGCGTCCAGCGACACCCTGGTCAGACCCTGGGTGACTGCGTCGCAGACGTAGTCGAAATGGGGTGTCTCGCCGCGGATCACCACACCGAGCGCCACCACGGCGTCATGGTTGCTCGCGAGTTGCTGCGCGATCACCGGGATCTCAATCGCCCCGTGCACCCGCACCACAGTCGGGTCGGTGAGACCGCAATCGGCGGCCACGCGGCGGGCACCGTCGAGCAGTGCCTCGCAGATCGTGGCATGCCAGGTACTGGCGACGATGGCCAGGCTCAGCCGGGAGGCGTCCATCTCCGGCACCGCCGGCACCCCCAATCCGCCGCTCACCGCGCACCGCCGAGATCGCCGGGCAGCTCCTCGTGGTCGTACTCCTCCAGACCCGACAGTTCATGCCCCATCCGGTCCCGCTTGGTCCTCAGATAGCGGATGTTCTCGGCGTTGACCCGGGCCGGCAGCGGGACCCGCTCGATGATCTGCAGACCGTAGCCGTCGAGACCGACGCGCTTCGCCGGATTGTTGGTCAACAGCCGCATGGACCGCACCCCAAGGTCGACTAGGATTTGGGCGCCGGTCCCGTAGTCGCGAGCGTCGGCAGGCAGACCGAGCTTCAGGTTCGCATCGACGGTATCCGCCCCGGCGTCCTGCAGCTGATAGGCCTGCAGCTTGTGCATAAGGCCGATACCGCGGCCCTCATGTCCACGCATGTACAGCACCACGCCGCGGTCCTCGGCGGCCACCATCGCGATCGCGGCATCCAGCTGCGGGCCACAGTCGCACCGGCGGGAACCGAACACATCACCGGTCAGGCATTCGGAGTGCACCCGGACCAAAACGTCATGCCCGTCGTTTTCCGGCCCCGAGATGTCTCCGCGCACCAAGGCGACATGTTCGACCTGGTCGTAGATGCTGGTGTAGCCGACGGCACGGAACTCGCCGTGCCGGGTCGGGATGCGGGCCTCGGCGATCCGCACCACATGCTTCTCATGTTTGCGCCGGTACTCGATGAGATCGGCGATGGAGATCAGCGCCAGGTCGTGCTCGTCGGCGAAGATCCGCAGCTCGTCGGTCTGGGCCATCGCGCCCTCATCCTTCTGGCTGACGATCTCGCAGATCGCACCCGCGGGTTGCAGGCCCGCCATCCGGGCCAGGTCCACGGCGGCCTCGGTGTGACCCGGGCGGCGCAGCACTCCACCGTCCTTGGCCCGAAGCGGGACCACATGGCCGGGTTTGGTGAAATCGTTCGCGATGCTCGACGGGTCGGCCAGCAGTCGCATGGTGGTCGCCCGGTCCGAGGCGGAGATCCCGGTTCCGACGCCCGCTCTGGCGTCGACGGTGACGGTGTAGGCCGTCCCGTGTTTGTCCTGGTTGACCGCATACATCGGCAGCAGCCCCAGGCGGTCGCAGATTTCCCCGTCCAGCGGCACACAAAGGTAGCCGGAGGTATAGCGCACCATGAAGGCCACCAGTTCCGGGGTCGCCTTCTCGGCGGCGAATATCAGGTCGCCCTCGTTCTCACGATCTTCGTCATCGATGACGACGACGGCCCTACCCGCCGCGATGTCGGCGACCGCCCGTTCGACGGTGTCCAGTTTCGTCATCGTGTGTCGCCTGCCTCGAAGTC
>CAZGPT010000016.1:30102-31990 GCA_964527015.1 uncultured Mycobacterium sp. | reverse complement strand
CCGATGCCCAGCGCCACGTCCAGGGCGATCGATCCGGTCGGGATCACCGAGATGGGCTGGCGGACCTCATCACCGAGACGCATCACCGCGCCTTTGCCGTGGTTCTTCTCAATCTGCGCGATCGCGAGTTCGAGAGCCTTCTCGCGGTCGGGGGCTTGCTGCGCCATGGTGTCTCCGTTTCTGGTGTTCGGGTGACCGGTGTTCGGTCGGTTGATCGCGACAGTAGAGAGGGCCTCTGACAGAACACCGCCAGCCGGACTGTTCCGGTCGAACACTGCCAACCATAACGAACATGTGTTCGATATCAAGCAGGGCGCTCGGCGTGTCGATTACCCGGGTGCTACCACTGTTCGCGGGGCACGTCGAAGTCGGCGCACAAAGCCCACCAGACGTCCCGGGGGTCGATACCGTCCTCGATGGCCTGAACCGCGGTGCGCCCGCCGAATCGGGTCAGCACATGGTCGACCAGAAGCGAGGCGCCGCGCACCGGACCGAACTGGGCCTCGATCAGTTCATTGAATTGGGTCAGCCGCACGCCACCAAGTTACCCAGTGGCTGCCCAGTGGTTCGCTACTGTCACCGCTGCCCGGCCTCATCCGGCCAGCGCCGTACGGCATACCTGCACCGGATCGGCCACCGTGGCGATGCTCTCTCCGGCCCGCCGGGCCGCCTCCCGGTACCGCCGATCCGCCAGCACCTCACCGACCGCGGCCACCAGTGAATCGGCGGTGAGCGGGCGCACCAGCTTGGCACTCCCCTGGCGCACCACACGATTCGCCAGTTCCCACTGGTCACCGCCACCCGGAACGACCACCATCGGCCTGCCAGCCAGCAAGACCTTGGACAGCATTCCGTGACCACCGCCGCAGACCACCACGTCGGCACTGCGCAACAGTGCGTCCTGACGGCCCAGCCCCACCGCGGCCCAGGCCGGGACCTCGATGTTGCCGCCGACGAGTCGAGACACCACCAGCCGTGCCCCGGACGGCAGGGTCGAACCGGGGACCAGATGACGCAGGGACAGCTCGGCCAACCCGGTGATGCCGGTGCCCGCCGTCGACGGGGCCACCACCACTACCGGTCCGTCACCCGGCGGGATCGGCAGGACCGCGGCGGTGGGCTCGAAGTGCAGGGGGCCGACGACGACGGCCTCAGCCGGCCAATCCGGCCGGGGTACTTCCAGCGCGGGCAAGGTGGCGACCAGCCGGCGAACCGGGCCCGGATCACGGGCGGGCAGCCCTATCGCCGCGCGTGCCGCACACCGCTGGCGTTGCCCCGCGCGCAGCGAGCGCGCCGTGAAGGCCCGCATTGCCCCATCACGCAGCCGGCCCCGCAGGCCGGTCCCCGGCGTCAGCCCGCTGCCTATCGGCGGCAACCCTTTGGATGGCAGATAGAGCGGATGCGGGCTGAGTTCGACCCAGGGGACACCCAGGAGTTCGGCCGCCATCCCCCCGCAGACCGTAATTACGTCGGCGACCACCAAATCGGGCTGAACGCCCCGCAGCGCTTCACGGTTGAGCATCGCCATCCGGGCTGCCCGCTGGTTAATCCGGGCACCGGCATCGGCGTCGTCGTCGGACTTCTCCGGATTCAGACCTAGCAGTTCAACGGACTCGACACCGACGGTCTGCACGGTGTCGAGCCACCGAGCGCCGGTGACCAGGACAGGCTCATTGCCGGCCCGTTGCAATCGGAGACATAGTGCGAGCGCGGGGAAGGCATGCCCGGCCTCAGGCCCGGCGACGACCGCAATCCGCATCGGCCGCACCGCTGCACGGGACTGCCCCTCAGTGCTCACCACCCGACGCTCACCCGACGCTCACCCGCACCGCAAGGTTCATACCGCTGTTCCTACAGCACAGAGTTCCTCACAGCACACAGCCCCTGC
>CAZGPT010000016.1:0-30002 GCA_964527015.1 uncultured Mycobacterium sp. | reverse complement strand
AGGTTCATACCGCTGTTCCTACAGCACAGAGTTCCTCACAGCACACAGCCCCTGCAGCACACAGCGCACCGGGCCCCACCCACGGCCACCATGGCGGGACACCCGGGGCGTGCCGACCACAGCCACCGGCAAGTACGCACCGCACTATGCATCTGGTGCCACCGCGATCTCGGCGGCTCGGCCGGCCCGGGCCGGGCCGGGCCGGGCCGCCCAGACTAAACTCCCGATATGACCGAGCAGACCGCGAACATTAGCTCCGACATCGACAACGCCCACACCGTCGAGGTGCTGCTGTCGTCACTGCAAGCCCAAGACACCGACGGCGCCGGTGCAGTTCTCGACGACAAGCTCGTCTATCAGAACGTCGGGCTGCCGACCATCCGTGGGCGGGCGCGGGCGATGCGACTGTTCCGCTCGATGGATGGCCGTGTCGGCTTCGAAGTGAAGACCCACCGGATCGCGGTCAACGGTCCGGCGGTGCTCACCGAACGCACTGATGCGATCATCATCGGCCCGGTGCGGTTACAGTTCTGGGTCTGTGGTGTGTTCGAGGTCCATGACGGCCGAATCACGCTGTGGCGCGACTATTTTGACGTGTGGGATATGACGAAGGCGCTGGTTCGCGGCCTCGCCGGCGCGGTGGTGCCGGCCCTGCGCCCCCGGCTCTGAGACCCGCGCCCCGAGCCGCCGATCCTGATCCGCCTCAGGCGCGCTGCGCCGGCCCAAGTTCCTCGAAGGCGTGCGCCCACCCCAGCAGCCGATCGGTGGCGTCAGTCAGTTCATGCCGGTAGCGCTGCTGATGGGCCGGGCCGGTCGTCGCCCCGGCGTTGGCCGATGACACCAGCCGCGCGGCAGCGGTCACCATCTCGTTGTACTGACGCACCCCGCTGCTGAGTTGAGCGGTCAGTGCATTGATCGTCGGCGCCAGGTAGGCGCGCGCACTAGGGTTCTCGCGGGCCGCGCGCTCCATCGACGCCACTTCCGAGGCTGTCGCCGACATGGCGGCCGCCGACCGTCCGGCCGCGGCGGTCAATTCCCGAGTTTCCTCAGCCGGCAGCATTGCGCCGCGGTCGATCACGGCGACCAGCGAATGCAGCCCGCGCTCTGAGGCACCGAGTGCCGACATGGCCGACCGGGCGACCGACCCTTGTGGTGGCAGCCGACGGCTGCTGACCTCGCGCTGCGGCGGAAGTGGTTCGGTTCGCAGCCATCGGTAACGCAGCAGCCACAGGGTTGCCGGAACTGCCGCCCCAGCGGCGATCAGGCCGGTGATCAACAGGGCCCATACCGGGGTATTCCAGACAGCCAGCAACCCGGTGACCAACACCCAGAAGGATGACGTCAAGGCGAAGAACCCGCCGAACCGCAACGCCCAGCGCCGCTTACGCAGCAGCCTGGCGCGAGGGTCGGACACCGCGGCGAGTTTGTGGGCGGCGGCGTCGGCGTACTCGCTGACCGCGTCGATACCGCGCTGCATCGTCGAGCGCCACTGACGCGACGCGAATCCCGTGGACTTCACAGCCATCAGGTAATCGCCTCCTCCACCGGTTGTCTTACTGGCCGAGCGGTTGCTCGGGCTCGGAGGTACCGGCCGGCGGCGCCGGAGCCGCGGTACCACCGGATGGCAGAGCCTCACCGCGCATCGACGCGCGAATCTGCTCCAGCCGGGAATGCCCGGCCATCTGGACGCTGGCCTGCTGGACTTCCATCATTCGGCCCTGAACCGAGTTCTGGGCCAACTCGGCCGAACCCATGGCGTTCGCGTAGCGACGTTCGATCTTCTCGCGAACCTGATCCAGGCTGGGGCTGGTCCCGGGGGCGGCGAGATCACTCATCGACTGCAGCGACTCGCTGACCTTCTCCTGCATTTTTGCCTGCTCCAGCTGGCTTAGCAGTTTCGTGCGCTCAGCGATCTTGGTCTGCAGGACCATGGCGTTCTGCTCTACCGCCTTCTTGGCCTGCAATGCGGCCTGCAGGGCCTGGTCGTGCAGGCTCTTGAGGTCCTCGACGCTCTGTTCAGCGGTCACCAGCTGCGCCGCGAAGGCCTCCGCCGCATTGGTGTACTCGGTGGCCTTGGCGGCATCGCCGCTGGCGGCGGCCTGGTCGGCCAGTGTCAGCGCCTGGCGGACATTGGCCTGCAACTTCTCAATGTCGGCCAGCTGACGGTTGAGCCGCATCTCCAGCTGACGCTGATTGCCGATGACTTGCGCGGCCTGCTGGGTCAATGCCTGATGCTGGCGTTGCGCATCCTCAATAGCCTGCTGGATCTGCACCTTCGGGTCGGCGTACTCATCCACTTTGGCGCCGAACAACGCCATCATGTACTTCCACGCTTTGACGAACGGATTGGCCATCTACTTGCCCCGCCTTCGGATCGAGTGCCGCGTTAGGTGTTGGTCAGGTGTTGGTAACCCAATTTATCCGGTCGGACTCCCCGACCACAGCGCGGCTGCGATATCGTGCGATGACGACGCCTGAATTTCGGCTAATTCAGGGCGCATCGACCCGCTCAGGCCACCGCCATCGCAGCCGGATGCGGGATCACCTTGCTCGGGATCGCCACCGTCGTATGACTGAGACGGTCAACGTTCTCATGGCAGGCCAGCTCGGCCCCGGCATCGCAGAGCACCCGCGACATCGGTACGTCCAAAGCCGTGCAGATCGCGCCAAGCAATTCACTGGAGGCCTCTTTGCGGCCCCTTTCCACCTCGGACAGGTAACCCAGGCTCACCCGCGCCGAGTCCGACACCTCGCGCAGGGTGCGGCCCTGCGACGTACGTTCCCGGCGCAGCACGTCACCGATCACTTCGCGCAACAGTATCGCCATGGCGCTGTCCTCCTCGAGTCGTCGCAGCCCACATGTTTAAGGCGGCTGGGGGGCGCATTCAGAGCACTTGAATCCGGCGAACTTGAATCCGGCCCGGAATCCGCTCCAGCCCTCTTTGCAACGAGGGACCGCTCGCGTTGGTTCCCGACCCGTTCAGGCCCGGGAGCCACTCCCCCGGACCGCTGCGACGACGTAGTCCAGGCCGGTAACGACGGTCAACACGATCGCGGCACCCATTACCCACCAGGCGGCGGTCGTCCACTCGGCCGGCAGGTCCTGCAAGGGCAGGATGAACAACCCGATGGCAACGGACTGGACCAGCGTCTTGAGTTTGCCACCCCGACTCGCCGGGATGACGCCGCGGCTGATGACGGCGAACCGCAGCACCGTGACCCCGATCTCCCTTACCAGGATCAGGATCGTCACCCACCAGGGCACATCGCCGAGCATCGACAATCCGATCAGCGCCGCCCCAATCAGCATCTTGTCCGCGATGGGGTCGGCGAGTTTGCCGAACTCACTGGTTACCCCGTAGCTGCGGGCAAGTGAACCGTCGAGCCGATCGGTGATGACGGCCACCGCGAAGATGGCGAAAGCGGTGATCCGGCTGCCGGTCTGATGTCCGTCCCCGGCAAAGAGGACCACCAGGAAAACCGGCACCAGAACGAGGCGCAGGCCGGTCAGCAGGTTGGGCACATTGGCCATCCGTTTGGCCATTCGATCATGCGGGACCTTCTGAGGAATCTCGGGTTGGCCCGTCACGGCGATCAGGATATCGGTTGCCGATACCGAATCCCGCGTGCGACGCCGCACGAGTCCGAAGACCGATATGGGCGATCTTCCTGCTCAGGACCGTGGTCGACACGTCGGCCACCCATCTGAAACCGAAGCGTGGTCTGTCCGGCGGCCGGATCGGTTACGACTCGGGTCCGGTTAAGGTATCGCCGTGTCCGACTCCCCCCCGGGGGCGCCGCCGGTTGGCGACTCCTACCGCGAGCAGCGCCGAGAGGTCGTCGTCCGTCGCGCCAGGACTTCCGACGTACCGGCGATCAAGCGGCTCGTCGATACCTATGCCGGACGGATTCTGCTGGAGAAGAACCTGGTCACGCTCTACGAGGCGGTCCAGGAGTTCTGGGTCGCCGAGATGGCCGGCGGCATCGTCGGCTGCGGGGCCCTGCATGTGCTGTGGTCCGATCTCGGAGAGGTGCGGACCGTGGCGGTCGACCCCGCGGTCAAGGGGCGCGGTATCGGGCACTTCATCGTGGACCGACTGTTGGAGGTCGCCCGCGACCTACAGCTGAAGCGGCTGTTCGTGCTGACCTTCGAGACTGAGTTCTTCGACCGCCACGGGTTCGCCGAGATCGCGGGCACCCCGGTGACCTCCGAGGTTTACGAGGAGATGCGTAGGTCCTATGACATCGGCGTCGCGGAGTTTCTGGACCTGAGCTATGTCAAGCCAAATATCCTGGGCAACACCCGCATGCTGCTGGTGCTCTGAGGGCTCAGAAATCCTCCGGCACGCCGGAATCGTCGGCGTATGCGTCCTCGTCATCGCCGTCACTGTCATCGTCATCGGTCGTGCCCCCCCGGATAGACGCCAGGGTGGCCGCCAACTCATCGGGTTTGACCATCACCTCGCGCGCCTTGGACCCCTCGGAGGGGCCGACGATGCAGCGCGTCTCCATCAGGTCCATCAGCCGTCCGGCCTTGGCGAAACCAACCCGCAGTTTGCGCTGCAGCATCGAGGTCGAACCGAACTGGCTGGAGACCACGAGTTCAACGGCCTGCAACAACACGTCCATATCGTCGCCGATATCGGGGTCCACATCGCCGCGGTCCCCGGCGGGCTTGGCCTTGGTGACGCCGTCGGTGTAATCCGGCTCGGCCTGGTCCTTACAAGCCTGGACGACGGTGTTGATCTCCTCGTCGGTGATGTAGGCACCCTGTAACCGCATCGTCTTGCTGGCGCCCATCGGCAGGAACAACCCATCACCCATGCCGATGAGCTTCTCCGCGCCGGGCTGGTCGAGGATCACGCGGCTGTCGGTCAGCGATGACGTCGCGAACGCCAGTCGCGACGGTACGTTGGTCTTGATCAGGCCCGTCACCACGTCCACCGATGGGCGCTGAGTGGCCAGCACCAGGTGAATGCCGGCCGCGCGCGCCTTCTGGGTGATGCGCACGATGGCCTCCTCGACATCGCGCGGCGCGGTCATCATCAGATCGGCAAGCTCGTCGACGATCGCGACGATATACGGGTACGGCCGGTATTCGCGCTTACTGCCCAGCGGGGTGCTGATCTCCCCGGAGCGGACTTTGGCGTTGAAGTCGTCGATATGACGGACCCTGGAGGCCTGCATGTCCTGGTAACGCTGTTCCATCTCCTCGACCAGCCAGGCAAGCGCCGCCGCTGCTTTCTTCGGCTGGGTGATGATGGGGGTGATCAGGTGCGGGATGCCCTCATACGGGGTCAGCTCCACCATTTTCGGGTCGATCAGGATCATCCGCACCTCGTCCGGGGTGGCGCGGGCCAGTATCGACACCAGCATCGAGTTGACGAAACTGGACTTGCCCGAACCGGTGGAACCGGCCACCAGCAAGTGCGGCATCTTGGCCAGGTTGGCCGAGATGAAGTCGCCTTCGATGTCCTTACCCAAGCCGATCACCAGCGGGTGGTGGTCACGGCGAGTGGAGGGCGCGGTGAGGACATCGGCCAGCCGCACCATCTCCCGGTCAGTGTTGGGTACCTCGATACCGACCGCCGACTTACCGGGGATCGGCGCCAGCATCCGGACGCTCTCAGTCGCTACCGCATAGGCGATATTGCGTTGCAGCGCAGTGATTTTCTCGACCTTCACACCGGGCCCGAGTTCCACCTCGTAGCGGGTCACAGTCGGGCCACGAGTGCAGCCGGTCACCGCGGCGTCCACCTTGAACTGCTGTAGCACCGAGGTGATGTCATTGGCCATCTGCTCATTGGCGGAACTGCGCCGCTTGGGCGGGTCGCCGGCGACCAACAGTTCCAATGACGGCAATGTGTAGGAGCCCTCCACCACGCGGTCGAGTGCCGCGGCGTCCTGTTTGGGGGTTTCCCGCTTCGACGCCGAGGGCTTCTTACGCTGCGGTTTGATCGGCTGGGTGGCGTCGACCGGGGCGTCTGGCGGATCGGCGAACCCGGTATTCAGTCGGTTTTCCACCGGGTTTTCCAGCGGATAGTTGTCGTGGGGTGTGCCGATCGGACCCGAGGCGCCGGGCCAGGTCTGCGGTTCGTCTGAACCATCGGCCCGGCAATCCTCGTAGTACCCGTCGTTGAAGTCGTCCTGGAAATCGTCAGCGGTAACAGCACGCCGACCACGGGGGTAGCCCGAGTCGCCATCTGGATCCCGGTCGTACTCGTCGCCGTACGCGTCGCCGTAGTCGTCGTAGTAGTCGGCACCTTTGCCACGGCGAGTTCCGAACATCGTGTAGAGCGTCCCGGGCAATTCGCGGATCGTGGTTCCGGTCAGCAGCAGCAAGCCGAACAGAGCCGCCAGGATCAGCAGAGGGGTGGCGATCCAGGTGGTGAGCCCGTCGGAGAGTGGTCCGCCGATGGCGAAGCCGATGAACCCACCGGCCCCCTGCCGCACCCCCGGGTCGGTCGGCGCGCCCGACCACAGATGCCACAGACCGAGCACGGGCAGCCCGATCATCGCCGAGCCCAACACGAGCCGCGGCCGAGCCTCCGGGTAGGGCTCGCTGCGCATCAGGGTCACCGCGACCACGGCGATCAGCAGTGGCAGTAGCACTACTGCGCCACCGACAAAGGTGCGCAGACCAGAGTCGATCCAGGCGCCCACCGGCCGGGCAGCGTCGAACCAACTGGCCGCTGCGATCACGACGGCCAGCGCGAGCAGGCCCAGCGCGATGCCGTCGCGGCGATGGCCGGGCTCGATATCGCCGGCGCGGCCCACCGACCGGGCCGTCGACCCCGCTCCCCGGGCGATGGCCAACCAGGTTGCACGCGCCGCGCGACCACCGGCCGCCGCCGCGACAGCCGCCATCGACGGCGATTTCCTGGCCGGTGCCTTCTTCCGCGGCGGAGCCGGCCTGGCCGGTTGAGGAGCCCGGGACGAGCTCTTTGACCTGGGCTTTCGCGCGCCAGAGCGAGCGGCCGTCTTGTTCGCCATGCGGGCAACACTAACCGCACTCGCCCCATCGGCACCATGCGCCACACTGGTTCTCGATGGCGCCGTTGCCAGACCGCAATCAATCGTCGAACGCGGACCGCAGTGCGGCCCGTCGTGACGCCGCGGCGTCGAACCAATCCCATTCCCGATCGGTTGCCGGTACCAGCGGGTGTACCGGCACCGGCTGCCCGGCTGCGTTAACGGCCACCATGATCAAATAGCAGGATGAAATAACAGCTGCTGGTATGCCGCCGGGCGCTGCTGATGTTCTCGGTCTCCACCCGGATACCCACCTCCAGAGACGTGCGGCCGGTGTAATTCACCGACGCCGAGAACGACACCAACTCACCCACCTTGATGGCGTCGCGGAAAAGCACCCGGTCCACCGAGAGCGTCACCACGTAAGTTCCGGCATAGCGGCTCGCGCACGAGTACGCCACCTGGTCGAGCAGTTTGAGCAATGTCCCGCCGTGGACATTGCCGGAGAAGTTCGCCATATCCGGCGTCATCAGAACGGTCATGTAGAGCGACTTGCGGTCCCGCTTTTCGTCCATGCTCTCGCCTCCCCGACGCCGTTTCCTCTACCGTGAACTTTCGACAGCCCGGGTTAGATTGCCCCACGAGATCGGAGTCAGCAGATGCCCGCAGCGGCCCCGGCGGACTCAGCCGCTTCCCCCGTCGAAGCCGAAGGGCTGAAAGGCTGAAAGGCATGAGGGTATGGAAGGCCTGAGAGGCCTGAGAGGCAAAGTCGCCTTCATCACCGGGGCGGCGCGCGGGCAGGGCCGTGCGCACGCGGTCACCCTCGCCGCGCAGGGCGCCGACATCATCGCGGTCGATCTGTGCGAACAGATCGCCAGCGTCCCCTACCCGCTGGCGAGCCCCGAGGATCTCCAAGCGACGGTGCAGCTGGTGCAGGACACCGGGGCGCGCATCGTCGCCCGGCATGCGGACGTCCGTCACCGATCCGGACTGAAAGCGGCTCTGGCCGAGGGCCTCGCCGAACTGGGGCGGTTAGATATCGTCATCGCGAACGCCGGAATCGCCCCCATGGCGGGCGACAACGCCTGGCAGGATGTCATCGACGTCAACCTGACCGGCGCCTATCAGACCGTGGATGTGGCGATGCGGCCACTGATTCGGCAGGGCCAGGGCGGGTCGATAATCCTGACCAGTTCGGTCGCCGGACTGGTCGGCATAGGCGCGCCGATCGCCGGTTCCATCGGATACACCGCTGCCAAGCACGGCATGGTCGGGCTCATGCGTGCATACGCGAATTTTCTTGCACCGCATAATATTCGGGTCAATTCAGTACATCCGTCCGGGGTCGACACACCGATGATCGACAACGACGCCACCCGCTCCTGGCTGGAAGGCGTGGCGCAGCACGATGTCGGCGGCCCGGATCTGACCAACGCGCTTCCGGTCCAGACCCTTGACTCGCAGGACATCGCCAACGCGGTGGCCTGGCTGGTATCGGACGCCGCCCGATACATCACCGGGGTAGCTCTGCCGGTGGACGCCGGCTTCGTCAACAAACGCTGAGCCCGTTTTTGCGGGCTAGACCTCAAGCACCGTCGGTACGATCATCGGCTGACGCCGATAGGCCTCACCGACCCATTTTCCGACGGCGCGGCGCACCGCCTGGGCAATCCGCGCCGGGTCGGTAACCCCTTCGGCGGCAAGAGATTCCAACTCCTTTTCAACCCGGCCAGCCGCCGGCTCCAAGGCTTTGGGATCTTCGGAGAAGCCACGGGAGTGCAGATGCGGCGGCGCGGCCATCCGGCCGGTACCCCGCCGCAGCACCACCGTCACGGCCACGAAACCTGAACTGAGAGTGAGCCGCTCCCCCAGAGTGGTCTCGCCCACATCGCCGCTGACCAGTCCGTCGACAAACATCTTGCCCACCGGGACGGCACCGGCGATGGCGGTGGCGCCCGCCGTAAGGTCGATGCTCACCCCGTTCTCCGCCAGCATGATGGAGTCCTCGGGAACCCCGGTTCGGGCTGCCAGTTCGGCGTTGGCCCGCAGATGCCGCCAGTACCCGTGGACCGGCATCACGTTGCGCGGCCGTACCGCGTTGTAAAGGAACAGCAGCTCGCCGGCGTGGGCGTGGCCCGAGACATGCACCCGGGCGTGCTGGTTGGTCACCACCCGGGCGCCGATTTTCGACAGCGCGTCGATGACCCCGAAGACCGCCTCCTCATTGCCCGGGATCAGCGATGAGGACAAGATGATGAGATCATCGGCGGTGACGGAGATACTGCGGTGCTCACCACGTGACATCCGGGACAGCGCCGAGAGGGGTTCACCCTGGGTGCCGGTGGTGATGAGCACCAGTCGGTCGGGTGGCATCGCCTCGGCTGCGGCGATGTCGACGACGTCGGAGTCATCGACGGTGAGGAAGCCCAGTTCCCTCGCGATGGCCATATTCCGCACCATCGACCTGCCGACGAACGACACCCGGCGGCCCAGCGCGACCGCCGCATTGATGATCTGCTGCACCCGGTCGACGTTTGAGGCGAAACAGGCGACCAGCACCCGTTTGCCCTCCGCGTTTCGGATCAGCCGGTGCAACGTCGGGCCGACCTCGCTCTCCGACGGGCCGACGCCGGGAATATCGGCGTTGGTGGAGTCGCACAGGAACAGGTCGACTCCGGCGTCACCGAGGCGCGACATCCCGGGCAGGTCGGTGGGCCGCCCGTCCAGCGGCAGCTGGTCGAGTTTGATGTCGCCGGTGTGCAGTACCGTGCCCGCGCCGGTGTGGATCGCGATGGCCAGCGCGTCCGGAATTGAGTGGTTGACCGCGAAGTACTCGCATTCGAAGACACCGTGTGTACTGCGTTGTCCCTCATGCACTTCGACGAACTGAGGTTTGATGCGGTGTTCCCGGCACTTGGCGGCGACCAGGGCGAGGGTGAACTTCGATCCGACCACTGGGATGTCGCTGCGGAGTTTGAGCAGGAACGGGATAGCACCGATATGGTCCTCGTGCGCGTGGGTGAGCACCAGCGCCTCGATATCGTCGAGCCGATCCTCGATATGGCGCAGGTCCGGGAGAATGAGGTCGACGCCGGGCTCGTCGTGTCCGGGGAACAACACCCCGCAGTCCACGATCAGCAGTCGACCGAGATGCTCGAAAACCGTCATGTTCCGGCCGATTTCGCTGATACCACCGAGGGCGGTAACTCTCAGCGCGCCCGGGGCCAGCGGGGCCGGCGGGCGGAGGCCGGCGTTCATCATCACTGGAGCCGCCCGGCGGGCGAATCGGCCCCAAGCACCCCGGCCGCCCGCAGGCCCTCGGCCAGTTCGTCGAGCTGCTCCGGGGTGGCGGGCATCTGCGGCAATCTGGGGTCCCCGACGTCGAAGCCCTGCAGCCGCAGGCCCGCTTTGACCAGTGTCACGCCGCCCAGCCGGTTCTGCGCCGCGTTCAGTGGCCCCAGCGCGACCGCGATCTTGCGGGCGGTGGCGAGGTCGCCGGAGTTGAAGTAGCCGATCATGTCTCGCAACTGTCCGGCGGCGAGGTGACCCCAGACGCTGATACAGCCCACCGCCCCGACTGCCAGCCAGGGAAGGTTCAGCGCATCATCGCCGGAGTAGTAGGCCAGACCGGTCTCGGCCATGATCTGAGCGGCGCCGTGCAGGTCACCTTTGGCGTCCTTGACCGCCACAATATTGGGGTGCCGCGCCAGCACGCGGAGGGTGCTCCACTCGATGGGTACCACCGAACGCGGAGGGATGTCGTAAACCACGATCGGCAGGTCGGTGGCATCGGCGACGGCGCTGAAGTGGGCCACCAACCCGCTCTGCGGTGGTCGCGAGTAGTAGGGCGTCACGACGAGCAGACCGTGCGCGCCCTCCGATGCGCAGGCCTGGGCCAGTCGCACGCTGTGCGCGGTGTCATAGGTTCCGGCGCCGGCGATGATGCGGGCCCGGTCACCGACAGCCTCGAGGACCGCACGCAGCAGGCTGATCTTCTCGTCGTCGGTGGTGGTCGGCGACTCCCCGGTGGTCCCGGACAACACCAGTCCGTCACAGCCGCCGTCGACCAGCCGGGTGGCCAGCCGCGCGGCTGTCGCGGTATCTAGCGTGCCGTCGGCCGCGAAGGGGGTCGACATGGCCGTCAGAACCGTGCCCAGCCTCGCCCCGGCATCGAACCCACTGGTACTCACGGGCTCCTAGGTTACCCGCAGGACCCTAGACCTCTGTAGCAAGCGGGCTGGTCGCCACCTCGCTGCCGTCGGGCAGCGCACTGATCTCGAAATCGGCGAACACCGCGGGGGCGACCGATACCAGTTCGCGTAGGCAGGTGATGGCCACGCGGCGGATCTCGACGTCGGCGTGTTCGCTGGCGCGCATCGCGATGAAGTGCCGCCAGGCCCGGTAATTGCCGGTTACCACGATCCGCGTTTCGGTGTCGTTGGGCAGTACCGCGCGGGCCACCTGGCGGGCCTGCTTGCGGCGCAGTACCGCATTGGGAGCGCCGGCGAACCTCGCTTCGAGTTTGGCCAGCAGTTCCAGGTAGGCGACGCGGCTGGCATCGGCGGCTGCGAGAACGATCTGCTGCAGTTCGGGGTCGTCCTCCAACCCGGGCGGCAGCACTACCTGTGCCTCGTCGGCGGGAACATAGCGCTGGGACAACTGCGAGTAGGAGAAGTGCCGGTGCCGAACAAACTCGTGGGTGCAGGACCGCGAGATACCGGTGATGTAGAAGGACACCGATGCATGCTCGAGCACCGCGAAGTGGCCCACGTCGATGATGTGCCGCAGATAGCCGGTGTTGGTCGCGGTGCGCGGATTGGGTTTGGCCCAGCTCTGGTAGCAGGCGCGGCCGGCGAACTCCAGCAGCGCCTCGCCACCGTCGGCGTCGGTGCTCCACGGCACGTCCGGGGGCGCCAGGAACTCCGTCCGGGCAATCAGTTGCACGCGCAGGGGCGCGGTCTCGGCCACAGGCTCACCTTAGCGGCGCTTTTGGGGCCGGCCGAAGTCGGCGCACGGCGGCACCCACCGCGGGGGTGATCAGCGACGACGGTAGCTGTAATACCGGTAACGCAACCCCGAAGTGCTGTCCTGCCAGTCGCCGGTGCTACCCACCCAGGATGCGTCGAGCATCGGCGCCAATGCGTCGTCGTCACGCAACCGCAGATCGATGTCCACCTCGGTGACCTCGCACCGGCCCGCCAGCGGCATCACGTGGTGATAGATCTCCGCACCACCGATAACCCAGGTGTCGGAGTCGCTCAAAGCGGCCTCGATGGAGGCGACCACATCGGCACCCGCGGCCCGGTACCCGGAGTTGCGGCTCACGACGACATTGCGTCTGCCCGGCAGCGGGCGGACCCGCACCGGCAGCGACTCCCAGGTCCGCCGGCCCATCACCACGGTGTGCCCCATGGTCAGCCGTTTGAAGTGCGCGAGGTCTTCCGGTAGCGCCCACGGGATACCCCCGTCGCGGCCGATCACACCGGAGCTCGACTGCGCCCAGATCAGTCCGAGAGTCATACCGCGACAGGGGCTTTGATCGCCGGGTGCGGATCGTAGTCGCGGATGCCGATATCGGCATAGGTGTAGTCGAAGATCGAGTCGCGTCGGGCCAGATGCAGTTCCGGGTATGGCCGCGCGTCCCTCCTCAATTGTTCGGCGACCTGGGCGGTGTGGTTGTCGTAGATGTGGCAGTCGCCGCCGGTCCAGACGAAGTCGCCGACCTCGAGCCCGGCCTGGGCGGCCATCATGTGGGTCAGCAGGGCGTAGCTGGCGATGTTGAACGGCACCCCGAGGAACATATCGGCGCTGCGCTGGTACAGCTGACAGCTCAGCTTGCCCCCCGCGACGTAGAACTGGAAAAACGCGTGACACGGAGCCAGCGCCATCCGGGGAAGGTCGGCGACGTTCCAGGCCGACACGATGATGCGCCGGGAGTCCGGATCGTTTCGAAGCAGTTCCAGTGCCGCGCTGATCTGATCGATCTGCTCTCCGGAGGGTGTCGGCCAGGATCTCCACTGGACTCCGTAGACCGGACCGAGATCCCCTGCGGAAGAGGCCCATTCGTCCCAGATGGTGACGCCGTGCCGGTGCAGCCAGGCGACATTGGATTCACCGCGCAGAAACCACAACAGCTCGTAGGCCACCGACTTGAAGTGGACTTTCTTGGTGGTGATCAGCGGGAAACCGGCCGATAGGTCGTAGCGCAGTTGCCGGCCGAACAGGCTGCGGGTGCCCGTCCCGGTCCGGTCGGATTTGGGTGTGCCCTGCTCGAGCACCAGCCGCAGCAAGTCCTCGTAGGGGGTCGGAATCGGCACGGAGTCCAGTTTACTTGCGGAGCCCGCAGGTTCAGGACCGAGCCCGCGTGGTAGGACGACAGCCATGCCCACCATCACCGAGACGATCACCACCCCGGACGGAATCTGCCCCGCGGTGATCTGCATACCGGAACCCGCGGGCGACCTCGACGGCCGCTGGCCCGGGATCGTCATGTATCCCGACGCGGGAGGTACACGGCCGGTGTTCCACGCGATGGCCGCGAGGCTGGCCGCCTTGGGCTACGTGGTTCTGCTGCCCGACGTGTACTACCGCAGCGGCCGGTGGGAACCGTTCGACATGAAAACCGTCTTCAGCGACAAGGCCGAACGCCACCGGATCGTATCGATGATGGCCACGATCACGCCCGAGATGATGGCCTCCGACGCTGGGGCGTTCTTCGACTGTCTTGGGGCACGGCCCGATGTGACGGGCGACCGGTTCGGCGCCACCGGCTACTGCATGGGCGGGCGAACATCGCTGATGGTGGCCGGCCGGGTCCCCGAGCGGGTCAGTGCGGCGATGTCGTTTCACGGCGGCGGACTGGTTGGCGACGATTCCGACAGCCCGCACCTGCTGGCCAACCGGATCCGGGCGGCGCTGTACATCGGTGCGGCCGAGAACGACCCGTCCTACACCCCGGAGCAGTCCGCGACATTCGACACCGCACTCACGCGGGCGGGCGTCGAACATCTCATCGAGTGGTACGCGGCGGCCCACGGTTTTGCCGTCACCGATAACACCACCTACGACCGCGCCGCCGCGGATCGGCACTGGCGGGCGGTGGAAACCTTCTTCGGTACGTACTCAGACCGCTGATCGCCCGCCGCGTCGGAACGGCCGCAGCGCCGTCGCCAGGATGTCCCGGGCGGCGTAGAGCGCGGTCACGATGCTGAGCAGGATGAGGAAGACGAACATCACCAGCCAGTTAGCCCGGTCGTGGTCGACGTTCCACCACACCACCGTGAACAAGACCGCACAGATGGCGACAACGGCGTCTCGCCAGTCGCCCCGGTAGCCGACCGCCGACTGCCTCAGTTCACGGCCCTTGTCCATGGTGACCACCAGATCGCCGATCCGCTGGTCGATGGTTCGCTGCAGTGCCGCCCGCAACTCGGTGTTCTCCGGCGGAATCTTCGACAGCAGTTCGAGATCGGTCTTGATGCTGGCACGGTAGTCGGGACCCTTGAGGTTCCCGGCAAGGACGCCCATCAGAGCGCCGCCAAAAATCGGGGCGGCCCCGAGCGCCAAGTCTGCGATTCCCGGCATCGCGCCTCACTTTCTCAAACCTTTTTCGAAATTCTTCAGCTGCCTCGAACTGCCTCGGCTCACGGCTGGCGAGCCGCCTGTGGCGTCCCGTATCGCAGACGCGGTGCAACCTCGCCGGAAACGCACAGATAAGTTACCGATTTATTTTTTGGTACCCGGATAAAACGCTGCTCATCGCACCTACTATCCAACTCGCCGGCCCTGGGCTCGAGCCTTGACCTAACTGGCCGAGGCAGTCGGCAGGTGCGGGGCGATCACCACGGCCGGAAGCGTACACCCGGCGCTCGCCGAATCGCGGCAACTTCGAGTCACGTTGGCGACCCTGTTGGCAACGCTGAATCTTCCCACCGAATACGACAGCGATGACGTTACGGCGTTTCCTGCCAGGCGGCAGGCCGACGCCGTGGTGCACAGGCTTGAACCGTCGGCGCTGCCGCACCAACGGCAATCCGCGTACGCTCCCGTCGCAGCCGGGGGCCGCCGGATACGACGCCGGACGGTACCGGCCAGTCGTCGGACCGAGGCACCCCCGGAGGTAATTGCCTGACATCCCACCGGGCATAACCAACCGCTGGCCGACCGCCCGCTGTCAGCGCCCGCAGGCACAGCGGCGCGGTAGTCAGTCCATCAAGTGGGCGGCAACCGTCGCGCCGAGGTTCCAGCACGCCTCCAGATCGGACTTGCCCGGCTTGCCGGAAACCAACACGTTCTCGGCAACTCTGCGCCAGCCCAATCCGTTCGTGATCGCGGCCACGCCACGTTCGGCCCCCTCGGTGCCCTCGTTACCGTGCATGAAGACGCCGAACGGCCGGCCCCGGCTGCTGTCGAGCAGCTGGTAGTACGAGCAGTCGAATGCATGCTTGAGCGCACCACTGAGATAGCCGAGGTTCGCCGGTGTGCCCAAGAGGTAGCCGTCGGCCTCCAGCATCTCCGACGGCGACACGGTCAGGGCCGGGCGGCGCACCACCTCGATACCGTCGATATCGGGGTCGGTGGCCCCGGAGACGACCGCATCGAACATCTCGGCGCAGTGCGGCGAGGGCGTGTGATGCACGATCAGCAGTCTTGGCACTGTCGGTCTGCTCATCGCGTCCGCCTACTCATCGTGCTGCCCGGACTCCAACTCGACGGCTCTGCGCATCGTTTCGCGGGCCCGCGCCCGATCGCCGGCGTAATCGTAGGCTCGCGCCAACCGGTACCAGGCCCGCCAATCATCCGGCCGGGCCTCGGCGTCGGTCCGGACGGTCTCGAACAGCGCGTCGGCGGCGTCGCGCCGGATCCGGCCCGATGGCATCCTCGGCAGATCGGAGACGTCGAGATCGACCCCTTCATCGGCGGCCTGCCGAGCCAACCGCCCCATGGCTATCCCGGAACGCAGGGTCGCGATCACGGCCCAGGCGCCGACCATCGGCAGCAGCAGCACCCCGAGACCCAGGGCGATCGCACTCGGCGTCCCGGTCCGGAACAGCGCCAGGGCGGTGCGCGTCAGCAGGGCGAAGTAGAACAGCAGAGCAAGGCAGAGAAAGCCGATCAGCAGACGTGGTCTCACAGGTCCAGCAGGGGTTCGAGGCCGATGGTCAGCCCCGGCCGTCGGGCGATTCGGCGCACGGCAAGCAGCACACCGGGCACGAAGGAGGTGCGGTCCAGACTGTCGTGGCGAATGGTCAGCGTCTCGCCCGTGGTGCCGAAGAGCACTTCCTGATGGGCTACCAATCCGGTCAGCCGAACCGAGTGCACCGGAACGCCATCGACATCGGCGCCGCGCGCGCCGGGAAGTCCCGTACTGGTGGCATCGGGATTGGGGGGCATCCCTTTTCGGACCCGCGCGATGAGTTCGGCGGTACGGGTGGCGGTGCCCGACGGAGCATCCGCCTTCTGCGGATGGTGCAGTTCGATCACCTCCGCCGACTCGAAGTACGGTGCCGCCTTCTGTGCGAAGTACATCGACAACACCGCACCGATCGCGAAGTTCGGGGCGATCAGCACACCGGTGTCCGGTTTGTCGGCCAGCCAGCCACGCACCCGCTGAACGCGAGCCTCGGTGAAGCCGGTGGTACCGACGACGGCGTGGATACCGTTGTCGATGAGAAATTGCAGGTTGTCCATCACGACGTCGGGATGGGTGAAGTCGATGACGATCCCGGTGTTGCTGTCACAGAGCCTGCTCAGCGCGTCCCCGGCGTCGATCTCCGCGCTCAGTTCGAGGTCGTCGGCGGCCCGCACCGCCGTGCACATCGCGGTACCGACCTTGCCCCTGGCACCCAGCACCCCGACCCGCATGACAGCCGCCATGCCAGCAGCGTAGCGGGGCCGCACCAACACGAGCCCGGGGAACTCCGGCAGAGACCCAAAACCGTCGATTCGTTGCCGAAGTGTCGAAACTTCTCCACACTGATGCCAGACATTCAGCGACTTCCGCGAACCAGGAGATCCCCGTGCGCGTCGGCATCCCGACTGAGATCAAGAACAACGAATACCGCGTCGCCATCACCCCCGCCGGTGTCGCTGAGCTGGCCCGCCGGGGCCACGATGTGCTGGTCCAGTGCGGCGCCGGGGAAGGCTCGGCGATCGGCGACGCCGATTTCGAGGCGGCCGGCGCCCGGATGGTCGAGACCGCCGATCAGGTGTGGGAACAAGCCGACCTGGTGTTGAAAGTCAAGGAGCCCATCGCGCCGGAGTACACCCGGATGCGCAAGGGGCAGGTGCTGTTCACCTACCTGCATCTAGCCGCGTCGCGACCCTGTACCGACGCACTGCTGGCCTCGGGTACCACCTCGATCGCCTACGAGACGGTGCAGACCCCCGATGGAGGGCTGCCCCTGCTGGCTCCGATGAGCGAGGTTGCCGGCAGGCTCTCCGCACAGGTGGGCGCCTATCACCTGATGCGCACCCAGGGTGGCCGCGGTGTGCTGATGGGTGGCGTGCCCGGCGTGGCCCCGGCCAAGGTCGTTGTGATCGGCGGTGGAATGGCCGGCGACAATGCCGCCGCCGTCGCCTGGGGCATGGGCGCACACGTGACGGTGTTCGACCTCAATATCAACACCCTCCGCAAGATCGACTCCGAATACGGCGGCGCCATCGAAACCCGCTACTCCTCGAGGTTGGACCTGGAGACCGCGGTCAAGGAGGCCGATCTGGTGATCGGTGCGGTGCTGGTGCCTGGTGCCAAAGCCCCTAAGCTGGTCACCAATGCGAATGTCGCCCAGATGAGGCCGGGCGCGGTCCTGGTGGACATCGCGATCGACCAGGGGGGCTGTTTCGAGGATTCGCGTCCCACCACCCACGACGAACCGACGTTCCGGGTGCATGACGCCGTCTTCTACTGTGTCGCCAATATGCCCGGCGCGGTTCCGCGCACCTCCACCTACGCGTTGACCAACGCGACCATGCCCTACGTCATCACGCTGGCCGGAAAGGGCTGGCGGGAGGCTTGCCTGGCCGATCCCACCCTGGCTGCGGGCCTGTCGACGCACGACGGGCAGCTGCTCAGCGAGCAGGTCGCCCACGATCTGGGACTGAACTACACCGATCCGGCGGGCGTGCTGGCCTGAACTCAGCCGCGCCCGAGCAGCCAGGGCAGCACCGGGGCGGTCAGCTAGCCCGCCATCTCGCGGAGCTGTCGCGGCAGTGAACGTTTGGTGCGATGCGGGCCGAGGACCGCCGCCCCGAACCGGCCGGACAGTACCCTGCGCGCTACGGCGTTGACCTCTTCGACCGAAATCTCCTCGATACTCCGCAAGGTCTCGGTGACGGTGCGGTATTCGCCGTAGTTCAACTCGCTGCGACCCAGGCGGTTCATCCGGGACGCTGAATCCTCCAACCCCAGCAGCAGACCACCGCGCAACGAGCCCTTGGCAATTCGGCATTCGGCATCGGTGATGCCGTCGCGGCCCACGGTCTCGAGAACCTCCGCTGTGAGCCGCACCACCTCACCGAAACGCTCCGGCAGACAACCCGCATACACAGATAGTGCCCCGCTGTCGGCGAACGTGTCGATGGCGGAGTAGACGGAGTATGCGAGCCCGCGGCTCTCCCGGATCTGCTGGAAAAGACGCGAACTGAGCCCACCCCCGATCACGGAGTTGAGCACCAGCAGTGCCCACCGGTGGTTCCAGTTGCGGCCCGGCACCCGGACCCCGAGGGTCAGATGACTCTGCTCGGAATCCCGATTAACCAGTGTCAGCCCGGGCTGGCCGGCAGGTCGTCCGGCACCCTTGCGCGGTGGCCGGGGCCGTGCGCCTTTGACCAGTCGGGCGCCGAAGTACTGCCGTGCCAGCGCGACCACGCGGGAATGCTCGATATTGCCGGCCACCGCAAGGACCATCCGATCGGGAACGTAGCGACGAACGTGGAATGACCGCAGTTGGTTTCGCGTCATGGCCGACACCGACTCGACGCTGCCGATCACCGGTCGGCCCACCGGATGGTCACCGAACATGGCGGTGAGGAAGACATCCCCGAGGGTGTCCTCGGGGTCGTCGTCGCGCATGGCGATCTCCTCCAGCACAACGTCGCGTTCCACCTCGACGTCGGCGGCCGCGCACACCCCGTTGAGAACCACATCGGACACCAGGTCGACGGCCATCTCCAGGTCGTCGTCGAGCACATGGGCGTAGTAACAGGTGTGCTCTTTGGTGGTGAAGGCGTTCAGTTCACCCCCGACCGCGTCGACTGCCTGAGCAATTTCGACCGAGGTGCGGGTCGGTGTGGCCTTGAACAACAGGTGTTCCAGGAAGTGGGCAGCACCGGCGACGGTGGTGCCCTCATCGCGTGAGCCGACGTCGACCCACAGACCCACTGACGCCGAGTGCACCGACGGCACGAACTCGGTGACGACCCGCAGGCCGCCCGGCAGCACGGTGCGCCGGACGGCCGAACGGTCGACACGGTCGTTCTTCATCGCCGAGTCGCTGCAGGCCTGCCCGACGTCAGCTACCCGCGGTCGCGCCGGCGGGCGCCGGCGCGTCAGCGGCAGTGTCCTCGGCGACCGGAATCAGCGAAATCTTGCCGCGGTTGTCGATATCGGCGATCTCGACGCGCAACTTGTCGCCCAGCTTGACCACGTCCTCCACCTTGGCGACCCGCTTGCCGCGGCCGAGCTTGGAGATGTGAACCAGACCGTCGCGGCCGGGCAGCAGTGAGACGAACGCACCGAAGTCGGTGGTCTTGACCACCGTTCCGAGGAACCTCTCCCCGATCTTGGGCAGCTGGGGGTTGGCGATCGCGTTGATCATGTCGATCGCCGCCTGTGCCGACGGACCGTCGGTGGCGCCGACGAACACCGTGCCGTCATCCTCGATGGAGATCGAGGCGCCGGTCTGCTCGGTGATCGAGTTGATCATCTTGCCCTTGGGTCCGATGACCTCGCCGATCTTGTCGACCGGCACCTTGATCGCGGTGACGCGAGGCGCGTACGGGCTCATCTCATCGGGTTCGTCGATGGCCTCGGCCATCACCGCCAAGATGGTGGTACGGGCATCCTTGGCCTGGGCCAGGGCACCGGCGAGCACCTGCGAGGGAATACCGTCGAGCTTGGTGTCCAACTGCAGCGCGGTAACGAAGTCCTTGGTCCCTGCCACCTTGAAGTCCATATCGCCGAAGGCGTCCTCGGCGCCCAGGATGTCGGTGAGGGCGACGTAGCGGGTTTCCCCGTCGACCTCATCGGACACCAGTCCCATCGCGATACCGGCAACCGGCGCCTTGAGCGGAACACCGGCGTTCAGCATCGACAACGTCGAGGCGCAGACCGACCCCATCGACGTCGAACCATTGGAGCTCAGCGCCTCGGACACCTGCCGGATGGCGTAGGGGAACTCCTCGACACTGGGCAGAACCGGCATCAGTGCCCGCTCCGCCAGTGCGCCGTGACCGATTTCGCGCCGCTTCGGCGAACCGACCCGACCGGTCTCGCCGGTCGAATACGGCGGGAAGTTGTAGTGATGCATATAACGCTTGGACTTCTCCGGCCCCAGCGAGTCGATCTGCTGGGCCATCTTGACCATGTCGAGTGTGGTGACACCCATGATCTGGGTCTCACCGCGCTCGAACAGCGCGCTGCCGTGTGCCCGCGGGATGATCGCAACCTCGGCACTGAGGGCCCGGATATCGGTGATACCGCGGCCGTCGATCCGGAAATGATCAGTGAGGATGCGCTGGCGCACCAGCTTCTTGGTCAGTGACCGGTAGGCGGCTCCGATCTCCTTCTCCCGGCCGGCGAAGGTCTCGCCGAGCTTGTTGAGCACCTCGACCTTGATCTCGTCGGTGCGGTCGTTGCGCTCGGCCTTACCGGGGATCTGCAGGGCCTGCGCGAGGTCGTCGCCGGCGGCCGCTGCCACCGCGGTGTACACGTCCTCCTGGTAGTCGGGGAACAGCGGGTAGTCGGCGACCGGTTTCGCGGCCCGGCCGGCCAGGTCCTGCTGCGCCTTGCACAGTGCCGAGATGAACGGTTTGGCCGCCTCGAGGCCCTCGGCCACAACGCTTTCGGTGGGTGCGCTCGCGCCGCCGGCGACCAGGTCGATGACCTTGTCGGTAGCCTCCGCCTCGACCATCATGATGGCGACATCACCTGCCTGATCGCCGTCGTGCACGACGCGGCCGGCGACGACCATGTCGAACACCGCCTCCTCGAGCTGCTCGACGGTGGGGAACGCCACCCACTGGTCCTTGATGAGCGCCACCCGGACGCCGCCCACCGGACCGGAGAACGGCAGGCCGGAGATCTGGGTGGACGCAGATGCGGCGTTGATCGCCAACACGTCGTAGAGGTCGTTGGGATCCAGGCTCAGGATGGTCACCACGACCTGGATCTCGTTTCGCAGGCCGGAGACGAACGTCGGGCGCAGCGGCCGGTCGATCAGCCGGCAGGTGAGGATGGCATCGGTGGATGGCCGGCCTTCACGCCGGAAGAACGAGCCGGGGATGCGACCCGCGGCGTACATCCGCTCCTCGACATCGATGGTCAGCGGGAAGAAGTCGAAATGTTCCTTGGGGGCTCTGCTGGCGGTCGTCGCCGACAGCAGCATGGTTTCGTCATCGAGGTAGGCGACCACGGCGCCGGCGGCCTGCTGGGCCACTCGGCCGGTCTCGAACCGGATGGTACGGGTGCCGAACTTCCCGTTGTCAATGGTGGCGGTTGCTTCGAAGACGCCTTCGTCGATTTCAGCGACAGACATGTAGGTCCGTAAAGCCTTTCTGGGTATTCACTATTGATTTCGCGTCGCCGCTACCGGGATCGGTGGGTCCGAGCCCGAGGTGAACCTCCAGATACGGCCACGGCCGTCGATCGAAGCGGCCGGCCCGCACTACAGCCCGGCAGCCACTACCGAAGACCGCCCGTTCAGGAAGACTCCGCCAGGGAGACGCGGGTGCGAGTCACGCGGATGTGCCCGAACGCACCCGATGCGCGGGCCGAAAACGGCTCGCAACGTCCTTACATTACACCGGGACGGGCGTTGAACCCGATGGCACGGTATTCAGCGACGCAGGCCGAGTCGCTCGATCAGCGAGCGGTAACGCGCGACATCGACCTGGGCCACGTACTTGAGCAGCCGGCGCCGGCGACCCACCAGCAGCAGCAGCCCGCGTCGGGAGTGGTGGTCGTGCTTGTGCGCCTTGAGGTGCTCAGTGAGATCGGTGATGCGCTTGGTCAGCAGCGCCACCTGGGCCTCGGGCGAACCGGTGTCGGTCTCGTGCAGGCCGTAAGAGCCCAGAATTTCCTTCTTCTGCTCGGCGGTCAACGCCATGGGGGTTCTCCATCTTTTCAGTGCCGCGAATGAGGATCGGGGCGTGGCCACCGCGGACCGCAGCGCACGCCGGCGAAGCTTAACGGTTCAGGGCTGGGCGGCCAAAATGCCACGGGCCTTCTCGGTGTCGCGCCCCATGGCCTGGATCAGGTCGTCGA
The DNA here is from genome assembly GCA_964527015.1 of uncultured Mycobacterium sp. Lineage (GTDB taxonomy): Bacteria > Actinomycetota > Actinomycetes > Mycobacteriales > Mycobacteriaceae > Mycobacterium. Next base: position 7,546 of record CAZGPT010000016.1, on the reverse strand, counting down.
TCGCACCGAATTTCTCCTGGCCGCGGATCCGGGCGACGAAGTCCACCGCAACATGCTGTCCGTACAGATCCGCGGAGGTGTCGAGGACGAAGGCCTCCACCGTGCGGGTACGCCCGGAGAATGTCGGGTTGGTGCCCACCGACACCGCAGCCGGATAACGCTCGCCGGGTACCACCGGTCCGGTCCCGGAACCCTGACCCAGCACCGTGAACCAGGCTGCGTACACCCCGTCGGCCGGAATCGCCGAGTGCATCGGCGGGGCGACGTTGGCGGTGGGATAGCCCAGACCACGCCCCCGGCCGTCCCCGCGCACGACCACACCCTCGACACGGTGTACGCGGCCGAGCGCCTCGGCGGCGGCGACCATATCGCCGGCATCCACACACGCCCGGATGTAGGTCGAGGAGAAGGTGACCGCCTCGCTCTGTTGCTGGTCAGCGACCAGCGACACCGACTCCACCGCGAAGCCCAGTCGTTCGCCGGCCTTGCGCAGCGTCTCGACATTGCCGGTGGCCTTCTTGCCGAACGTGAAGTTGTCCCCCACCACCACATCCAGGGCGTGTAACCGCTCGACGAGCAGCTCATGGATATAACGCTCCGGGGTGAGTTTCATGAAGTCGAGGGTGAACGGCATCACCAGGAACACGTCGATGCCGAGTTCCTCGACCAGTTCGGCCCGGCGGGCCAGGGTGGTCAGCTGTGCCGGGTGGCTGCCCGGGTAGACGACCTCCATCGGGTGCGGGTCGAAGGTCATCAGCACCGTGGGCACACCACGGGCCCGGGCGGACTTGACCGCGCGGGCGATGAGCTCGGCATGGCCGCGGTGCACCCCGTCGAACACTCCGATGGTCAGCACGCAACGACCCCAGTCGGACGGAATGTCGTCCTGTCCGCGCCAGCGCTCCACGCTGATCAGAATACGGGGCGGCGGGCCCGAACCGGCCGATGGACTGACAACCGCGGCCAGCGACGGCCGACGCTCTGGCCGCTGCTGGATCCGCTTCGGAGATACGGCAACCCGCTGTCGGGTCACCCCAGGTCGTCATCCGATGGCCTTTCTGGTTCACCGGGTATTCGCGGGTCAACGGGTATTCGCGGGTCACCGAGTGATCGTTCGAGGTGGTGGACTTCGTTGATTCGTGGCGGCCCGGTGCCGTCACTCCAGGCTATGCGGCCGTCCTCGGCGACGGTGGTGGTGTAGGTGCCGCCTGTCACTGCGGCGTGGTCGGTTCCACAACCGAAGAAGAGGTTGTCCGCATCGGTCGCTCCGCCGGCGCCCCACTGCCGCGCATGGTGAATCTCACAGTCGTAACCGCCCACGAAACAGTCCGGTTTGGTGCAGCCGCGATCACGGGCGTGGCAGATGATGCGGTGATCGGCTGTGGCGAGGCGCCGGCTACGTCCGAGGTAGAGCGGACGTTGCGAATGGTTTTCAAAGACCGCGAGGTAGTGGATCGATTCGCCCGCCAGCCGGATCAAGTCACGCATCGGCAGGCGACCGGTGCCGCCGGTGCGCGCCGGTGGCGGCATCCGAACAGCCGGATCGGCGGCGGCCCGCGAGGCCTGTTCCAGTTCGGCCAATGTCGTCGTCACCACAACCGATACGGGTGCCCCGCGGTGCCGCCCGAGCCCACCGGCCGCGATGGCGCTCTTCAGCGCCAGCTTGAGTGCATCGTGACAACGCTGTTCGGTGCTCCTGCCGTCGCCTCCGGGGCGATCCTCGGGGTGGTGGCGGCCCGGGCGGACTACAGCCGCCACCGCCTCGAGATAGGCCCGGGTTTCAGGGTCCAGCCACCCGGCAAGCCGACTCATGCCATCGGGCCCTTGCCCCCCCAGGACCAGGCCGCGCCGCCGGGCCCGGTCCTGGTCTGTGAAGGTGCCATCGGGGTTGAGGCAATCGGCGATCACCGCGCCGACCGCCGCGACGAACTGAGCATCCTGCTCCCGGGCGTGGCGCACCAACGTGCGCTCCGCGCTCTCCTTGTCGACGGTAGCCACCGACGCAGGCAGTCCGTCCAGTGCGCGACAAACCGCGGCGATGTGATCATCGTCGACCTGCCCGGCTTCGACCGCGGCGGCCAACTCCGGCAGTTCGGGGGCCAGAGCCGGTCCAGTCAGCGATCTACGGGGCCGGATCCGAGCGGCCACCCGAAACCGGCGCTTGACCTCTGCGGCGCGCAGCCGCAGCCGCGCTGCAAGAGCGTCGCGGACGCTAACACCGGCGGCCAACCCGGAGTCACCCGCGCCGTCGACTGGTTCGGCGATCTCTCCGAATATCCGGTAGGACAGTCCGCGATTGACGCGATGTTGATCCTCGAGACGTTGAGCGATCGCAATACGGAACGCGTTGCCCACCAGGTCCGTACCCGTCTCCCGCAGTCGACCGTAGGCCGCCTCAATCGCGTCGAGCTCGGCACCGACTGCAGCGCGGGCCGCCTCAGCGGTTAACGGTGCCGTGATGCCCATAGTTGTATTTTATAGAACATTTGTTCGATAGCCGGCCTGCCCGAACCCGATCTGTGGATGGTGGCGGCTCTGTGGACAACCTCGGCTGGAATCAGTTCCGCCCGTCGGGGAGACCTCGTCAGGAAGATGAGACCTCGTCAGGAAGATTCGTCAGGAAGATTCGTCAGGAAGATTTCGTCAGGAAGATTTCGTCAGGAAGATTTTGTCAGGAAGATAAGGTCGCCGGTCGGATCACCACCACCGATTTCGTCGTATCGCCGTGGTCCTCGAGCAGCGCGATCACGCGGCCCCCCGGTGCCGTCGCGGCATGGATCCCGTGGACTCCCGCAACCGGCAGCGGCCGACCGTGGCTGGCGGCGAGGGCCTGCTCGGCGGTGATATCGCGGCGCGGGAAGGCCAGCAGGCAGGCCGCGTCGAGGGTGTGACTCAGCGCGGGATGCTCGGTGAGCTTTTCAAGGTTGCGGGCCCGGTCAGAGCCGAAGCAACCGACCCGGGTGCGCCGCAACGCCGTCAGGTGACCGCCGACGCCCAGACCCGCACCGAGGTCACGGGCCAGCGCCCGGATGTAGGTGCCCGCCGAACAGTCCACCTCGACATCCACGTCGATGAACTCCCCCTGCCGGCGGACCGCGAGCGCCGCGAAACGCTCTACACGCACGGTGCGGGCCGGCAGTTCCACCTGCTCGCCCTCGCGCACCCGCTGGTAGGCCCGCTTACCGCCGACTTTGACCGCACTGACCGCCGAGGGGCGCTGGGAAATCGCCCCGCGCAGCGACGTGATACCCGCCCGGATCTGCTCGTCGGTGACCGGTACGGCCGAAACCTCTGCCAGCACTTCGCCTTCGGCGTCATCGGTCGTCGTGCTGCTCCCGAGCCGGATGGTTGCCGCATAGGACTTCGACGTCCCGCTGATCAGGCCGAGGATCTTGGTGGCCCGCTCGATACCGACCACCAGGACACCGGTGGCCATCGGGTCCAGGGTGCCGGCGTGGCCGACCTTGCGGGTACCGAAGATGCGACGGCACCGGCCGACCACGTCGTGGCTGGTCAGGCCGGCCGGCTTGTCCACCACCACGATGCCGGGAGCGACGGGCCCGCTCACAGTACGATCGCCGTCAACGCCAGCCCGCCGGTCACCGACCATTGCCCGGACATCTCCGACAGCGGTGGACCCGTCCGGGCAGCCGGGTCGATCAGGACCCGAGAGACGAAGCTGCCGGTGCGACCGTCCGGATCGAGCTCGAAGCTGATGTGGGCATCCTCAAAACCCAGCCAGCGCCCGGTCAGCGGGAACCAGGCCTTGTACGTCGCCTCCTTGGCGCAGAACAGGATCCGGTCCCAGTGCAGTCCCTGCGGCAGTGCCGCGATCTGGCGTCGCTCGGCGGGCAGGCTGATCGCCTCGAGCACCCGGTCCGGCAGCACGTCGTGGGGTTCGGCGTCGATACCCACCGAACGCACCGCGGTGCTGCGGCCCACCACGGCACCCCGATACCCCCGGGTGTGGGTCAGACTGCCCACCAGCCCATCGGGCCAGCGCGGCTCGCCCTTCTCCCCCTTCAGGATCGGCGCTGGCGGCAGCCCTAGCCGCCCCATCGCCACCCGGGCGCAGTGCCGGACGGTGATGAACTCGTTGCGCCGCTTGGCGACTGAGCGCGCGATCAAAGCCTCCTCCTCCGGCAGCGGGGCGAGATCGGCCGGGTCGTCGTACAACTCGGCGTGCACCAGATCGGCGATGCCGGGCAGCACCCGGCCCAGGTACCCGGTCACCGACGCCGGCTTTGCAGCCGGTCCCGGAACGCCTCGGCCTGCGCCCGCATCTCGGGGGTGATCATGAAGTGCCCGCCGAACTCGTTGAGGTAGCCGGGCGCATAGTCGGGGTCGGGCAGCACCTGGCGCAGCCAGCGGTAGGGTTTGCGCCGCCGCCACTCCCGCGGGTAGCCCACCGACACCTCCTCGAACCGGACCCCGTCGTACCAGGTCGTTCGCGGGATGTGCAGGTGTCCGTACACCGTGCACAGCGCGTTGTACCGGGTATGCCAGTCCGCGGTGTGCGTCGTTCCGCACCACAGCGCGAACTCCGGGTAGAACAGCATGTCGCAGGGCTGGCGGACCAGCGGGAAATGGTTGACCAGGACGGTGGGGACCATCCAGTCCAGCTCCTCCAGCCGGGCCCGGGTGTAGGCCAGCCGGTCGGCGCACCAGGCGTCCCGGGTGGCATAGGGCTCACAGGACAGCAGGAACTCGTCGGTGCACACCACGTTGTTCTGCTTGGCGACGGCCAGGCCTTCGGCCTTGGTGCTCGTTCCCGGCGGCAGAAACGTGTAGTCGTAGAGCAGGAACATCGGCACGATGGTGGCGGGGCCGCCCTGTTCGGTCCACACCGGATAGGGGTGCTCCGGGGTGAGGACCCCCATCTCGTCGCAGATCTGCACCAGGTGGTCGTAGCGGGCCCTGCCGAACACCTGCATGGGGTCCTTGCCGGTGGTCCACAGTTCGTGGTTGCCCGGCACCCAGATGACCTTCGCGAAGCGGCGGCGCAACAGATCCAGTGACCAGCGGATATCATCGGTGCGCTCGGCGACGTCGCCTGCGACGATCAGCCAGTCCTCCGGGGTCGACGGGTACAGCGACTCGGTCACCGGCTTGTTGCCGGTGTGACCGGTATGCAGGTCGCTGATAGCCCAGAGGGTGGGTGCCACGACCGTAGAGCCTACTGGCGCTCCCTATCCTGGCCCGGTGGCGAACACAAGGATCTCCGATCGGGTGATGCGCCATGCCCTGCGACTGCCACCGCCGACGACGGACTACGCGGTGCACCGCAACCTCGCAGTGCCGATGCGTGATGGCGTGCACCTGCTCGCCGACCACTATCAACCGCTTACCGACCGGCCGCAGGGGACCATCCTGGTACGTGGCCCCTATGGCCGGGCATTCCCGTTCTCGCTGGTCTACGCCCGGATCTACGCGGCCCGTGGCTATCACGTGCTGTTCCAGAGCGTGCGGGGCACCTTCGGTTCCGGCGGAACCTTCGTCCCGATGGTGCACGAGGTCTCCGATGCCGCCGACACCGTGGCGTGGTTACGCGCACAATCGTGGTTCACCGGGACGTTCGCCACCCTTGGGCTGTCTTACCTCGGCTTCACCCAGTGGGCCCTGCTGTCCGACCCGCCGCCGGAACTGGCCGCCGCGGTCGTCGCCGTCGGCCCGCACGATCTCTACACGTCTACCTGGGGCTCCGGCGCGTTCGCCCTCAACGACTTCCTCGGCTGGGCGGACATGATGGCCCACCAGCAACAGGGCCCGGGACGGCGGCTGTCCTACCAGGTCAACGCCACCCGTCGGATGCGAAGGGCGGTGCGGGGCGTGCCGTTGGGCGAAGCCGGGCGGGCCCTGCTCGGTGACCGGTCACCGTGGTACGAGAGTTGGTTGGCGCACCCCAACCGGGCCGACCCGTTCTGGGCGCCGATGACTATGGCGGCGGCCCTGCGGCGTTGCACCGTCCCGGTTCTGCTGCTCACCGGGTGGCAGGACGTTTTCCTAGATCAGAGCATCGAGCAGTTCAACCAGCTGCGCGAGCGGGGCGTCGACGTCGCGATGACGGTCGGGCCGTGGACCCACGACCAGATGGTCACCCGCGGCACCGGCGTCACCGCCACCGAAACCCTGTCCTGGCTGAGCAGCCACCTGTCCGGCCGGGCCGAGCCTATGAGTCCCTCTCCCAGGCCGGCTGCCCGACCCTCTCCCCGGCCGGCGCCGGTCCGCATCCGGACGACCGGCCGGGCAGACCGAGGTTGGACCGGGCTGCCGGATTGGCCGCCCGCTGCGGATGCGCAGATCCTGCACCCGCAGCCCGGCGGACTGCTCAGCGTCGTCGCACCGGCCGCAGACTCCCGCGCGTCGACGTTCCGTTACGACCCGCGCCGTCCGACCCCGACGGTCGGCGGCCGGCTGTTGTCCCGGCGGTCCGGCTACCGGGACGACTCCGCGCTGGCCCGGCGCTCCGATGTGCTCGCCTTCACCGGTGCACCGCTGCCCGCCGGGATCACCGTCTGCGGCTCCCCCATCGTCGAACTGGACTACCACTGCGACAACCCGCACTTCGACGTGTTCGTCCGGGTCAGCGAGGTCGACGACCGCGGCCGGTCCCGGAACGTCAGCGACGGATTCCGTCGGTTCAGCACCGTCCCGGAGCGCCTCATCCGGCTGGAACTGGACCCGATCGCGCACCGCTTCAGCGCCGGCTCGCGGCTTCGGATCCTGATCGCCGGCGGATCGCACCCCCGCTTCGCCCGCAACCTCGGCACCGGCGAGCCCGCGATCGGAGGCAGCCGAATGGTTGCCTGCACCCACACCCTGCGGCACGGTGAGCTCTCCAGGTTGATCCTGCCGGTAGCGGCACTGCCCCGAGCACCCGGCTAATTTGTCGACGCGGGCTGGGGCGGCGGAGGCGGCACCGGAAATGTCGAAGTCCCCCGGGCTGGTTCAGCTGGGGTGACCGGGGTGACTTGGGTGGTCGGGGCGCGCCGATAGCCCGGTTCGGGCGAATAGCTGACCGTCAGGATTACTGCGATCACCGTGGTCAGTGCGAGGACCGCAGCACCCACGAGCAATGCCATCTTCGGGTTCATCATCCGCCGGTGCGCCACGAGTCCAGCCTCGCAGTCATCGCCCCCCGGCACCAGAGCAGTGCGGCTCCCATCCGCCGGTTACGGTGTCGGTATGGCAAGCGACATCCTGCTGGTCGACACCACCGACCGGGTCCGGACCGTGACGCTGAACCGTCCGGAGTCCCGCAACGCCCTGTCCTCCGCTCTTCGGACCAGGTTCTTCGCCGCGCTGCGTGACGCCGAAGCCGACCAAGAGGTCGACGTGGTGATCGTCACCGGCGCCGACCCGGTGTTCTGCGCCGGCCTGGACCTCAAGGAGTTGGGCAACACCACCGAATTGCCCGATATCTCGCCGAAGTGGCCGCCGATGGACAAGCCGGTGATCGGCGCGATCAACGGTGCCGCCGTGACCGGCGGGCTGGAGTTGGCGCTGTACTGCGACATCCTGATCGCCTCGGAGAACGCCCGGTTCG